>CAZMYM010000022.1:0-18930 GCA_964570515.1 uncultured Thermotogae bacterium | reverse complement strand
ACATTGGCTCGATGAATCTTCCCGGCGGCACGTATGCCGTCGCGTACGTCGAGATCGACCCCAGCGAGTACGGCGACGCGTGGGACAAGCTCGTCGGCGAGTGGATGCCCGAGAACGAACACGAGCCGGACACCGAGCGGCTCTGCTACGAGCTCTACTTGAACGACCCCGACCAACACCCTGAGAAGAAGCACATCGTCGACATCTGCGAACCAGTGCGAAAGACGTAGCATTCGAGGAGCCGATGAGCTCCGAGCGGGTCGCGCATCGCGGCCCGTTTCTCCTGCGAGCAAACGCCTCCGGTCGCGTTTCCTCGCAGAGAGGCACATGCGGGAATACGGTGGGATTTGCCGTTCTCTTGCGCGTTCGACCCGGATCGGCCACCATGCCTGCGGGAGGTCTCAAATGCAGTACCGCACCTTCGGCAAGCTTGATTGGAAGCCGTCCGCTCTCGGATTCGGCGCGATGCGTCTACCGACGATCGACGACGATCCGGCCCAGATCGACGAAGAACTGACAACGCGCATGATTCGTATAGCCATCGACGGTGGAGTGAACTACGTCGACAC
Organism: uncultured Thermotogae bacterium; assembly: GCA_964570515.1. Lineage (GTDB taxonomy): Bacteria > Bipolaricaulota > Bipolaricaulia > UBA7950 > UBA9294 > CAZMYM01. The sequence goes on along the minus strand of CAZMYM010000022.1, from coordinate 18,361 downwards.
AGCGTGGCCGTACCATCGCGAGCAATCGGAGCCGGTCGTCGGACGGGCTCTTCAAGACGGCTATCGCGAGAAGGTTAAGCTCGCGACCAAGATGCCGGTCTGGTTGACCGAGAAGCGCGAGGATTTCGACCATTACTTGAACGAACAACTGAAGCGCCTTCAGACCGACCGGATCGACTTCTACCTTCTGCATGGGCTGAACAAGGACCGTTGGCCGGTGCTGCGTGATCTAGACGTGTTCGACTGGGCGGAACAGGCGAAGGCAAGCGGTCGCATCGGCCATCTGGGATTCTCGTTCCACGACGACCTGGCGACGTTCAAGGAGATCGTGGACGCCGGCGACTGGACCTTCTGCCAGATCATGTACAACTACATGGACATCGAATTCCAGGCCGGGCGAGAGGGACTGCACTACGCGGCGGGGAAGGGTCTCGCCGTCGTCATCATGGAACCGCTTCGAGGCGGGCAGCTCACGCGGAGGCCGCCCGGAACGATCGCCGAGTTATGGGCGAGCGCTCCTGTAGCGCGATCCCAGCCCGATTGGGCGCTGCAGTGGCTGTGGAACCAGCCGGAGGTCTCCTTGTGCCTCTCCGGGATGTCGGCAATGGAGCACGTGGAAGAGAACCTTGCGAGCGCCGACCGTGCTCGGGTCGGATCGCTTACCCCAGAGGAGATCGCTTTCGTCGATAGAGTTCGAGATGCGTATCGCGCGCTGTCGCCAATTCCGTGCACCAACTGCAAGTACTGCATGCCCTGCCCGAGCGGCGTCGCAATCCCCAGGATCTTCACGACCTACAACGACCTCAAGATGTACGGGGACGAACACCGGGCGCGAATGGGCTACAACCGATTCATGAAGCCGGAAGAGCGCGCCGATCAGTGCGTTGAGTGCGGCGCCTGCGAGTCCGTCTGTCCGCAACAGATCGAGATCATCGACTGGCTGAAGAAGGCGCACGCCGCCCTCATCGAGCCGGACGCCTCCTGAACGTGATGGTCGATCGTATCGAGGAGAGCGATCCCAATCAGGAGCAAGAGCAGGAGCGAGAGCGACTTCGAAACGCGACGCCGAAGGAAGAAGAGGGTCTCACCGTCGAGGACGCTCTTCTAGCGAGTCTCGAGCCGCTGATCAAGGATCACCTTCTTCTCGAGGTCGTCCGGCCGATCAAGAGCGGGAAGGAGGCCGCCGTCTATCTGTGCCGCGCCGACCCGTCTCTCGGCCAGGATCTTGTGGCCGCCAAGATCTTCCGTCCCTACGAACGCCGAAGCTTCCGACGCGACGGTGTCTACCAGCAGGGCAGAGAGCGAGGGGCGCGCCCCGACGCACGCGAGATGCGGGCTCACAGTCGGAAGACGCCGGGTGGACGTGTGCGGAAGTTCGACGCGTGGATCTCGCACGAGATGAAGACGCTCGAGGTCCTCCACAACGCCGGAGGCGACGTCCCCGAGCCGTACGCCCATCACGGACCGGTCATCTTGATGGAGTACATCGGGGACAAAGACCATCCGGCGCCGATCCTGGTCAATCAGCCGATCGAACCGGCCGACGCGGCGCGTCTCTACGCCGTGATCCTGCGAAACGTCGAGCTGTTCCTCAAACACCATCGAGTACACGCTGACCTCTCGGCGTTCAACATCCTTCTCTGGGAAGAGCACGCGACGATCATCGACTTTCCCCAGGCGGTCGACCCTCGATACAACGAAGACGCATTTGATCTCCTCCTCCGCGATCTCGTCAACACAAACGACTACTTCGCCGATCGAGACGTCGAGGTCGTCGACCCAATTACGCACGCCCTCACGATCTGGCGAAAGCACGTCGATCGGAATCGCTAGCGGGCACTTTCGCACGGGGTCTCTGGAGGACGTCGCAGACCTAGTGGCTCATGGAGAGAGGTAGCTGGGCAATCGGGCGCCTCAGGAGTGTAATCCACGAGAGAATCACGCGACGTGCCTGGTCTTCTAAGGGAGCCGGACGACCTGCCAGTAGTACGGCCGCTCGATTACCCACTCCCTCCCCGGCTCGACACCCAGCGAGGGAATCTCTTCCTTCGACACGAACTCCATCTCGTAGGCTTCCGGGGTCGGCCGTCCGAGTCGCTCCCAGCAATAGAGGAGGTCCTCCAAGCGGTCACACAGGCGTTCGGCGCACGTCTTGCCGCCTTCGCGATGGTGCGCCGCGAGCCCGTCGCTGGCGATCACCGCGGTTGCGCGCCCCTCGGGATCGGCCAGGCCGTAGCCCTCGTTCGTACGCCACAGCTCGCGTGACGAGAGCGTCAAGTAGAAGTAGAAAGCACGATGCGTCTCGTCGTCCAGTGGATCCACGCCAGCCTCGCCCGTCGGAAGCGAGATGGGCAGCTCTCGTCGCCAGGCCGAGCCGTTCGGCAACCCTCCAATAAGGTAGCTCTGCCAGGGGTTGGCCCAGGCCATGCTCCCCTGAATCGGCATGAATGCGCTGTGTCCGATGGCTCGGCCGATCGGGCGTATCGGATGCTCATCTCCCGCCACAACCTGGACCAGCGGGTGCAGATGTCCGTGCTGGAGAGGGATGAGCATGAGTCCGTCCGGGGAAAGCTGATCCAGCCAGTGAGGAGAGAGGTCGGAGCAGCCAACCGTCGCCTCGATCCTGGCAAACGGCGCTCCCTCGGGAAACCCGAAGACGGCGTCGGCGTTCAGCACGTGGACTCCCCCGTAGCCTTCCTGGGAGAGAACGTCGAGTGCCCGCTTGGCGACATCTGGCTGAAGTTCGACCGTGTACACGGCTTCAGGGTCACCGATCACCTCACTCAGCAGGGCGGCGTTGTAGCCTGTGCCCGTACCGATCTCCAGCACGCGCATTCCCGGCGCAATCTCAAGAAACTCCAGCATCCGTGAAACCAGCGAAGGCTGAGAGGAAGAGGCCGTCGGAAGGTATCCGTTGACCCGCGTAACGAGCGAGCAATCGGAGTAGATCTTGGCGAGACTTTCTTCGTCGGGGTCCTCTCGATCGAACTCGACGCGGCGCCAAACCGCCTGGAGGCGCGTAGCCTCCAGGCGGTACCAGTGTTCGAGGAAGCGATGACGGCGAACACGCCGGAAGGCCCGTTCGATGGGCTCCGACAGGAGCGCACCCGACGCGACAAGATCCTCTACGAGGGCTGCATGGATGCGTTGGGCGTCGCCCCGCATCGCCACCTCCTACACTTGATTCATCGAGGCCGTCGTGCAGGTCTCCAGGTGCACTTTGATGTTGCCCGAGAACTTGAACCAGAGTCCCTGATTGATCTCAGGCTCCCACCACGTCTCGACGTCGCGAACGAAGCGCGCGTGCTCGTCAATCGCCTCGGCCTCGTCCCAGTTGATGCTTCGAACCAGATAGGGAACGTTGTATTCCGTGTCCCGTATGCAATCCGTGGGAGGAAGAACCATGATCGCAAACAGCGGAAGCTTCCCGACGTCTTCCCACGTCAGGTCCGTTCGAAGCCGTCTCGCGTTTTCGACGGAGACCGAGTCGGACGCAAGCAGAACTACGACCAGATGTTCCTCGGAGCCGTTGAGAACGCCGGAGAAGAACGCGGCTTTCTCGTAGTCAAACGCGTCTCCCTCGGGAAGGAGTGCCTCAAGCGGCCTGAACGCCGCGCGAACCTGCGAGATGAAGACCGACCGGTCGAAGAACGTGCTCCCTTCAGCCACGGCCCCAAGAAGAAGGGCCCCCAACAATACGACGGCTACCAGCAAGGACAACCGCTTCATACTGATCACCTCGACACCTATCATATAGATGTGTCATCGATAGGCAACTGAAACCTCACGCTAGGATTTCACGTCTCTCGTAGTGACAGCAGACGTGCCCATAGAACGAGATGGACACGGGACTACGCGGTGCTTGCAGGGCGGTGAGTTCGCTTGGCGGGGGAGCTTCTAGCGGTTCCAGTAGCCGAATTCGGGCTCGAAGCATACGCCATCGATCTCCTCGACGACGTTGCGGAGGTGCGTTTGCGCATCATGGATCGCCTGGTTGTAGATGCATGGCCCGATCTTTTTGAGAATGAATCGGAGAAGGAGAGTTGCCTTGAGATCCCCGATCTCCGTCTCGAGCTGCTCCTCGAAGTATCGCTTGATCGAGGCGAGCAGGCGGCGCTCGACCTCTCTCTCCAACTCGATCGTCACATCGCCCTCCTGCTCAGCCTTCCCCGCTCTCGAAATGTCTCGACATCGCCGGCACGCCTGATGGTAGCCAAGATCCAGCCTGCTACCAAAACGGGAGACCAGATACCGCTGTGCGTTGTTGTGCCTCACCCTGAGTGGACGCGTGCTGGCTGGCGCCGGCACCACCGTTCCGTAGCACGTCGTCCGGGTCTTGGTCCGCCGGAGTTCGCCGATTGACCTGGCGGATCCCGACGTAAGCTGGGAAAATGCACGCGCAGGCATGCGGCACCGCCCGAACCAGGGCGAGCCATCGAACGCCGTGCACGGACTACGAAAGGAAGGTCCCATGCTCTTTCGCAGCCAAGGAGACTCGCCGAACCGGCCTCTTGGACGCTGGCCTTTGGTCCTGTCGGTCGTTCTCCTGCTCTCTGCTCCCATCCTCGCCGCGGATGAGAGCCCCCCCGACCTCTCGGGGACATGGGCGATGGTTCAGTTCATGCCCGAGGTCGCCAATCTACCGTTCCTCGGCGAGACGCTCATCACCGCAGTTGTCGGCGTTCTTGTGCGTGTCGAGCAAGACGGCAACGACGTCACGATGCACGACACGTACTGCAGAACAGAGGTCCTGAGTGACGAGACGCTCCTGGCAAGCGAAATCACCGGTTCGGTGATCTCGTCTCTTCAGCCGGATGCGCGGACGGCTCGGCTAGAACGTTCCGAGGGGGAATGGCAGCTTCTCCAAGACTGGCACGTCGAAGTCCGGGGCGCGATCCTTGAGAACCCCCACACCGACCCGCTTCCTGTAGGCCCCTATGACCCTCGCGTCGTCGACATGGACGGAGACGGAGTCCCGGGATTCACTGTTCCTGTGGTCGCTCTCGGACTCATCGCAGGGGACACGCACGTCATTCAGCGCCTTCGCTATCGCATCATCAGCCATTCCATCGAATCGAATCGCGTTGAGGGAGCGATCGAATGGACGAGCGAGCAGACCGTCATTGGCGCTACCGACCTCATGTTGATGATGCCGTTCGAGCAATGGCACGATCCGGATCCTACGCAACATCGCTTCATCATGCAGCGACTCGACGACGACGCGCCATGCGATGAAGTCAACGAGATCCTCGAACAGCTTCTACCAACCCCGGACAGCCTGCCGATTCCAGACGACTCGCCGGCCCCAGACAACCCCGACGGCGGGTAATCTAATCGATTAGAGCGCAAGCACCAACAGGATCGTCTCGAGCGCCAGCCTGACCCCACCGCCAATCGCCAGCCCGATACTGATCGGTCGGATCAGCGGGACCCGCATGCCGACAGCGATTTCAAACGACATCCGGGCGACCTCAGCTTCCATCGGCGCCGTGTTGATGTCCCCCTCGGCTTCGGTGAGAACCCTCTCCATCCACAGGAGGCGCCTTCCGCCGAACAGGAGAGACGCCTCCCCGATTACGCACGTCACGCCGATCAATCCCGTCAAGGACCTCGACATCTCACCCTCCTTCGTCGCTCGAGCGGCTGGAGGATACCGCCCCCTTTGCAGCCTCCGCTCGGAGCAAGTACCGTTGCATAAGCCTGTCGGTGATCGAAAGGGGACATAGCCATGGCTTTGCTCGAAGGGAGAACCGGCCTGGTCTTCGGCGTTACCAACGAACGCAGTATCGCGTGGCACATCGCGAGAAACGCCGTCGCTCACGGCGCCGTTTGCGCATTCGCACACCTGCCCGGAGACAAGATGGCGGCGCGCGTGAAGAAGGCCCTGGACGATCTCGGCACGGACACGCCGTGGATGCATCCGTGCGACGCCTCGAAGGACGAGGATCTCGATACGCTCTTCTCTGCGGTGAAGTCCGAGTTTGGATCGCTCGACTTCATCGTTCACTCGATCGCCTACGCCGACCGCGCATTCCTGAAGTTCGGCACCTTCGCATCGACGCCGCGCGCCGTCTTCCAGCAAGCGCTCGACATCTCTGCATACACGCTGATCGCCATCGCTGGCCGTGCTCGCGGACTGATGCCGAACGGCGGCTCGATCCTGGCGCTCTCCTACTACGGTGCGGAGAAGGCAACGCCAGGCTACAACGTGATGGGCGTCGCCAAGTCGGCGCTCGAATCAGCCACTCGCTACTTGGCCGCCGAGCTCGGCGAAGCCGGTATTCGCGTCAACGCCCTCTCCGCCGGCCCTTGCCGGACACTGGCGGCCATGGCCGTCGGCGGGATCGACAAGATGCTCGAAAGAGTGGAGAGCACAGCACCGCTCCGCCGAAACATCGAGACCGACGAGGTCGGCAAAGCGGCCGTCTACCTTCTCTCCGACCTGTCTTCCGCCGTAACAGGTGAAACACACCACGTGGATGCGGGATACCATGCCGTCGCCGCGTGACATTACGTCGCAGACCATGAAAGGAATACGACCCATCGGCGACACGGACGCAAGGGCGATCCGCCGTCCGCAGGACGGCGCCGTAACAGGCGAGACACACCACGTCGATGCCGGCTACAACGCAGTAGCCATATGAGCACCTCCAAGACAACGAAGGCAACAGCTTCCAGAGACAGCCAAGAGAGAAACGCGATCCCGCACCGCCGCTCGTCGCTTGATCAGCGTGCAACCAAGGAGAAGACCGCGTGATTTTCGTGCGTGCCCTGAGCGCAAGCGAACTCGGCAAGATCCGCGACATCGATCGCACGGAGGAGATCCGCGTCGGATACCGACAGGAGGGAACGGGCCTCATCGAAATGTCGGTCCGATGGAATGATTCCGGATGGGTCGAGGGGGACGGCGAGCACAGCTTCGGTCAGATGATCCGAGGCGCCGAGGAGCTGCTTGCGCTTGATGGTACGGCGATCGGCGCCTTCGACGGCGATCTCCTCGTCGGAATCGCCATCTACCGGCCGCGGCTCACCGAGACGATGGGACAACTCGGGCTGCTTCACGTCAGTGACGGGCATCGCAGGCAGGGCATCGCGTCACGCCTCTACAAGGAGGTTGTCCGTCTCGCTCGAGACGACGGCGCAACGGCCCTCTACGTCTCCGCCACGCCGAGCGGCTCCGCCGTCGGCTTCTATCTTGATCAAGGCTTCCAGCCAACCGACAGCCCGCATCCAGAGCTCCTCGCCGAGGAGCCCGACGACATCCACATGATGTTGGAGCTGTAGCTCATCACCGTCTCCGCCGCAGTCGGAGAAGCCATCTACGTGATCGCGAGACTCCGGCCTTCGCACTCAAGAGGCGGCTTCGTGCGATCAAACTTCTCCTAGCAGCCCGTTGATTTATGCGGGACGCGCGGCTGGAGCGGAGTAAGGCATCCGTTGACAAGAAAGGCCGCCAATGTCGATAGGCCGACGCAAGGTGAGTCAACGGTCGATGAGGGTAGCGCAAAACGAGACCTCAACAGGACTTGGCTCTGCGGGCTGTCCTTTGGAGGCACCTCACAACCAGTGAGCTACTTCCGTCGCCTTCACTCGCAATCCACGCCCCCAGCCGGAGACACTTCTTGAAGTGGAATAGATCAACGGGCTGCTAGTACTCGATGTAGAGTGTCAGTACCTCGGATACAAGAATCCTGTTGCCAGACAGAACAGCATAGGCTTGGATGTCGACGGCACGGTAGTTGCTGTCCCCTCCAGCAAGGAATCTCACCGAGTACTCGCAGCCATTAGTCTCCAAGCAGGCATCAGCCGGCTCCTGTCTGCTATTCACGCTGAGACCTAGCGTGACACCTGCGAACGCCATCCGCGGGAGATCCCGATTCCCGGTCCAATCCCAGCGGAGCGCGCACTGACTACCCACAGGCGCTCGTAAATAGAGCGTCACCGTCTCGCTAATGTGCGCCGTCCACTCATTCGAAGAATCAGCGGGATCTGGAGTCCAAGAGAGGGTGATCTCTTCAACCGCCGGCGCGGGTTCGGCCTGCGGAATAGGAACAAGGGAGACATTGATTGTCCGAGCGCCGCCCCGACACGTGACGCTTTTAGAACGACTCATGTATTCCTCACGCTTCTCGAATGAAAGGTAGTGCTTGCCGGACGGGACGTTGCTGAAGGCGAAACGTCCTTCTGCATCGGTCGTCTGCTTCTCGCCCGCGAGGCCCACCGTCACCCCCGGGAGGGGTGCGCGCGTCTCCGAATCGATGACCTGGCCGGAGATCGAACAGGTCAGTTGCTTGAGCACGACCTCCTGGTGAACCGACGTCTCGTTTCCCTCGCGATCAATGGCCCAGGCTCGGACTTCGTGGGTTCCTACACCGAACTCCCCGACCGAGATCGTACGGCTCCCGCTGCAGTCGGATGAGAGAACGCGCTCGACGCCGCCGACAACCAAAGCCACCCGGCATTGACTCACGCCCGATGAGGCATCGGTAATCTCCCATCCAATGACCGCTCCGCCATTGACTCGTTCTACAACCAAGTCAATCACGGGCGGAGCCTGGTCACAGCAGAAGACAGCGTACTGCTTCGTGAGCAGCACAACCGGGAATTCGCACCGTGCTGTCACGGCGCCGACGGCATCCGACAGCTCGGCCACAACAGACTCGGCTTTGTCGATTCGAAGACGGCCGGTATCGAGTTCCACATTCGCGCGCACGGCGAAGGTGATTACGTTCTCGCCGATGGTGAACGTCACCGTCCCCTTCTCGTCTGATGTCACGAGAAGCTGGATCGCGTTCATGTCACCATCGAGCCGGGCCTGGACGCATTTCGCCCAATCCGCCGACGCCGCGGTGGAGAAGAGGACAATGCATAACAGCAGAATCCCCAGCACAGGAATGGAGAGTCCTCTGAATCTTGCCGGTGCCGCCTTGCGTCCTTCGTACATCAGAATCACCTCACATCGAACGTGAACTCGTATGGCTCGCTTGCCCGCCTCGTAGCGTCGACCAGGATCAGTCGCAGCGTGACGGTCTGTGCTTGTGTCACGCGGACGGTAAACCGGAACGCGCCGTCGGTTTCGCCTTCGACCTCGGGATCGAAGCTCAAACTGGGACCGAGCACGATCGTCGACGCATCGCCTTCGATGACCTCAAACCGTGCCTCGACGATGTCGCCTTCGGGATCCTCGAACCTAACGAGGCCGTTCTGGTTCTCATTCATGCCAATCGATCCGGGGAACGTCATTCGGTCGATTACAGGCGAGGTCGGCGGATAGGCCTCGAAGGAAAATTCGAATGGCTCGCTTTCCAGTCCCGCTACGTCAATCAGCGTCAGCTGAAGTCGGTAGGAGCCAGCCTTCGGCGGAACGATCTCGAATGAGAACTCCCCCTCGGACACTCCAACTACGTGATCCGCGTACGGGGGCTGGGTGAGATCGAGGGTGAAGTCGTTCAGTGATCCTTCTGTTACTGTGTAGTGAGCTGAGACGAGGTCTGCCTCTTCATCCGCGAAGGTAACACTCACGGGCACGGGAACTCCGTTGATCACGGCTTCAGGGCACGCGATCCGTATGATCGAAGGTGGTGACGGTGCGTGGACACGCACCGCGAACAAGACGGGGTTGCTTGCGAAGCCTTGTGCGTCCACAATTTCCGCTTGTATCTGATATATCCCGGGCGTCGCTAAGACAAACCCCAAGGCGACAGCCCCCTCCGAGCGATCCTGAATCTGACTCTGATATGCTGACTGGTCAAGATCAAGGGAGGTACTCTCGGAGGGACTGTCACGAACTGTGATGCGCACCTCCACAAGATCCTCGTTCGGATCATCGAATCCAACCCTTACCTCTATCGGATCTCCCACTTGCACTTCATCCGTATGTGAGATATAGAAGGCGGTTGGAGCAGTCAGAACCAAGCACTCCATGTTCCACACCACGAGTTCATCGTCAACGAGACAGAGGAATTGCGAGGCGTCTGGACTGAACGCGAAAGGAGGAGAGCAATTGAATGCTGAGAGCAAAGAGGGGATCTCACCATATGTGGCAAGATCGTACAACCTGACCGAATGTACGAACTTCTTCGCTCCTGAATCGTAGTCACGCCAATCGACAGCAAGGATCTGGCCACTTGGGTCAAGCTCCACTGTGCTCGCATAGCTGTCGCTTCCCCGAATAATCTCGGGCCCCTTGATCGACAGGAGCTCTTTTCCATTTGCCAGATCCCAGATTTCCACACTACCGCATGCGGTTGCGAGTCGATGACCGGTACTACTGAGCGCCATGTCGTTGATGGCCGTCGGGAACAACACTGGTAGAGTCAGTACCTTCCTCGCTGCAAGCCCGTCCATCTCCCACTTGACGACTTCGTGAATCCTTTGATCATCGTGGCCAATCAAAACAGGCAAATCTTCATTCGCAACCCCGCCCCGCCAGATCTCCCAAATCTCCAGGGAAGGCAGCCCGGACCCCGATTCCCCGTCCAAGATGCGCCCCCCCCCCCCCAACAGTAGGTCGTTAGACAGGAACCAAACATACCAGGATGTCCAGGACTCCCAGAGGCACTGGCCACTTTCCAGATTCCACGCGACAGCCCCATACCCAATGTCGTTATTGTAGACTACAGCAGCCAATAGACGTCCGTTCGGACTGAAAGAAAACGTTCGGCAGCCTGCCACAAGGTTCTCGAAACGAAATACACGTGTCGTTCCTGATGACAGGTCACGGAGCGTCGCTCCGCCAATACTCCCCCAGACCAGAGATGCACCATCTCGGCTGAATGCCACAGCGCCGGTCCTAACAGGAATCCGAACGCAATCTGATGGAATGGACGCGCAAAGACCATTCAGAGGAATCGCTAACCCAAGCAGGATGGCGATCACGGCTACAATGCGGTATCGGGGGTTCACTGATCCTCTATTCATCTCCTCTCCCTCCCTGTACGCGAGGAGCTGGTGCTACTCAGCAGCTCCTCAAATTCGGGTGCCGTCGTCGTCCCCTTCGCGAGCGCCCCGAACGAGCTAGTCGAACTTGGCCATGGCATCCGTTCAGTACTCCTCTCGACGACGCAAAGGCCGCTGCACAGTCAGTCGTTCTTCCAGGGTTCCCGCGCTGCGGGCGATTTGGACAACTCGATACGAAATGATGCTTTGACAATGACGTACTCCTTGTCAGGCAATGCGCAGACTCCGTCAATGCTCCGTTCCCCGAGGCCGGATGATCTCACCTTGGGGAACGAGGAAAGCCATGCTCAGGACTACTGTCAACGCTGATCTCGTTTCTTGTCTCACGATTCCTCTCCTCGCTCACTCCACATCGAACGTGAACTCGTATGGGTTGCTTTCCAGCCCTGCAGCATCAACGAGAATTAGCCACAGCGTGACGGTTTGCGCTTGCGTGACGCGAACGGTGAATCGAAATGCGCCGTCGGTCTCGCCCTCGATCTTGGGATCGAAGCTTAGACCGGGGTTGATCTCGATTGTCAGCGGGTCGCCCTCGATAATCTCGAAGCGCGCTTCGACGATGTCGCCCTCGGCGTCCTCGAACCGGACGAGGCCATTCTGATCCTCATTCACGCTGATCGAACCCGGGAACGTGATGCGGTCGATCAGGGGCGGTGTCGGCGTGTACACCTCGAACGCAAACTCGACCGGCTTGCTCTCCAAGCCTGACACATCGACCAACGTCACTTGAATGCGGTACGTGCCCGGCTCCGTGGGCGTGATCTCGAACGCGAACTCCCCCTCAGCCAGGCCGATCACCTGTTCCGCGAAGGGAGGTTGGGTCAGGTCGAGCGTGAAGTCGTCGAGTGAACCATCCAGGACTGTGAACCTGGCCTCGACAACATCTTGGTTGAGATCATCGAAGACGACAGCTGCCTCAATTGAGTCTCCACTCACTATGAGGTCAAGAGATTCGATCGCACAGACCTGCGGAGGACTGGAGAGAGCTTGTGACACATCCCACAGAAGAATCGTCCCATCTGCTGAGCCGGTGGCGAGTGTTGCGCCGTCGATGTCGAAGTCAACTGTTCGGATTCCTTTCGTGTGCCCGGAGAGCGTGGCTAACTCGCGGCCAGTCTGCGAATCCCAAAGCTTGCATGTGCTGTCCCATGACCCCGTGGCAAGCACATCGCCATTGGGGCTGAAACACACTGAGCGAACGGAGTCGCTGTGCCCAACAAACCGCGCTACGACCTGTTCGGAACTCAGTTCCCACACGGCAGTTGTTCCGTCGTCTGAGCTGGAAGCTAGTAAGCGACCGCTCGGATGAAAACATACTGAGCGGACAGGGCCCGCATGACCTGCAAGGCAGGCGACCTCTTGAGCCGAACTGACTCCCCAGATCTCGACGGTTCCATCTCCAAGAGCGACTGCGAGCAACAGCCCGTTCGGGCTAAACGCGACATCATGGACCGGCATAGCTTGCTCAGGGAGGGTAGTCACAAGAGCACCGGAAGTGGGCTCCCACAGCTTCACCCTCCCGCCTTCGGCTCCCGAGGCAAGCAAGCTTCCATCTGCACTGTAGGTCACTGAGTGTACATGGCCGGTGTGGCCGCGAAGCGTCGAGATTTCCTCATTCGTCCTGAGATTCCAGAGACTCACGGTTTTGTCCCAACAGCCGCTTGCCAGCACCTCGCCATCCGGGCTGAAGTCAATCGAGAATGCATACCATGAGTGGCTGGGGATATCCTGCGGTTCTTGCTCTGAGGTTGTGTCCCACAGCGAGATCAAACGGTCGCTCCATGCGCTTGCCAGTACTCTGCCGCCGGGATTGAACACCACATCCATGACCGAGCCTGTTCGATGCCCCCAATATGTGTTCAAGCAAGCACCAGCATCCGTGTCCCAGATCTTGACCTTGCGGTCCAAGGAACACGATACGAGAAGCTGTCCGTCGATTCCGAAACCAACTGAAGTAACATCGCTTCTGTGCCCATCGAGCGTGCACAGCACTTGTGCTGTGTCGACGTTCCACAGTTTCACGGAGTCATCTCGTGATCCAGAAGCCAGGATATGATCCTTAGGGTGGAACGCCACAGAGGTCACAGGTCCAATGTGTCCAGTGATTCTACTAAGAGTCCGCCCAGTCTCTACAACCCATAGCAGGATTGTGCTGTCTTGGCACCCTGCGGCAAGGATCTTGCCGTCTGAGCTGAATGCGACCGATGTCACGGACTCCATGTGACCAACCAACACGCGAAGGCTCTCACCAGTCTCAGGATCCCACAGCCTGACCGTTTGGTCGGAAGAACCCGAGGCCACGATACTCGCATCAGGACTGAAGGCGACCGATGTCACGTCACCGGTGTGCCCGATGAGGGCGTGTACCTCGGTTCCGGTGTCTGTGCTCCACAGTCTGACGCTATCGTCGTGTGAGCCTGAGACGATCAGCCCTCCGCGTGGCGAAAACGCAATCGCATCCACCGAGTCCGTGTGTCCGTCAAGGACACACAACTGTGCACTGGTTTGTATGTCCCAGAGCTTGATGGTCCGGTCTGCAGCTGCCGATGCAAGCACAGATCCGTCCGGACTGAACCCGATCGAGAGGACCGGTCCGATGTCGGTGGAGTCAGCAGCGCCAAGCTGGTCGCCGAAGAAGCGAATGGCTGTCATGGTTTCAAAATCGACCAGCTCGATTCCGAGGCTAGTGGTAATGGCCAAGTGCTCACCGTCAGGTGAGAAACATGCGATGCCTGAGATCCATCCTGTGCCCAGCCTCGCGATCGCTCCTTCAGGCAACGGGATCTCGACGTCGGAGCAAAGACATAGCATCCCTGCGAATAGCAGCATCACTGAAGCTGCCATCGCTATCCTCTGCATTGTTTCTCGCATTGGAGGCTCCTTTGTTACTCCACGTCGAACGTGAACTCGTACGGCTCGCTCTCCAGGCTGGCGTCGTCGATGAGGATCAGACTGAGCGTGACGGTCTGTTCCTGATTGACGCGTACGGAGAAACGGAACGCGCCGTCCGTTTCTCCTTCGATCTCGGGGTCGAAGCTTAGGCCTGGATCGATCTCGATCGTTGCCGCATCTCCCTCGATAATCTCGAAGCGCGCTTCGACGATGTCGCCCTCGGCATCCTCGAATCGGACAAGGCCGTTTTGGTCTTGATCAATGCCGATCGATGACGGGAATGTGACGCGGGTGATCGCGGGCGGCATCGGCGTGTACACCTCGAACTCGAACTCAACTGGCTCGCTCTCCAGCCCCGTGGCGTCGACCAGTGTCACCTGGATGCGGTACGTGCCCGGCTCCGTGGGGACGATCTCGAACGAGAACTCCCCTTCAGCCAGACCCACAACCTGCTCCGCGTACGGCACCTGGGTGAGATTGAGCGTGAAGTCGTCAAGGTCGCCTTTTTCGACCGTGTAGCGAATAGCCACAAGATCAGCATCTTGATCGACAAAGTCAACAGCCACATTTAGGCTCTGTTCGCTGGTCACGAACATGGGGTAGGTGATCTGCGTGATCGATGGCGGCTTCGGCACAACGACGTCGACGGTGAACTCAACGGAGTTACTGGTCAAACCTTGTCCGTCGATCAGCTCCAGTTGCACTCTATGTGTGCCGGGGAGGGCAAGCAATAGTGGGAAAACAAGAGATCCAACCTGATTCTGATGATACTGAGATTGCTCCAGATCGAACGAGACATCCTGTGAGGGTCCCTCAAGCACAGTGAAGTGAGCATATCTGAGATCCAGATTCGGCTCCTCAAAGCCAATCTTCACCTCGACCGAACTCCCAAGCCGTATCTCTTGCGTACTACTTGTCAGCCAGATCGTGGGTGCAGCAGGCAGCAACGAGTCAACATTCCAAACGAGAAGCGAATCATCAGCACAACAAACGAACTGGGATCCGTCTGGGCTGAATGCGAAAGGAGAAGAGCAGTCGTGATCTAGCAGTAGGGAAGGAATCTCTGTGCCGGTCTCCATATCATAGAGCCGGATTTCGCTCGCTCGTGCCCCACTGAAGGACCATCCGACCGTGAGAACCTCGTTTTCCGGATGGAGATCAAGCACAGTCGCAGCCCCTCCGGGGGTGGCTATCGACAAGAGCTCATTGCCACTGACCATATCCCACAGCTTCACTTCGCTCGAATAGTTGATCGTTGCCAGACACGAGCAGTCATTGCAGAATGCGACGGCTTTGATGAGATCGGAGTGTTCGTTGGAGTGTACAGGATGCTTAGCTGTGACCAAGGTTCGTACTATCTGTTCTGTTTGCAGGTCCCGAATCTCAATCTTGGCCAAGCTTCTGCTCGGCTTTGTCGCAATCAATCTTCGATCCAAACTCAGCGCTACCACGAATGCATTGTCGTACCAGTCAAATTGCTGGATCTCTGCCCCAGTCTCTGCATTCCGCACCATGCCGTAGCCAGACAGCAAGCGGCTGTCGGAGAGGAATAGCGGATCCCCGCTAACGTACCTCGTTGCAGTCCAGAGTAATCTGCCGGTTTCCACAGACCAGACGGCTAGAGTGTTTACGCCCTCGCCGTCGTAGTAATTGCGGGTTGCGAGCAACCGTCCATCAGGGCTGAACGCCACCGCGTCGACCCATCCCCAACTTCCTGAGAAAGTTCGCAGTTCCTGACCAGTCGCAATATCCCAGAGCGACGTGGTCCCATCGTACGATCCCACAGCCAGGGTTCGCCCGTCAGAGCTAAACGTCAGCGAGTCGATCTTCCCGGGCACTTCGCCCAGTATTCGGACACAGTCCCGAGGAAGAGAATTTGTGTCGTTGGCCACCATCGCGACCGAGGTGATGAGAAGAGCTAGAACGAGCGCGATTGCTGTGCAGATCTTCTGTCGTTGAGGTTTCATTGCCTATCCCTCCTTCTTGTACAAGACCCGGATTAGCCCTCTTCTGGTACCGTGCGGATCGGGTAATAGTCCTCGTACCCCACACGTACACCTTGAACGAGGTAGTCGAACTTGGCGTTGCTGGTACCGTCGAGGAGTTCGCGAACGACGATCCGCTCGGTGCTCTTCCCGGCGACGTAGAGGCCGTTACATGGTTCGAGCAGCGTGACCTGGACGGTCAACCCCTCTTCCGCTGTGACCAGATGGAACGATTCGGGAAGCTCGATAACTGCTTCACCGTCGGTGAGGGACGCGGTGCCACGCACGTACGTTCCTGCTTCCGGGCCCTCCAGTGCCGCATAGGCGATCTCCTGCGTCGGATCCGTCGGATGCTCCTGGACGAAGAACTTGACGCCGTTGACATGGAGGTCCCTACCAACCATTAGATCTCTCCCTACATTGATGTCCGTCTCAACATTCAGGTCTAGAACATCCGCATTACCCGCCACGAAAAGGTTGTTCAGGATGTCCACATCATTCATGACGAACAGGTCCCACGTATCGATGACCCCATCAACTGTAAGATCGACTGTGATTGCTGCTGCGTTTGCATTGAGAGTTCCAGCGATAGATACATCGCCACAGTCAGGAGGACTCACCATTCCTACGCCAAGACTGTGAGCGACTTCCAGCGATCCAGCAGGTCCTCCAACAGGGCTGACACCCAGGCCAACCTTTCCCGCCGCATTGATCTCCAGTCGTGGATTGCCGCCCGCGCAAAACGTGCCAGGAGGAGCATTGTCAGTAACCGTGAAAGATCCGGCTGTCGACGATCGGATCGTCCAGACCTGTCCAGCAAGGGATGTGCTAGTGGATGCCAGCGTGGCGTCCAGGCGGATGTCGGCTCCGAGGTGATCGACGATATTCAAGCATGCAGCAGTGTCAGGCGCTCCGCCGATTCCAACGCGGCCGGCAAACGAGGCATTTCCCGATCCACCTGCCGGAGCTGCCATTCCGACGCCGAGATTGCCAAGCGGAGGGCTGTCGAACACTTGCCCCGGGGCTCCGATAGCAGGGCTTCCTTCAGGATTATCGCCGTAGTGTCCGTGGTCCTGAAAAATGATTCGCAATTCCTCTGGATCGGATGGGAATTCCTCGATCAGCACCAAGTCTGGATATGAGGTCTGGCAAACGCAGCCCAGTTCATTGAGAGCAACGAAGCGACGATAGACTCGGTATCCCGTGCTAACGCCGAAAGCCAGCAGGTTGGCGAGCGCGGCGTCACGAGCCCACTCCAGCTCAATGGCCCAATTGTCCCCGGCGTCGCGCTTGGCATAGATCGTATCGTTCCAAACGAGGTATTCGTTATCATTGATGTATGCCGTGATTACGTAGCAGATGCCTCGGGCTTCATTGAGGTCTCTGACTTCTCTTAGCTCACTCTCTGTGGTTTCTATCCAGAAGAAGTGAGTTCCTCGTTCATCGACGACAACAACGCCGGGAAACGCATCAATCGTCAAGTCGCTCCCGAACAGATGCAAATCAGTTCCGATGCCCAAGCCAAGGTAGCTGCCCGGCCAGGCTCTCGCGAAGTGTGGCGAGGTCACGTCCAGTCGTATGCCTGCCTGATGGCTCACGGTTAGCTGATCGATCCACGCGTCTTCCTGCTGCGGGGCAGCTCCACTCAGGGCGAATGCCAACAGCAGGACGAGCAGCATGCCGAACACGATGCGAGTCCGACGTCGAACGGCTCCAAATCTCATCCAGACCACCTCCGAACGGTCTTGCCAGTGTTGATTGTGTGTTGTGTGAGAGAGGACCTAAGAGAATCAGGAATCCGCTGATGTGATCGTGAATGAATGGGCAGGAGACCCGGCTGATTCAGATTGCTCTGCATTCCCGCCCCCGTGCCTACTGGATAGGGTTCTGCGTAGCGTACACCCAACGTCATACTATAGTGTCATTGCTCCTCCAAGACACGCTTTTCGGTGGGGCATGGTTCCAGAAGAGTGAGAACAGCAGATGCGCCCGCACGAGTTCGTTGTTTCGGACTCATCGCCCGCTAGCGTCCCGGACTTGCTGCATCGCCATCGAGCCAAGTCGCTGACGCGCGACAGAGGCTGTGCAGCTGCAGATGGGATGGAGCTGCGTTCGCGCTGGTGATATTAGGAACAGGCGGGTCCGGCTTCAGCCGGACCCGCCGACAAGCGCGGCTTCACCCGCGTCGTGGGAAGTGGTGCAGGATGAGGGCGTCGAGGCGGAAGAGGAGCCCTTCCAGCTTCTCGACGAGATGGGCAAGCCTCGGGGCACCCGTCTTCGGCTCGACGCGCTTCGCCAGATCCTTGATCCGCCTACCAAGCAGGTGGGCGGTCTTGTAGACGGCCTCCTCGAGCTGCTCGAACTGCTCACCTTCCATCCCGAACGAGGCATCCATGATGATGCTATCGAGCAGGATGCGCAGATTGTCGATCGATTCCTCTGCGTCCGGACGCGCCGGGACAGCCATTGTCGACTCAACGATCTCTTCAAGAGCGTAGACCAGTCGGTGAAGCTGCAGATCAAAC
>CAZMYM010000021.1:24147-43191 GCA_964570515.1 uncultured Thermotogae bacterium | reverse complement strand
TCGTCCGGACGAACGCCGCCATAACCTCGAACAGATCGCCGAAACGTATCTCGCCCACAGAGTAACGACCTACGAGGAGGTGGCGGGGAAGGATGGATCGTTCGCGTCGGTCCCACTCGATGCGGCGACACAGTACGCGGCTGAGGACGCAGAGATCGTTCAGCGACTTCACGCCCCTCTGGCCCGCGCACTCGAACAGGTCGGCGCGACCTCGTTGTTCAGCGAAGTAGAAATCCCGCTGATCACGGTGCTAGCCCGCATGGAACGCAACGGGGTTCTCGTCGACACGGACGTTCTCGCCGAGCAAGGTGACGAGCTTCGGAAGGAGATCCAGATCGTCGAAGCTGACTTGGTCGAGATGGCCGGAGGACCGTTCAATCCCAATTCCCCGAAGCAGGTGGCCGAGATTCTGTTCGACCGCCTGGGGCTCCCGGTCATCGACCGAACGAAGACCGGCCCCTCGACGAGCGCGCGTGTGTTGAGTGAGCTTGCCGCTTATCACCCTCTTCCCGGGAAGCTGATGGTCCACCGCGAACTGAAGAAACTCCTCACGACCTACATCGATCAGCTCCCAAAAGCGGTCAGCAAGGAGACGGGACGGATCCACACGTCCTTCCACCAGGCTTCGACGGCGACCGGCCGGCTGTCGTCCTCGAACCCGAATCTGCAGAACATCCCGACCCGCTCTGAGGTCGGCGGGCGAATCCGGCGAGCGTTCATCGCACCCGAGGGGTCTGCGTTGATATCGGCGGATTACTCCCAGATTGAGCTGCGCCTCCTTGCCCACATCTCCGAAGACGAGCGGCTGATCGACGCACTCGAGGCGGGTGCCGACCTTCATCGGCTGACGGCTAGCCACGTCTACGGAATCCCCGAGGACCACGTGACCGAGGTGCAGCGAACGACGGCCAAACGGATCAACTTCGGCATTCTCTACGGGATCAGTCCGTACGGCCTCGGACGGGACCTGGGCGTGACACAGTCGGAGGCGAAGGGATTCATCGATCGTTTCTTCGACGCGTACCCGAAGACGAGAGAGACCATCGACCGGCTGATCGACCAGGCGACCGAGCGCGGCTACGCCGAGACGATCCTTGGTCGGCGCAGACCGTTGCGGGAATTGGGGTCCCGCAACGTCGCACGCCGCAACTTCGACCGGCGAAACGCAGTCAACACCCCGATCCAGGGCAGTGCGGCCGATGTCATCAAGCTGGCGATGCTTCGCATCGATGAGACAATCGAAGCGCACACGCTCGCAGCCAAGATGCTCCTTCAGATTCACGATGAGCTCGTCTTCGAGATCCCGGAGGAAGCGTGCGAGGACGCGCTTGCGCAGATCGCAACTGCAATGGTAGGTGTTCTGCCACTCAAGGTTTCTTTGCAGGTGAAGACGGCGGTCGGGAGAAACTGGAGCGAGATCTAGCGAGATCTAGCGAGATCTACCGAGATCCGCAACGGTGGCCGCGATGAGGATGAAGCGAGTTCTGTGATAGACTCGCAAGACGAACCCAACCGGCGAGGTGGAAAGAAAACCGTGACACCGACCGACCATCGCTGTGTACGTCCTGGTGTCGTGAACGCCAAAGATGGAGGGCATCGGCTGACCGCGGCCGGCATGGTCGCCGCGTTGCTGTTTCTGGTTCTGTGCGGCTGGCAGGCGATGGCCGGTCCCGATCTCATCGTCGTCGCACTCACCGTGGAACCGTCGGATCCACTTCCCGGCGCGACCGTTCTACTGACGGCCACGTTGGAGAACATCGGGAATGAGGACGCGGACACCCGGTTTTCCGTGCGGTTCGAGGTCGACGGCCATCGTCTGGAGACCGGCTCGGTCGGCTTGGGCCTGGGCTCTGGGCGCCGAAAGGATGCCTCCACGTCTTGGGTCACCGAGGAAGGGCCTCACGTGGTCTCGGTGGAGGCCGATCAGCCGTTCGACCGAATCAGCGAAGACGACGAATCGAACAACGTCGAAGAATTCGATGTGCTCGTTCCGTACTCCGCCGACATCGCGCGGAGCATGGGGGGACTCCGAGTCGCTGTCGGCCCGTTCGAGGATCGGAGCGCATCGGGCTTGCTCAACGTCGGCGACGGCGTCGCGGACAAGCTGAGTGAGCGTCTGACCCAAACCGGGATCCGCACGGTTCACCAGCGAGAGCTCCTGGAGACGATGCAACAACAAGGGCTGAATCCGTACCTTCTCTCCGACGTCTCCTTGGCAGCCGGGATTCTGGGCGCCGATCTCCTCGTCACTGGGTCGGTCATCGACATTGACACCTCACAATCCTCCATCAGCCTTGGACCCTTCAGCCTCGGCGAAGGCGCCGCCAACGTATCACTCGCTGCAGACGTCATCAACGTCCCGACGGTCGACAGGATCCTCGGTTTCTCAGCGGAAGGCAGCCACAGAGGATCGACCGAGCTATCCATCGACCTCGACGCCCTCTTCTCTCTTCCTGGGGCGATCGACGTGTGCGGAGGAGGACTACGAACCGATCGCAATGCCTATCACGGCGGCGAGACGGTCTCCATCGGATACCTCAACCCGTCAGCGGCCGCCTGGTACAGCGTGGAGATCCATACAACGACGGGGTCGTTCCTCCAGTGGCTCGGATGGGAGTACACGGCCTTGGGAGGATGCGGAACGTGGTTCTGGGATCAGCGGGACTCGTTCAGTGCGCAAGTGTCGCCGAGCGTCTACGTCGCCAAGCTCTGGGACGGCTCGTCCTACACCGCGTCGCAGACGTTCCAGATCCAGCCTGGAATCAGCCTGTTTCCGCTCTTCGGCGAGATCGCACTCGGAAGCATGCCCTTCGAGGAATCGATCTTCGGCGGTGCCGTGAATGAAGCGGTCGACCGGCTCGTCGCAGTCCTTGTCCCCGCTCTCACGAGCATTGCAGCCTCCGCGGGTACGGAATCGGCAGTGCGTTTCGAGGCGGCAGCGCCGTCTGATCCTTCCGTCCAGGGACAGGTCGCAGCGATCCTTCCCGACGGCCGCATCGCGATCAACATCGGATCGGCATCTGGGGTTTCCAAAGGCGATTTCTTCGAGGTCGTCGACGTTGAGCACGCATCGGTTCGAGGACAGATCGTGATCGTTGAGGTGCGAGATCACGTATCGTATGCCGTGACAGCGAGCGAATTCGATCCCGCGATTGGTGACATCATCCGCTGGATCGAGCCGTAGCTCGCGGTTCGCGACCCGAATCCCGCTTCGGTAAACTCCCGCCATGCGTAGCCACGCAATGCGAGTCTTGGTTCTCGCCCTGGTTGTGATCGCAGTCGGAGGGGTCACGGGCGGTTCCCAGGGCTTCTTCCGATCGATCAGCCTTCGCACCGTTCTTCCATGGACGGGAGTCCCGTTCCTCGTGGGCATCGAGGCGACGACCAACCTCGCGTTCGGTGTGGGCACCGCCTCGTTCTTCCTCACAACGGAAGGAAGAGGCCTGTTCACTATCGGTGCAGACATCCGCCTGAGCCAGCCCGGCAGTCGCGAGGTGACGTACCTGCGCCTGGTGACGGGTGCGTCGTACTTCGATCTTCTCGCGTATGGACCCTCGTTCGTGTTGGGTGGCGGTATGTCGTACGAGGTTCACCTGCTGGAGCCGCTCATCTTCGGCTTTGCGGTAGAGTTCATCTATCCAATTGCGTTACCGATTCCCGCATTCTCGACGTCTGTGGGATGGTTGCTGCAATGACGAGCCTCTTCGGAACGGACGGCATTCGTGGGCGTGCGAACGATCTCCTCACGCCCGAACTGGCACTCAAACTCGCCCGCGCCGCGGCCCACCATATGGCAAGCTCAGGCGGACGGGCGATCATCGGACGAGACACACGAACGAGCGGACCAATGCTCGAAGCCGCGCTCGCTGCGGGGTTCGCGTCTGCGGGGATCGACGTATTCCTCGCCGGCGTGATCCCGACTCCGGCGATCTCATTCCTGATCAAGGACGAGCACGCCGACTTCGGCGCGGTCGTGTCCGCGTCGCACAACCCCCCTGTTGACAACGGGATCAAGCTGTTCGACGCAAGCGGGATGAAGCTGCCTGTCGAGGAGGAACGATCGATCGAAGCTCTCCTCACCGTGGCCCTGCCGCCTGCACAGCGCGTAGGGGAGATTCGTGAACTCGAAGCAGCCGCCACGCGCTACGCCGCGTTTCTCTCCGGAACGATTGACGTAGAGGAGATCGACCTCTCGACGTACAGGATCGTCGTCGACTGCGCCTTCGGCGCCACAGGAAAGATTGCGCCGCACGTCCTCCGCCATCTGGGCGCCAATGTGGTCGAACTGCACACCGAGCAGGACGGATCGCGAATCAACCAGGAGTGCGGATCGACCCACCTCGAGGCGATTCGAGACGCCGTCGGCCAGCACAACGCGGACCTCGGCATCGCGTTCGACGGAGACGGAGACCGCGTTCTCTTGGTCACGCCGAGCGGACGAACCATCGACGGCGACCGAATGATGGGGATCGTTGCACTGCACATGCAGAAGAGGGGCACGCTCACCCCGGCCATCGTCGTCGCCACCGTGATGAGCAATCTCGGTCTCGAGAAGGCATTGGCCAACCGAGACATCCGCCTCATCCGAACACCCGTCGGAGACCGGAACGTGTCACAGGCGCTCCTGGCCCATAAGGCGCAGCTCGGCGGTGAGCAGTCGGGACACATCATCTTCGCCGATCACTCTCCCACTGGCGATGGCATCCTGACCGCCGTCAAGCTCCTGGAGGTCGCACACGAGGCGGAAAGCGACCTTGAGGCTCTGGCCGAAGAGATTTCGCTCTACCCTCAGATCCATCGAACGATTCCGTGCGAACACCCGAGTGAAGCACTTGAGCGCGAGCCGATCCAAGCCGCGATCGCCGACGCGAAACAAGACCTAGGGCCGCGCGGCCGCGTGATTGCCCGCGCATCGGGGACGCAACCCGTCATCCGTCTGACCGTCGAGGCCGACGACGAGACGTTGTGCAAAGAAATCGCGACTCGCCTCGAGGAATCGATCCTGGGAAACCTTCAGGGGTAACGGCCGCTAGGACGCCGGACCCTCCATCGGATACGTCAGCACCGCGTCCCGTGCGGCTCGAGTTTGGTCGAGCCGGCGGACGGGAGCTTCGTGAGGCGCCGTCCGCAGGAGATCCGGCTCGGCATCGGCTTCCGTAGCGATCTGTTCCATCACGTCGACGAAGTGATCGAGCGCCGCCTTCCCTTCCGTCTCCGTCGGCTCGATCATCAATGCCTCGCGAACGATCAGGGGGAAATAGATCGTCGGGGGGTGAATGCCGTAGTCGATCAGGCGTTTGGCGACATCGAGCGCGTTGATCCCATTGGGCAGCCCCTTCGCTGAGAGAACGAACTCGTGCTTGCATAGGCCGTCATAGGGAAGCTCGAACGTGCTCTTCAGCCGAGTCTGCAGGTAGTTCGCGTTCAGTACTGCATTCGCGCTGGCATCTCGCAGGCCTTCGTCGCCGAGCTGTAGCAGGTAGGCGTAGGCTTTCACCGCCACGAGAACGTTCCCGTAGAACGAGTGGACGGCACCGATCGACCGTGGGCGGTCCCAGTCGAGGCCGTACGTTGCATCGCGCTCCACGATTCGCGGAATCGGCAGGTAATCGGCGAGTTCCTCGGAGACGGCAATCGGACCGGCCCCCGGCCCGCCGCCCCCATGAGGCGTCGACAACGTCTTGTGCACATTGAAGTGGAAGACATCCGCTCCCATGTCGCCGGGGCAGGCACGCCCAAGGAACGCGTTCAGGTTCGCACCATCGAAATAGCACAACCCGCCGGCGCCGTGCACCGCCTCCGTGATCTCGAGAATCCGCTCTTCGAAGATCCCGAGGGTGTTCGGCACCGTCAACATGATCCCGGCGACCGTCTCATCGAGCATCGAACGAAGGGCCTCGATGTCGACCATCCCGCGGTCGTCCGACGGAATCTCGGCCACCGAGAATCCGGCGAGCGCTGCCGACGCCGGGTTCGTCCCATGCGCGGAGTCGGGAAGGAGAATGCGCGTTCGGTTCGCCTCGCCGCGCTCCTCGAAATGCCGTTTGAACAGGAACATACCGGTCAACTCGCCGTGCGCCCCGGCAACCGGCTGCAAGGAGACCGCGGGCAGACCGGCCATCCGTTCCAGCAAGCGAGTCAACTCGTGAAGGAGCTTCAGGACTCCCTGAACGAGCTCCGGGTCGGACATCGGATGCAGATTCGTAAACCCCGGGAGCCCGGCAAGATCCTCGTTGATCTTCGGGTTGTACTTCATCGTGCAGCTACCGAGCGGGTAGAACCCATCGTCGACCCCGAAGTTCGTCTTCGACAGCGCCGTGTAATGGCGCACAACGATCGGTTCGCTCACGGATGGAATCCGTGGCGGCCCGGTCCGGAAAAGATCATCCTCGATTCCGTGCTTGTCCATCGGACGCCCCTCGCTTGGCCGAGGAAAGAGGCCGTCCGTGGCATCGCTCGTCGGACGTTCGAAGATCGTCTTCATTCCGAGCCTCCGAGTACCGCCACGAACCTATCGATTTCGTCCTGAGTTCGCTTCTCGGTGACGGCGATTCGGAGCCCGCGCTCGACCCCCAGGGCCGCAAGATCTGCTGGCTGGGCGACGAGAAATCCCGCGTCCGCAAGGCGGGCCTTCACTGCGATCGGATTCTCGGTTGTTCGAACCACGAACTCGTTGAAGAACGGCCCGTCAAACGCGAGATCGAACCGATCGAGCTTCGTGATTCGCTCGGCCAATGCGTGGGCCTTCTCGAGATTGAGCTCGGCCACGCCTCGCAGCCCGTTCCCGCCAACACTCGCAAGGTAGACGGTCGCTGCTAGGGCACAGAGCGCGGAATTCGTGCAGATGTTCGATGTTGCCCGCCCACGGCGGATGTGCTGCTCTCGCGTCTGCGCCGCCATGACGTATCCGACGTTTCCCTCTGCATCGACGGTTTGGCCGGCCACTCGGCCGGGCATCTGTCGAAGGTACGCCTTGCGCGTCGCAAACAGCCCGAGCATCGG
Source organism: uncultured Thermotogae bacterium (assembly GCA_964570515.1). GTDB lineage: Bacteria > Bipolaricaulota > Bipolaricaulia > UBA7950 > UBA9294 > CAZMYM01. The sequence goes on along the minus strand of CAZMYM010000021.1, from coordinate 36,189 downwards.
GCCACCGTAGGCCATCGGCAGGCCCAGCGACTGGCCTTCTCCGACCACGACGTCCGCCCCGAAGGCGCCGGGCGGCTCGAGCAACCCCAGAGAGAGCGGATACGCGGACACGATCAGTAAGGCATCGCCGATCCGTTCCTTTAGGCCTTTGAGGGACTCGATCACGCCGAATGCGTTCGGCGTCTGAACGATCAGAGCGGAGAGTTCGTCGGGCAGATCGCTGAAGTCACCGCGCCCAGACAGGTTATAGGGAAGCTCGAGCAGGCTCACGCCCGACGCCCACGCGTAGGTCTCGAGCACACGCCGAAGGTGCGGGAAGAGCGTTCTCACCACGGCAATCCGCTTGCACCCTCGGATCCGCTCCGCCATCAACGCTGCCTCGGCGAGCGCGGTCGCTCCGTCGTACATCGAAGCGTTGGCGATCTCCATCCCCGTCAGCTCGCTAGTCATGGTTTGGAACTCGAACATCGCGGTCAGGGTCCCCTGACTGACTTCTGGCTGGTACGGCGTGTAGGCGGTGGAGAATTCGGAGCGGGAGACGATGTGCGAGACCACGCTTGGGATGTAGTGGTCGTAGACACCGCCACCGAGAAACGGAACGAGCGACGAGCCGACGTTCGCCGCCGCCATCTCCGCCAGGCGCGCGGACACTTCCAATTCGCTGCGCGGGGCAAGATCCAACGGGTGGAAACGCTCCTTGATGGCCGTCGGAATATCGGAAAACAGCTCATCAACGGATTCCCGACCGATCGCAGCAAGCATCTCGCGCCGATCGGCGGACGTATTCGGGACGTATCGCTGCATCCCGTCCTTACCCCTCGCTAAGGAGGCGTTCGTACCCCGCGGCGTCCAGGAGGGCGTCGACTTGCGAGGCGTCGTTGAGCTCCAACACGAGAATCCAACCATCTTCGTGCGGAGAGCTGTTGACCAGCTCCGGAGCCGACTCCAATGACTCGTTCACCTCGACGACCTTGCCGGAGAGCGGCGCCAGGATGTCGCCGACCGCCTTGACCGACTCCACCGCACCGAGGGTGGCGCCTCGGTCAACCTCTGCACCGACTGTGGGAAGCTCTACGAAGACGATGTCGCCAAGCTCGCCTTGGGCATGATCCGTGATACCGATCCGCGCCCGGTTCCCATCGACACGCACCCACTCGTGATCCCTGCTATAGCGATACTCGGTCGGATACGACATGTTCCCTCCCATTTTTCCATTCCGTACGGACAATCGGCGCAATTATACGAACGAGAAGAACATCGAGCCAGGCGCCGCTGCCGGGACGGAGATCCTCGCGTCGGTGACGCATCGAACGGGCCATTCGGAGAATGGCCTACGCCGTTCGCAAGAAAGGCGCATGCTCTAGAAGGGGGCACGCCTTTTCTCAGAAAGGCGCTTCCTCCAGTGTTCGCGGATAGAAGCTGGCGTATGCCTTGTTGAACGAGATGGTGACCGTCCCGGGCGGTCCGTGTCGCTGCTTGGCGATGATCACGTCAGCGTCCGATCCCGCTCCCTGACCGGAGACGTGAGCCTTCTCCTCGGGACGATTGTAGTAGTCCTCGCGGTAGATGAACATCACCACGTCCGCGTCCTGCTCCAGGGCGCCACTCTCACGCAAATCCGACAGGAGCGGCCGCTTCGACTCTCGTCGTTCAACCGCTCGACTCAACTGCGAGACGGCCAAGACAGGGACGGACAGCTCCCGGGCCAGCTTCTTCAATGAGCGAGAGATGTAGGCGATCTCCTGTTCGCGGATGTCGGTGCGAACTCCGGCGTCGACAAGCTGGAGGTAGTCTACGATCAACATGTCAAGCCCATACTGAGAGGCCATCCTTCGCGCCTTTGCCCGAATCTCGAGGATCGAGACTCCCGGCGTGTCGTCGATGACGACCGTCGACTTCTGCAGCTTCCCCGCCGCCGCTGCGATGTCTCGCCACTTCGACGCAGGGACGTACCCTCCGCGCAGGCGGTGCAGACTCACCTTGGCCTCGCCGCAGAGGAGGCGCTCGAGGAGCTGTTCCTTGGTCATCTCCAGCGAGAACACGCCAACGGCCGCCTTCTCGTGGATCGCCGCGTACCGAGCGAGACTGAGCACGAAACTCGTCTTCCCGGTCCCCGGACGACCTGCGATGATGATCAAATCGGAGCCCTGCATGCCCGAGGTCAGCTCGTCCAGCTCGCGAAACCCGGTCGACAGGCCGCGAAGGGTCTGTCGGTCCGGATCTCGGTGCAGCTCCTCGAGCGAATCGATGTGCTCGTAGAGAAAGTCGTCCACGTGGAAATAGGAGCGATCGAGGCTGCTCGCGGTGATCTCGAAGATCAGCGATTCCGCCTTGTCGAGAACCTCGTCGGCCTCACTGACCTCGTCGTACCCGAACTCCGAGATCTGCCCACCTGCGTGAATGAGCGCGCGCAGAACCGCTTTCTTCCGCACGATGTCGGTGTAGTACTCGAGGGACGCCGTCGTCGTGACCCGATCGAGAAGCTCGTTCAGATACAGTCTCCCTCCGGCGCGCTCCATGTCCCCGCGCTCCTCGAGGCGGTTCGCAACGGATACGATGTCAGCCGGCTCGCTACGGGAGAAGAGCTCCCGGACCGTGCGGAAAATCACGCGGTGCCGCTGCACGTAGAAATTCTCCGGAGTCAATCGCTCCACGAGAATCGGGACGCTTCGGACCGGGTCGAGGAGCGCCGCACCGAGGACCGCTTGCTCGGCCTCGATGTTCTTCGGGAGTTCCCGAACGTCCGCGGAGTCTCGCTGGGAGAGGTCGGATTCGATCATGGGTCACCTATCACGCCGGATTATACGGTCTTCGCCGCCGTTCAAGCGAACGCCCCTTTTGAGGCGCCGCGTGCGCCGTAAGCGCCAGATTGAAGGTGTGTTGGCCGTTTGCTATACTTCTGTGATACGACACCTGACACGGACTCGGAGGATGATGTGGAAGTTCTAACAATGAAGGAGTTGCTCGAAACCGGCGTGCATTTCGGGCACCGAACGCGGAAGTGGAATCCAAAGATGGCGCGCTACATCTTTACCGAACGAAAAGGGATTCACATCATCGACCTCGAGCAGACGGTCGAGATGTTCAAGAAGGCCTACTACACCATCCGCGACACCGTCGCGGCGGGCGGCGAGATCTTGTTCGTCGGCACGAAGAAGCAGGTCCAAGCGACGATCGTCGAAGAGGCGGAGCGCTGCGGTGCCCACTACATCAACCGGCGCTGGCTAGGCGGCACGCTGACCAACTTCGCCACCATCAGGCAGTCGATCGAGCGGATGAAGAGACTCGAGGGACAGATCGAAGACGGAACGGTCGATCACATGCCGAACAAGGAGGCGAGCAAACTGCGGCGCGAGCTGGCAAAGCTGCAGCGCAACCTCGATGGTCTCCGCTTCATGGAACGGAAGCCTGCCCTGTTGTACATCATCGACCCCGACGTCGAGACGAACGCCGTCCATGAAGCCAACCTCGTGGGGATCCCGATCATCGCCATCGTCGACACGAACTGCGATCCGGACCCGATCGACCTCCTCATCCCCGGCAACGATGATGCCATCAAAGCGACGAAGCTGATCACGGCACGAATCGCCGACGCCGTGCTCGAAGGCCGAGAGGGGCGTCAGGACGAGCCTGCGGCGAGACCCGCCGCACAGGCACCTGCAAAAGACGGATCCGTCGAGAGCTCCGAAGAAGAGATTGAAACGAAGAGCGAGGCGACGGAAGCCGACGAGCCCGTAGCAGGAAAGGTTGACGAGCCTGCAACGGAAGAAGCTGAGTTCGTGGAAACCGGCGCGGGCACCCCAGACCCGGACAAACCGAAGGTCGAAGACCTGACGGACTCCGTGACGGCGGAAGAGGAACCGGCAGAAGCCGAAGCGGAGACTGCGACGGACGAAGATTCGATGGACGCCGCGGCGACGGACGAGGAGACGGTAGAAACCAAGGAGACGGGCGAAGCGGACGACGCCGGGGCGGAAGCGGCCGCGACGGAAGAAGAGGCCGCGGATGCCGACGAAGAGAGCGGAGCGGGTGAAGAAGAGACCGATGACGACGATAAAGACTGAAGACATCAAGAAGCTCCGCGACGAGACCGGGATCGGCATGATGGACTGCAAGCGCGCGCTCACCGAGGCGCAGGGCGACATCGAACGCGCCAAGGAAATCCTGCGTGAGCAGGGGCTCGAGCTGATGGAGCAGATCGGCCGAGAGGCGCAAGAAGGCCGCGTCGTCGCCTACGTGCACCACACCGGCAAGGTTGGCGTGCTCGTGGAGATCGCCTGCAACACCGATTTCGCCGCCAACAGCGCGGAGTTTCTCCAATTCGCCAACGATGTCGCGATGCACATCGCTGCCGAGGCTCCCGTCTACATCGCTCCCGCGGACGTCCCGGCCGAAGTGATCGAACGGGAGGACGCCGAGTTTCGAGCCCAGCTCGAGGAGCAGGGGAAGCCCGCCGAGATCATCGACAAGGCGATCGAGGGGCGTCAGAAGCGATTCTACGAGGACTCCTGCCTCATGAAACAAGCGTTCGTCAAGAACCCCGACGTCAAGATCGAGGAGATGCTTGCCGACCTCCGCACGAAGACCGGCGAGAACATCTTCGTCAAACAGTTCGCTCGCTTCGCCATCGAGGTCTCGGGATGCTCGGATGCTCTCGCATCCTCCTGAAGCTTAGCGGCGAAGCATTCCACGGTCCGGAAGGTCCGATCTCGGCGACGGCGTTGGCGAGAATCGCCGCCGAGATCGCGCCGATTCCTGGCGTGGAACTCGCCCTCGTGGTCGGCGGGGGGAACATCATCCGTGGGGCAAGGACGACCGGCTTCGATCGGATCGAGGCCGACTCGCTTGGGATGCTGGCCACGATTCTCAATGCGCTGGCGCTACGCGCTCACCTTGAGAGCGAGGGACGGACAGTGGTCGTGCAGTCCGCAGTCCACACGGAGCTCACTGACCCGATCTCTGTGCGGGCGGCCAGAGCGGCGCTTTCCCGTGAGTCGATCGTGCTGTTCGCCGGTGGGACCGGAAGCCCGCTCGTCACCACAGACACCGCCGCAGCGCTTCGAGCGATCTCGATCGGCGCCGATCTTCTCGCCAAGGCGTCGAATGTTGCGGGGGTTTACAGCGGCGATCCGGCGACGACGCGAAACGCAGAGCTCCTCGCCGAGATCACGTACGACGAGTACCTGGAGAAACGCTACGGAGTGATGGATCAGATCGCCGTCGAGATTCTTCGCGAGCACACCGTTCCGATCGAGGTGTTCGACTTTGGCCGCTCCGGCGCGCTTCGGGCAATCGCTGCCGGCCGGCGGGTCGGAACCCGCATCCAGTAGACAGCCTCAAGCCAAACGCACACGATACGCTCGCCACGACACCGCCAGAAGAGTGCGTGCTTCGCGCACATTCCTCCCCGCGTCTGAGGGAGGCACGAAGTGCCTCCCTCAGACCCGCAGCCACCGTAGAACCTCACCGAAACGCCGCTCGACTTCACCGGCGTAACGTCCGACCTCGCCGAGATCGTAAGCTCGTCGCGCCACGGCGCGAGCCCTGCTGATGAGATCCAGGTCCTCCATCAGATCGACCGCGCGAAGCTGTGTGAGAAATCCGTGCTGGTGCGTTCCCAGAAGGTCACCGGGACCGCGAATTCGTAGATCCGCCTCAGCGATCGCAAATCCGTCATCGTGTCTTTTGAAGGCGGCCAATCGCCGCTTTCCCTCTTCGGTCTTCGCATCGGCAATCGCGATGCAAACCGCCGCCTGACCGGATCTCCCGATTCGCCCGCGAAGCTGATGCAGTTGAGAGAGGCCGAACCGATCGGCGTGTTCGATCACCATGAAGTCCGCATCCCGGACATCGATTCCCACCTCGATCACGGTGGTAGCAACGAGGAGTCTCAAGCTTCCGTTGACGAATCGCTCCATCGCTTCGCTACGCTCGGTTGGCGAGAGTCGCCCGTGAACGAGTCCGACGCCGATGCTTGGGAATCGAGCGCGCAGCTCTTCGGCAACCTGAACGGCCGCGCCGGCATCCACTTTCTCCGATTCCTCGACAAGCGGGAGCACGACGTAGCCTTTCCCGCCCTCGACCAGTCTCCGTCCAATCTCATCGTAGACCGCACTGCGGTCAGTCTCCTCGACCCATCGGGTCTCGATTCGCCGCGCGCCGGCCGGCAGCTCATCCAGCGTGGAAACGTCAAATTCCCCGTAGAGCGTCAGCGCGATCGTTCGAGGAATCGGTGTGGCACTCATCACGAGAAGATCGATCTTCTCCCCTTTCTCCTCGATGGTCGATCGTTGGACCACACCGAAGCGGTGTTGTTCGTCGATGATCACCAGGCCGAGATCTGCGAACGCCACCGACTCCTGAATCAGTGCATGAGTCCCGACCACGAGGTCGATCCCTCCCCCAGCAATCGACTCGATCGCCTGCTTCTTGTCCTTCGTCGCGCCGGTCAGCTGCTCGACGCGGACTGGAAGGCCCTCGATCAGGCCCGCGATCGAAGTCGCGTGCTGTTCCGCCAGAATCTCCGTCGGAACCATGAACGCAACCTGCGAACCACTCTCGATGACCGAAAGCGCGGCGACGAGCGCGACCAGCGTCTTCCCCGAACCGACGTCGCCCTGCAGCAATCGCATCATGCGGATCGGCCGGGACAAGTCACCCCCGATCTCCCTCAGCACGCCCGCTTGAGATCGCGTAAGCGAGAACGGAAGACGCGCGAGGAACGAATCGACCAGCTGTCCCGTGCCGGATCGCGAGACTCCCTCCTCCTCTCTTGAGACTGCCAGCAATCCAAGCTGCAACAGAAAGAGCTCCTCGAAGGCCAGGCTACGCCGGGCGCGTTCGAAGTGGTCCCGATCGACAGGACGATGGATTGCCGCGATCGCTTCACGTCTTGCGAGGACAGCGTTCTCGTTGCGCACATCCTCCGGGAGGACCTCGCCCACCAACTCCAGCGCGTCGGTGAGGTAGCGATCGATCAGCGAGCGAATCAGCCGCTCGCCCACGGCTTCGGTGGCGGAGTAGATCGGAACGAGACGCCCCACTTCGCTGCCTGTTTCGGCAGGTTCCCAGACGGGCGAACGCATCTGGAGCTCTCCGTGGCTGCGCTCTACCTTCCCGAAGAGATCGATCCGCTCGCCGCGGTGAAGCTGATCGGCGATCCACGGCTGATTGAACCAGACCGCGTAGAGAAAGCCCGACCCGTCTCCGAGGGCAGCTTTGACAATCGTCATCCCGCGGCCAACGCGGCGCTGGTCGACGGCCAGGATCTCCCCGCGCACTGCGACGCTCTCGCCGGGCTTCAATCGTCCGATCGTCTGGAACTCCGACCGATTCTCTAGCCTCCGCGGTAGGTACAGAACCAGATCCTCGAGGGTCCGGATGCCAAGCGATCGAAGGCCGGCCGCTCGCTTCTCCCCCACCCCATGAAGTTGCGTGATCGGCCGCTCCAGCAGCTCCGCGCGCGGCGACGCGCCCCCATTCGATTCCGCCTCAAGAAACGCGAACAGCACGTCCACGGCCCGCTGTCGTTTGAGGGGCCCGGCTTGGCGGTATCCGGCGACCAGCGAGCCCGCTCCCGGCATGTGCTGCTCGATGAATGCCTCGAGGCCGCACGTCACCGCCGAATCCAGGAACCCGGACGAGGCCTCCAGGCGAAGCACCTTCCGAACGGTATTCCAGGAAGCCGTGTTCCCTTGTGACATATCGACGTCAACCTTATAATGCCGCCGACCGACAAGCAAGGGAAGTCTATGAGCATTCGAACCTACGGCGACCCCGTGCTCAGACGCCCGGCCGAGCCGGTCGGCGCGATCGACTCAGGGACGAGGAAGATCTGCGAGCGGATGGTCGAGGCCATGATTCGCGCCGACGGCGTGGGGCTCGCGGCCCCGCAGATCGGTGTTCCCAAGCGGATTATCGTTCTCGACGTCAACGGGGAGTTCCACGTGCTGATCAACCCGAGACTGGTCGAAGCGTCGGAGCAAACGCAGGCATTCACGGAAGGATGTCTGAGTGTTCCGGGCGTTCACGCAGACGTATCGCGGAGCGAACGGGCGACCGTTGAGGGAACAGGCCTCGACGGCTCGCGCGTCGAGATCACCGGAGAGGGACTCCTCTCTCGCGCGATTCAACACGAGATGGACCATCTCGACGGCCACCTCTTCGTCGATCATCTGAGTCCGGTCCGCCGCCGGAGCCTGCTCAAGGAGTACGGACGAAAACAACGAGAGGAATCCGATTGAGACTCGTCTTCATCGGGACGTCGACCTTCGCTTGCCCCGCACTTGAGCGCCTGAGAAGAGACCACGACGTCTCGCTGGTCGTGACGCAACCCGACCGCCCGGCAGGTCGAGGAAGGCGCCTCAGGGCGTCTCCGGTGAAGCGGATGGCGCACGACCTCGGGCTGCAGATCGCGCAACCGGAGAACGTCAACACCGAGGACGCAATCGACCGAATTCGAGCATCCTCTCCTGAAGTGATCGTCGTCGCTTCGTACGGCCAGATCCTCAAGTCGAGCCTGTTCACACTCGCCGGTCGGGGAGCGATCAATATCCACGCATCGATTCTTCCCGCCTTGCGAGGGGCGGCTCCCGTTCATTGGGCCATCATCCGCGGCGAAGAGACGACGGGGGTCACGACGTTCCTCATCGACCGTGGGATGGACACTGGCGAACTGCTCTGCCAGGAGACGCTTCCGATCGGGCCGGACGAGACGGAGGGTGAACTCGAGAACCGCTTGGCCGATCTCGGCGCCGACGTGATCATGCAGACGCTCGAAGCGCTCGCGGCAGGCGTGCTTCACCCGAAACCGCAGCCCGAAGAAGGCATCTCGCTTGCTCCGCAGCTAACGCGCGACGACGCCCGAATCGACTGGGAGAAGCAGGCGGCGGCGGTCCACAATCTCGTCCGCGGCACGAACCCTTGGCCGGGAGCATGGGCAATGCTTGGCGAAGAGCGGATCAAGATCCACCGCAGTGCCCGGACAGGCATCCTCAGAGGGTCAGTGAGTTCCGGGGAGATCGCGCTCGCTGAGACCGGTCGCCTACTCGTCGGCTGCGGTGACGAGCTCATCCAGCTTCTCGAGGTCCAACGAGAGGGCCGACCACGCGTCGATGGGAACTCCTTCCTCAATGGCCTTCGCGGAGACGGACGCTTCGGTTAGGTGCGCGGGTAGAGGCCGGCCAGGCCGTTCGCGTCGAGTCGCCGCTCGAGGACGATTCCGGACGGCAGCCCGAGGACGATTTCTGTCGTGTTGGCGACGATCGCGGAGATCAAGTGCCCCCCGGTGACCGACCCGTCTCGCCTCGCAACCGTCACGTGGCAGTGCGCCATCCTTTCCCCTTCGAGGACGGCGATGTTCCCTTGCATCGCGAGGAGTTCGGTCGGCTCAGGGACGGTGTGTTCCTCGTACTCAGACCCGTTCCAGTAGGCAAGACGAGCGTCGCGGACCATCCCAATGCCACCGAGGATCACCGCGCTCTCAACGGCAACGGACAGCAGTTCCGCAACGAGGTCTTCTCCATCGACCATCCGAACAACAATCTCTCGCTCGCCCCGCGCCTCGATCATGATCCCTCCGGCTGCAGATTCTACTCCGGCCCTGAGGCCGAAGGCCAGTTGCGCGCGCGCGCATCCGTCTCCTATTCTCCGCGTGCAATGGACGTCACGAGCGACGCACGGTGGATCGCCGATCGACTGACCTCGCGTTTCGGCCCGGCGACTGAGGGCTCGCGTGACCCCGTCGCAACCCTCGTCCTCACGATCCTGTCGCAGAACACGACCGACACCAATCGTGACCGAGCCTATCGGTCACTCCTCGACCGATTCGGACGGATGGACGCCGTCGCTCAGGCCGAGGAGCACGAGATCGCCAACGCGATTCGCGTGGGCGGACTTCAGCGGCAGAAGGCCCGGTCGATCCGCGAGGCCCTCCGGCGGATCCTGGCTGAGCGCAGCGCGTTGAGCATCGACTTCTTGGCAGCGATGGATCTCGACGACGCACTGACGTGGCTCCTGTCGCTCCAAGGCGTAGGGAGGAAGACGGCGGGGATCGTTCTGCTGTTCTCTTTTGGCGTACCATACTTCCCGGTGGACACGCACATCCGACGAGTCCTCAAACGCGTCGGATGGATTCGCGGAAACGAAGAGCCACACAGACGAGCAAACGCCATCCTGCCGAAAGATCCGGACCTCATGGCGAGTCTGCACTTGCAGCTGATCCGGCTTGGAAGGACCCTATGCCGTCCGAAGAACCCGGCGTGTGGCGGCTGCCCGATCCTCAAGCGATGCTGCCACGGAAAGGAAACCGCGTCATGAAGGAAGCGTCCCGGAAACTGGGCGAGCGTCTGCGGGAACTCGCGCTCACGATTTCGGTCGCCGAGTCATGCACCGCCGGCGGACTTGCCCACGAGATCACGCGGATTCCCGGCGCTTCCGCGTACTTCCTCGGTGGGATCATCGCGTACGATAATGCGGTCAAAACAACCCTGCTGGAGGTCCCACCATCGGTCCTTGACGAGTTCGGAGCCGTCAGCGCCAACACGGCCGAAGCGATGGCAGCATCCTGTCGAAGACGGTTTCAGAGCGACATCGCCGTGAGCATCACCGGAATCGCCGGTCCTGGTGGCGGCACGTCCGACAAGCCCGTCGGCCTGGTCTTCATCGCCGTGGCTGGACAACATGACGTTCGCAGCCTACGGGAGCACTTTCCGGGCACCCGCGACGAAGTGCGCGCGGCTGCAGTGGACACCGCGCTGCATTTGGTCCTCTCTTTCCTCGCCCGCGACGCGGCGTAGTTCAGCCGGCTTCCTTGTGCAATCTTGAATCCCCATGCTAGTATTCTCGCATGAAGGGTCCCCGCAAGATCGGGTGGAAGTATGTTCTCTCGGGCATCATCGGCTTCGGCTTGCTGGCCGGCGTCCTCTACTTCGTAGGGTGGCGCGAGATCCTCGCCGAGATGCATGCCCTCGGCGCCGCCGGCATCCTCGGCGTCATCGGGAACGTTCTTCTTGCCATGGCCGCGTGGGTTCTCTGTTGGTGGATCATCCTTTACTCCTACGGCATCCGCATCCCATTCCAACGGATCGTGGGCGCGAGAATGAGCGGATACGCAGTCAGCTATCTGACGCCAACCCTCTACTTCGGCGGAGAGCCGTTCAGGGCGCTGTTGATCGCCGACTCCACCGTCGCTCCCACGACTCGAATCTTTGCCACGATCATCGTGGAGCGATTCCTCGGGGGCCTAAGCATGATCGTGTTCATTCTCGTCGGCGGCTTCCAAGCGATCATCTCACCGAACATCCCGTGGCACGGCAAGCGGCTTCTTATCATCGGTACCGCGTTCATCACGTTCTGGATTCTTGTCGGCCTCATCGACTTCGCCGGTAACTTCAAGTGGATCAGTCGCGCAATCCGCCTGATTGGCCGGGTGATTCCTCGCTGGTCCGACCCGCTGGACCGAGCGGCGACCAAGGTCGCAGAGACGGAGGACGAGGTCTACCACGCCTTCACGAGCCACTGGAAGGGAACGCTACTCGCGTTTCTCGTTCAGGTTTTGGCGACGTTCTTCATCTACATGCGCCCTCAGGTCTTCTTCCACTTCTCGAGCGGCGTGCACTTCACGTTCCCGCAGCTATCGCTCTTGTTCTCGTTCAACATCCTCCTCTCCTCGTTCCTCTGGATTACGCCAGGTGGACTCGGGACCGGCGAGGCGGGACTGATCGGGATCTTCCGTTTCGTTGCTCCGCAGGTTCCGAGCGAAGGCGTCGTGGCGTACTCACTTGTGTTCAAGTTCGCTGAAGCGATCCTCGTGGCGGTCGGCGTCTACTATCTCTTCAGTCGTGGGCTCGCGTACTTCCAGCGTCGCAAGCAACATCGAAGCGGATAGAAGACGAAAGCAGGGACGCGAAGCGCCTTCCACCTGCGCACAGGCACTCGCGCCGGTGCGGCAAGCGACGCGGCAGCGTCAGCGGAGCGGCGTTTCTGTAAGCGGAGCGGCGTTTCTGTAAGCGGAGCGGCGTTTCTGTAAGCGGAGCGGCGTTT
>CAZMYM010000021.1:0-24047 GCA_964570515.1 uncultured Thermotogae bacterium | reverse complement strand
AGCGGAGCGGCGGCGTCAGCGGAGCGGCGAGAACTCGCGCGATGTGAGCAGGCTCGCCCCAAACAGTCCGATCAGGCTTCCAAGAAGCACCCCAAGCGTCAGCCCCGCGAACGTCACGCCAAGGACCCTTGAGCCACTCGCAAGCCCGGAGATGCCGGACGTCGCCTCCCCGAGCGCGTACTGGCCGAGATAGATCCCAACCACGAGGAGCAGACCGGATAGCAGGCCCATCAGAACGCCGAGTCCGACGATCGGTGGAGCGATCGTGCGCTCCGACGTACCCGAGAGCCGCATGATCCGAATCTCGCCATGGAACGCCCCAAGCAGCGCTCGGTATCCGCCTCGCGCCAGAATCAGGCTGAGAGCGACGCTCAGCACAAGCAACGCCAGGAGCCCGATCCTTGCGGACGCGGGGAGTGCGAACCCGTTTGAGGGCGGAGCCACCGCGCCTCCTTCGGCTTGTGTGATCCCGTCCATCGCCGCCACGGCCGTCACCACGTCCGGCATGGCCTCAGCGGACGACGTCCGGATGAAGAACCGCCCTCCCGTGCTTCCCGGGCTCGATTCTTGAGCAAACCGGAACGAGATCGACGAGACGTTCGGCTGCTGGCGAATCTGCAAGTACAAGCTGTTCACAGTCTCGGCCGACAGCCTGGGAGACAAGTCCACCACGATCTCGGCCGCCCCAAGTGTACCCCGGGCGCCATCGCCAGCGGTTCCGCCGACAAGGAGAAGGGTGGCGAAACACGCGAGGCAGATGAAGACAAACAGACTGGAAGCGGAGAGAAGCACGGCGCTTCGCGCTCGAATCGATCCGAGAAGCTCGCGGAACAAGAAGAAGAACGTGCTCATCGGCCGACCACCTTTCCATCGACCAACTCGAGCACGCGATGCCTCCGCGCCTGCACCGGCAGCGGTCCACGCGCCGCGACAAGGATGGTCATCCCTCGATGGTGAATCCGTTCAAGAAGGGAGCAGATCTGCTCCTGATCTTCGGGGCCAAGGCCGTCGAACAGGTCGTCGATCAACAACAGGAGGGGGTCATCGCAGATCGCGAGCGCAACGCCGAGACGCAGTCGCTCGACAGAAGACAGCTCCGACGCCTCGGTCGTCTGCTGCCGCAGAAGCCCAACCAACTCGAGCGCGACAAGCGCCTTCTCCTCCGCCTGCTCGCGGAAGTCGCCAAGCGCCCGTAGCTTGAAGGTGAGGTTCCCCACTGTCGTTCGCGAAGGCGGGACAAAGCCCTGCGGCAGAAAGCCGATCTGCCTGCGCAACTGGAACGACTTCTCCCTGCTCAATCGAGCGACGTTGCGACCGTACACGAGAATCTGCCCCTGCTGCGGAGGGATCTGGGCGCCAAGCAACCCGAGAAGGAGGGTCTTCCCGACAGCAGCGTCCCCGACCAGATAGACAAGATCGCCGCGATCGACGTGCAGATGAACATCCTCGAGGACCTTGATCCCATCCTCCGTCGTGAAGTGGAGTTCCGAGACTTGAATCATCACGGGCATCGCGCCACCACGAACCTCTCCACGCCGGCAACGTCCTTCTCGACGGCAATCTCACGCAATCCCGCATCCGTCAACCATCTTGAGACCTGCTCGGCTTGACCGTATCCAACCTCGAGAAGGATGCCGCCGCCTGGAAGAACGTGCTCGCGGAGGCCGCCGATGAGCGCCTCGATCCTCTCCAACCCGGCTTCTCCTCCGTCGAGCGCAACGCGAGGCTCGTGGAGGCGCACCTCCGGCGACAGCCGCTCGAGTTCCTCCGTGTCCACGTAGGGCGGATTCGACACCACGAGGTCGAAGCGCCCCGTAACCCCGGCGAACCAGTCACCTTGAATGAACGTGATCCTCTCTTCAACGCCGTTGGATCGAGCGTTCTCCTCAGCCAGCTTCAGGGCCTCGGGCGAGATGTCGACTGCGCTCACGTCGGCATGTGCAAGAAAGCGAGCAAGGCAAACGGCGATCACGCCTGTCCCTGTACCCAGGTCGATGCAGCGGATTTCGCGGTCGCGAGGGGCCATCTTCAATGCGCGCTCGAGAAGCTCTTCCGTTTCCGGGCGCGGAATCAGTGCATCCCGACGAACCTTGAACCTCAGGCCGAAGAAGCTGACCTCTCCGACCAAGTGCTGTAAGGGAACTCCGGATTTCCGCTCCTGAACGACCGTGCGATACCGGGTTCGCTCGTCGGTCGTCAACGGTTTGTCCGGAGACAGGTAGAGATGCAGGCGCTCCACGTCGAGCGCGTGAGCAAGCAGGATCTCCGCCTCCAAACGCGGCTGCGTGATCCCCGCGTCCTTGAAGTACCCCCGAGTCCAATTCAGAACCTCGCGGATTGTCCACTCGACAGCCAGTGTCGTTCCCCCCCATCTGAGACGTCGAGAGCCCGCTATCGCGGAATACAATAGCGAAATCTTGTCCTCAATGCAAGAACTGCCTATACTATGCGGCCTTGCGAAGCTCGGCTCCGAAACGCTGGGCCTCTCCGGATTCCGCGAGTCGCAGGTGAGGGCGCAGCCGTGTCGCCGCCCTCAACCATGATTGGCGCCCTCCCAGGCGTGATGACATCCTGCTTCTGCACGCCAATGCCCGTCGAGGAAGGCATCGCGCGGCCGGTTGGGCCTTCCGGAAGCCGAGCACCCGACGGCCGCAACCTGCAGCGGACAGGGGCCGTCCCCCCGTGGGTTGAACCCCGGGAACGTAGCGAATACGGTTCCGAAGAGCGAAGCCGGAGGCGTACCATTCGCTGATCCGCCAAGGAATCGCAGTGTCGAAAACGATCAAAGGGGGAAGCGGTGGGGAAGAGAATCGGGTTGGCCATCCTGGGCCTTTGTGGTATCGCCAGTGTTGTCGGGTGCTCGTTTCTCGGCGATCAAGGCCCCGAGTTCACCTACTGGGAGCCGGCGCTGTCACCGGACGGCCGCACACTGATCTACGAATCGATTTCCGGAGAGACCCTGGAGTTGTACGCACTCGATCTCGCGACCGGCGAGGAGAGGCACCTCACGGAGAACGATGTCGAGGACTGGTCGCCAAGCTGGTCGCCACAAGGCGATCGGATCACGTTCGCGTCCGACCGCGACAAGAACGTCGACATTTTCGTTCTGTCGGTCGAAACGCTGGACACCAACAGGCTGACCACGCACGAAGCAGACGACATCAACCCCTGCTGGGGCGTTGACGGACGAATCTACTTCAACTCGAATCGTTCCGACGTCTGGGAGATCTACTCGATCGATCCGGACGGCTCGAATCTGACGAAGATCATCGGCAGCGGGTCCGTGGAGTAGCGGCATGCGGGTATCCGCCGTGATCCTGGCCGCCGGCAGCGGGCGCCGGATGGAACGAGGCGAGAACAAGGCATTCCTGTCCATTGCGGGGAGTCCCCTCTTGTCTCACACCCTCAGAGCGTTCTCACGGTCCCCGAGGATCTCCGAAATCGTCCTCGTCGTGCGCGCCTGCGAGGAGGATCGCGTCCGCGCGCTGCTTCCGGATGGACTTCCCCAGGTGTCGATCGTCCCTGGAGGAGAACACCGCCGTGACTCGGCGATCGCCGGAGTGGCGGCAGCGGCCGGCCAGATCGTCCTCATCCACGACGGGGCGCGACCGTTCCCCAGCATCGAGCTGATCGAGCGCGTCGTGGACGGCGCCATCCAGCACGGGGCGTGCATCCCCGTGCTGCCCGTGGTCGACACCGTCCGCCCGACGAGAGACGACGGCTTCCTCGGCGACCGTCCCCTCGACCGCTCGAGGCTGACACGAGCGCAGACCCCTCAGGGCTTCGAGACGGAACTCATCCGCCAAGCGCTCGCCCTGGTCCCGCCAGACGTCCCTGACGATGCCGCGGCCGTCCTTGCGCTCGGAAGCGCGGTATGGACTGTTCCGGGCGAGCCGATGAACCTGAAAGTGACGGCCCCTGACGATCTTCCGTTGGCGGAAGCGATCGGCGAGAGGCTCCAGCTGTTCGGGCAGAAGCGACACGCCGCCTGATGAGTACGCTCGCCCCGTTGCCGAGAAACGTCCATGTCGGCTAGAATGCTGCTGATCTTTTCCGCCAAGGAGGCCTACATGTTGCGTAGGAAAGGTGTGCTGCTCGTCCTAGGATTGGTGTCGTTGCTCTCGTTTGCCGTCGGGGCGCAAGCCGATTGGATTTCGTCGTACACGAGCCCCTACGGGGGGGCCACGGCCCACGTCGCGTTTCTCAACACGACCGGGGCGACCGCCGATGTCCTGCATCTCGAGTTCGAAGAAGAAGTGACCCTCACGTACTTCATTGCGATCGGTGGCATCCCGGTGCTCGTTGGAGAAGCCACCGGATTGGTGTTCGACTTCGCTGGGGCCATGGTCGCCAACGCTGAGATCTACACCATTTGGGAACCGGTCACCGCGTTCCCCGTCTTCGGTCAATGGTTGGCCGGCGGCGCCCCCGCTGGACCGCCCTTCATCGGCTCGCTCACCGTTCTCGGACGCCTGTTTGGTGAAGGCATCGTCGCCGCGCGTGAGGCGAATCCAGCCGCGCTCGGGACAGCGTTCGAGCAGTTCTTCACCGACAACGCCGCGTACTTCGCGGACCTTGTCGCATCCATCGGAATCGACCTTCAGTCGCAGCTGTTGCCGATCATCATGACGGCCCCAGCCGAGGGTATCGCGAACTTCTTCGGGACGATCATTGGGATGCTTGGCGCGACCTCTCTTGAGGAAGTCCTGGGGGGAGACGTCAATTTCGGCGCGCTGTTAGCGCTTCTCGGACTGTAGACGAATCTAGCTGCTGTTCTTGATGGAGGGGAGGCGACCGCCTCCCCTCTTGTTTCTTGACCTAGTGTGAGCTGCCGACGCTCACGACCGTTCGATCAGTCTGCGAATGCGGTCGGGGGAGAGCGGGTACTCAAGTGGATCGCGGCCGATGGCGTGGGCGACGGCGCGGGCGACCGCCGCGTGGGCGGCCATCAGCGGCACTTCGCCCAGTCCCTTGGCTCCGAACGGACCGGCCGGGAACTCGGCTTCAACGAAGTCAACGCGGGTTCGCGGCGCAACATCCTGTACCGTGGGGAGTCGATACGTCGTCAGCCCGTTGACGATGAGCCGGCCGTCCCTCTGTGGGATCTCTTCCATCAGCGCGAACCCGATTCCCTGGGCGATCCCGCCTTGCACCTGTCCGATCGCCGACGCGCGATTGAGGATGGTCCCGGAGTCGTGCACGGCGATGAAGTCGACGACGCGCGTCTCTCCTGTCGCTTCATCGACCTCCACCTCGGCGATGTGCGTCGCGTAGGCGTAGACCGCGTAGACGTCGCCGAGGCCCGTCTCCGGATCCCAGCTGACGGCTTGCGTCTTGGCCCACCCTTCGACCGCTGGATCGAGGTTTCGTTGCCACAAGACCTGCGCGACCTCGGCGATCCGTGACGGAATCTCGGCTGCGGGAATTCCGAGGTCACCGGCGACACGTTCGATCCGCTCGCGCAGCTTCCCCGCCGCATCGAGGACGGCGAGCCCACTCATCATCGTCCCTCGAGAAGCGACCGTCGGTCCACTGTCCGGAACTCTGGACGTATCGACAGGCGCCATGTGGATACGCTCCAACGGAACGCCCAGCGCCTCGGCGGCCAACTGAAGCAGCGTCGTCGTCAGCCCTTGTCCCATTTCCACGGTGCCGACGGCGACCGCGATCGAACCGTCGGCCTCGATCTTCATCGTCGCGCCGGCCTTGTCGAGAGACGGTGCCTTTCCCCCGAGCCCTACGCCGTAAATGACGCTCGAGATCCCGACCCCCCGTTTGAGCTCGTCGTGCTCCGCGTTGAACGCGTCCGCACGCGCCAAGCGCTCGTCCCATCCCGCCATCTCGACAGCGCGCTCGAGCGTCTCAAGGACGCCGATGCTTTCGGTCACGATCTGCTCCGTCGACGTCGCATCGCCCGAGCGAAGAAGGTTCCGCCGTCTGATCTCGGCCCGGTCGATGCCGAGCTTCGCGGCGAGCAGATCCATCTGCGACTCGTGCGGGAAGATGACCTGCGGACTGCCGAATCCGCGGAACGCACCGTTCGGGACCGTGTTCGTAGCGACGGACCTGGCATCGACCTTGACGTGAGGAATCCGATACGGTCCGGCCGCGGTGACGAGGCTGCGCCACAACACAGCCGACGACAGCGTCTGGTATGCGCCCGCGTCCAGGACTACGTCTGCCTCGATCGCGGTCAGCGTCCCATCGGCCTTTGCGCCGGTCCGATAGCGGACGCGAGACGGATGCCGCTTGCTCGTCGTGAGAACGTCTTCGCCCCGATCGAACACCAGCTTGATCGGACATCGCAACGTCCACGCCGCCACCGCGACGAGCGCGCCGACGAGGGACGGAACGTCCTCTTTCCCCCCGAAGGCTCCCCCCGTGGCCGTCTGAACGACGCGGACCTTGGCCAGGGGGATGCCGAGAACCTGGGCAACAGCGCTCTGAACGTAGAACGGGCATTGCATCGACCCGTAGACCGCAATCGATCCGAGATCCTCAAGGACGGCGACCGCCCCCTGGGGTTCGATGTAGGCGTGCTCCTGGTATCCGGTCTCGTACTCCGCCTCGACGATCACATCGGCGTCGGCGAAGCCCTTCTTCACGTCGCCTTTCCGCAACACCAACTCGTTGAAAAGGTTCCCGCCACCCTCGGACACCGCGGGATCGCGAACGACCACCGGCGCATCAGGCTTCAGCCCGTCGAGCGGGTCGGTCACGGCCGGAAGCGGGTCGTACTCGACCTTCACATCGGCCACGGCGGCGCGGGCCGCGCGGCGCGACGTCGCAGCGACGAGGGCCACCGGCTCGCCGACGTAGCGGACGATGCCTTCGGCGAGCGCCGGCTGATCGTCGTAGATGACGTGAACCGTGTTCTCTCCCGGGACGTCTTCTGACGTGAGGACGGAAACGACGTCGGAGCGAGCAAGCGCCGCGCGAGCGTCGATCTTACCCACCCTCGCGTGCGGATGGGGACTCCGAACGATGGCAAGGTGAAGCATCCCAGGCAGGACGAGGTCGTCGACGTACCGTGCCTCGCCGCGGACCTTGTCCACCGCATCGGGCCTCGGAACGCTGGCACCGATGAGCGTCGTCCGCACGTCGTTCACGCTAGAGCCTTCCTCCCATCGTCAGGGTCATGATCGCCTTCTGGGTGTGCAACCGATTCTCCGCCTGGTCGTAGATCCACGAGAGTTCGTTGTCGCAGACCTCGGGATCGGCCTCGTTGCCGCGATCGACCGGCATGCACTGCAGGAGGTAACCCGGATCGGCCAGCTTCTGCTGCCGCTCGGCCGTGTAGCGCCAATCCTTGTACTTCAAGGCGATCTCATGCTCCTTGTCCTTGCCAATCTCGTAGCGATCGCCCGTGAACCAGTTCCGCGGGAAGACGACCGTGGCTCCCTCAAGTGCCTTGTCGAGATCGTGAGAGATCTCGAACGACCCACCCGATGCCGAAGCCAGATCCCGGCACTGCCCCATCACCACCGGATCGAGATCGTGCTCGGGAGGATTCGCGACGACAACGTCCATACCGTACATCGCCGAGATCAACGCCGTTCCTTGGACCGAGCAGCGGCCCCGAATCCATGGCGTGTACGCCCACATGATGACGATTTTCTTCCCCTTGACCTGGCCGCCAAGCTTTTCGTGCATCGTGTAGATGTCGGTCAGCGACTGGCACGGGTGATTGATGTCCGAGGCCATGTTGATCACCGGGACCTCGGCGTGCTCGGCGAATCGGCGCATCACCAAGTCGCCGTAGCCGTAGCTGTCGATCGAATCGTCAAGAAGGCGGATGCCCATTCCGTCGCAGAATCGTGCCATCGCCTTCGCGGTGTCCTTGACCGTCTCCCCGGCACCCGGCTTGTCTTCAAGCGAAAGGCGCATCGTCTGCGGGTTGAGAAACTGCGAGTGGCCGCCGAGTTGCGTCATTCCCGTCTCGAACGACATCCGCGTCCGCGTCGAACCGGCGAAGAACAGCATCGCGAACGTCTTATCCTGCAGATACCGATGTTCCTTACCGCTGTAGTAGAGGCCCTTCATCTGATCGGTGACCTTCATCGCGATGTCGTATTCCTCGCGGGTCCAGTCAACCTCGCTGATGAGGTCGCGTCCGGCTAGATCGAACCAACTCATCGTTCCTCCCTTGGGTCGCCCTCTAGCGGCCGCCCATCGCAAGCGCCATGACAGCCTTGGCTGTGTGGAGACGGTTGGCAGCTTCGTCGTACACGACGGAGTGCGGTCCGTCGATCACCTCATCGGTGACCTCCTTGCCTCGGTCGGCCGGCAATGCGTGCATGTAGATCGAGCGCCCGTTGGTCAGGCGCATCTTCGCGTCGTCGCAAACCCAATCCTTGTGCTTGGCCATCTCCTCGCCGACCCCCTCCGGGGTGTCAGCGGCATAGAAGCCGCCCCAATTCTTGGCGATGATGACATCGGCATCGACGAACGAGTCCTCCATCTCGTGAGACACGGTGATCTTGGATCCGTACAGCTCGGCGTTGCCGCGCGCCGCGTCCATGATCTCCGGCATCAGGTCGAACCGCTCCGGATACGCCAGGGTGATGTCCATCCCGTACCTCGCAAACAGCAGAAGCTGCGACTGAGGAACCGACAGCGGCTTGAGATGCGAATCGGCGTAGGCCCAACTGATCCCGACCTTGAGATCTCGGAGGTTCTTGCCGAACCGCTCCTCGATCGTCATCAAGTCGGCCAGCACCTGCATCGGATGGTAGACATCGTCTTGTAGATTGAGCACCGGGACGTCGGAGGCGTCAGCGATCCCGTCCATGTACTGATTGCCTTCCCCATACTCGCATGCGCGGACGGCAATCGCGTGGCCGAAGCGGCTGAGAACCTTCGCCGTGTCGGCCACAGACTCCCCGTGGGAGAGCTGCAGCGTGTCCGGAGCGAGGAAGTGG
Organism: uncultured Thermotogae bacterium; assembly: GCA_964570515.1. GTDB lineage: Bacteria > Bipolaricaulota > Bipolaricaulia > UBA7950 > UBA9294 > CAZMYM01. The sequence continues at coordinate 15,126 of CAZMYM010000021.1, read as the reverse complement.
GCGTGCCCTCCGAGCTGAGTGATCCCGGCCTCGATGGAATTGCGAGTCCTCGTCGAGGCGTCGAAGAACAGCATGAATAGTGTCTTATACAGAAGCCATGGCGTCGCCTCGTCGTGCGCGAACTTGATCTTCAGCTCGCGCGCCAGATCGAGCATGACGTCAATCTCTTCCTTCTCAAAATCCTGCGTAGTGATGAAATCTCTTCGTCGAAACAGGTACGGCATGGCTAGACTCCTTCGTCCTCGCGGATCGCTTCGCAGACCACGCGGGGAAACGCGGCGTAGAATGCCGCCGCAGCGACCAGATCATCGATCGCGACTCTCTCGTTGGGGGCATGGGCGTACTTCTCGTCGCCGGGACCGAACCCGACGGCCGGGATGCCGTAGACTCCCGTGATCACGGTTCCGTTGGTGCTGAAGTCCCAGTGCGAGATGGTTGGCTCGGCGGCGAAGGTCCGCCGGTACGTCTCGGCGGCGGCATCGACGATCGGATGCTGCTCGTCGAGCACCCACACGGGGAAGTACTTCTCCGCTGGGTACCGGGTTCCGGTGTAGCTGGGCTCGTCGTATTCGAGTTCGACGATCTCGGCGGCGACGCCGATTCGATCGAGAATCACGGCAACCTCATCCAGCGCCGACTCACGCGTTTCTCCCGCCGTAAGGCGGCGATCGATGTGGACTTCGCACCGATCGGGAACCGCGTTGACCGAAGGAGAGACCGACGTGATCTCCGACACGACGATGGTTCCTTTCCCGAGAAACGGGTCGACATGCAGCGTGTCGTTCAGTCGCTCGATCTCGGAGACGATTCTTGCCATCGCGTACACCGCGTTCTCGCCCCGCTCCGGCGCGCTGGCGTGGGCGGCGACTCCGCTCGTTCGGATACGGAATTCGATCCGTCCCTTCTGTCCGCGGTTGATTCGCAGACTCGTCGGTTCGGTGATCACTGCGAGGTCCGGCACCAGGCCGTGCTCGTCGATGAGATATCGCCAGCACAGGCCGTCGCAGTCCTCCTCCATCACCGAGCCAACGACGTACACCGTGAAGTCGTCCAAAAGGTCGAGGTCCTTGAGAATCTTCATCCCGTAGACCATCGATGCCATGCCGCTCTTCTGGTCCGAGGCTCCGCGGCCGTGCACCCACGTCTCGTCGATGTCGCCGCTGAACGGCGGCCTTTCCCAAAGGTCCAGGCTCCCGACACCGACGGTATCGATGTGCGCGTCCATGGCGATCTTCGTTCGCCCGGATCCGATCCTGCCGATGATGCTGCCCAATCCATCGATCGCGACCTCGTCGAATCCAACGGCGAGCATCTCCGATCGAATGACTTCGACGACCCGTCCTTCATCGCACGAGGTGCTTTTCGCCTGAATCAGGCGGCTGGCGAAATTCGCCAACTCGTCTCGAAGCTCCTCCGCACGCCGAAGCACGGGCGATTCTTCCGTCATGGCGTCCTTCCTCCAATCTAGAGCGACAGCCCGCCGGTCGATCTCACACACGCAGACCAAGCTGGGCCCATTGCTCAGCCCATGATCAGGGCCATCATGCCCTTCTGGGCGTGCAGCCTGTTGGCCGCCTCCTCGATGATCACCGAGTTCGGGCCGTCGATGACCTCGTCGGTGACTTCCATGTCGCGGTCGGCCGGCAGGCAGTGCATGTAGTACGCGTCGTTGGTGAGTGACATCTTCTCGTTGGTGCAGATCCAATCCTTGTTCGCTTCGAACAACGGCTTGGCCGCGGACTCCTCCATCAGCCCAGAGCCGTCAGTCGGCTGAACCGTCCACGCCTTCGGGTAGACGACGTCGGCGTCCTTGAACGATGCGCCCATGTCGTGGGAGATCTGGAACGCACCGCCGTTCTTCTTGGCGAGCGTCTTCGCCGCCTCGAGAATCTTCGGATCGAGGTCGAGCCCCTCCGGATGCGCCAACGTGACGTCCATCCCCATCATCGCCGCAGAGACGATCGCCGACTGCGGCACCGCGAGCGGCTTGGCGACCGAGCCGGAGTAGGCCCAACTCATGACGAACTTCTTCCCCTGCAGGTCGTGACCGAGCTTCTCCTGCATCGTCATCACGTCGGCCAGCGCCTGGCACGGATGGTACATGTCATCTTCCATGTTGATGACCGGAACCTTCGACCACTCGGCGAACTCGCGGATGATCCGGTCGCCCTTGCCGTACTCCCAGCCAGTCGGCTTGCCGTAGATGCGGATCGCGATCGCGTCGCCCATCTCGGCGAGGACGCGAGCGACGTCGCTGATTCGTTCTGTCTTGTACGCGACCTCGTCCCCTCTCAGCGCGGGAGTGTAGACAGCGCCTGGCTGCAGAAAGTGCGCATGGCCGCCAAGCTGCGTCATCCCCGCCTCGAACGAGCTTCGCGTCCGCAGACTGGTGTTGTAGAACAGCATGTGCAGCGTCTGCCCCTCGAGAACCTTGTACGGCTCGCGGCGGATGAACTTGCGCTTCAAGTCATGGGCGGTATCGAGCATCGCCTCGATTTCATCGCGCGAGAAGTCGAGCCAGGAAATGAAGTCTCGACCTCGAAGCGTCGTGTTGGACATCGTTTGTTCCCTCCTTCGACTCCTGTCTTGCTCTATCCCTTGGTGATCGTCGTCCCGGCGTTCCCCGCGAGCGCGTCGAACGCCTTGTCGAGCGAGGTGATGACAGCCCTCTCGCCGCCGGCCTCCACAAATCGGATCGCCGCGCGCACCTTCGGCTCCATCGAACCCTTGGCGAAGTGTCCGTCGGCGTGATACTGCTTTGCTTGGTCGATGGTGATCGTCGAAAGCGCCTGCTCCTCCGGAGTGTTGTAGTTGATCCGAACGCTGTCCACGTCGGTGAGGACCATGAAGATCGATGCATCGACGTCAACCGCCAGTCGCTCGCCAGCGAGGTCCTTGTCGATCACCGCATCGACACCCTTCAGCTTCCCATCCTCGCGAATCACAGGGATGCCGCCGCCACCGGAGGCGATGACAATGGCGCGCGCGTCAACGAGCTGTCGAATGGCGACCTTCTCGTTGATCTCGATCGGATCGGGCGACGGCACGACGCGGCGCCAGCCTCGACCGGCGTCCTCGCGGACGTCGTATCCCTTCTCTGATTCCAGCGCCTTGGCCTCCGCCTCACTGTAGAACGGGCCGACCGGTTTGGTCGGATGGATGAACGCATCATCGTCCTTGTCGACGACGACCTGCGTCACCACCGTGGCAATCGGGACGTCGGCCCTGCCGGCTTCGGCCAACAGATTGCCGAGATTCTGTTGGATCATCAGTCCGATCAGTCCTTGGCTCTCGGCTCCGCAGACAAACAGCGGCATCGCGGCCGCGACCTCCTTGCCCGCCTCGTTCTGCAGGAGGAGGTTTCCCACCTGAGGGCCGTTCCCGTGCGTCACGACCACCTTGTACTCGCCGGACTCAACCATCTGGGCAAGCTGCTCGCAGGTCGTGTAGACGTTCGCCATCTGCTCCTCAAACGTCCCCCGCTGCCCGGGTTGTAGAATCGCGTTCCCGCCCAACGCGACAACCACCAACTTCTTCTCACATTCCATTCGATCACCCTTCCGTACTTCGTTTCTCCATAGTTGGGCGCGAACCCGCCAAACACAGCGAACTCGCATTTTCGCACGTACTCACTCAACTGAGGGAATCCGCTCGCGGATTCTCTCACCTATTCGACGAATCGGGCGATTCGTCGAATAGGCAGCCCTATGCTTCCCAGATCTCTCGCATTCGCGTCCAATGCTCGACCATCTTGGCGAAGGCCGTGTCGCTGTCGCTCCGCTCGATCGCTTCGACGATCTGAGAGTGCAGATCCACGACGTGCTGCAGGTCCTCGACATTCCTCAGGTAGTAATGGCGAGTGAACTCCCGGTAAACCCGCTGATCCATCGTCCGTACGAGCGGCGCCAGCGCCGCAATGACGAGGGGGTTGCCAGCGGCCTCCGCCAATGCAACGTGGAACGACTTGTCCGCGTCGAAGTAGGCGTCGAAGTCGTCGCGCGCGGCGTATTCTCGCATGATCTCAACGGTCTCCCGCAATTTGGCAAGTGCGCCGTCCGATGGTTTCGACGCGATCAACGCCGCCACCGGGGGTTCAAGGGTCTTGCGCGCCTCCATCACCTCGAGACACCCCGCCTCGCTCTCGATCAGGTGGACCGTGTGGGTCTCGTCGTGAAGCGAGGGCGCCCGCAAGACGTAGTTGCCGCTCCCGGGGCGTGATTCGATGATCGACATTGCCTGCAAAGCGGAGAGCGCCTCACGAATCGACGGCCGGCTGACGCCCATCTGCTCGGCCAATTCGAACTCCGAAGGAAGCTTGCCTCCGACAGCGAAGTCCCCGCGCTTGATCGCTTCGACGATCTGTTCCGCCGCAATCGATGATACCTTGCGCGGTTGAACCTTCTCGAACGGCATCGGTGCCTCCTTCGGACTCGAGTGGTAAAGTTGTATGATAGCTTGACCGAACGGCCGACCGCAAGCGGCTTTCTCTCCGCCGAGCTATCCTCGCCGAGCCACGTAGGCACCCGTTCCTTTTTCCGCCAAGACCTCGCCATCCTGGAACAGAACCCTTCCGCGCGCGATCGTCACGGAGACCCGCCCGATGACTTCCCGACCCTCGTACGGCGAGAAGTCGGTGTTCATGTGGAGGTTTCCGGCTGTGATCCGCCACGTCTTCTGGGGATCGAATACGACGAGATCCGCGTCCGAGCCGACCTCGATCGCACCTTTTCGAGGATACAGGCCGTACGTTCGAGCCGGCCCCTCGGACAGGAGCCGAGGGATGTCATTCAGGCTAAGGACTCCGCTGCCAACGATCTCCGAGTGGACGAGCGGAAGCAGCGTTTCCACCCCTGGGAGCCCGTACGGAAGATCTCGGAAGTCGCCGTGCCACGCCTTCTGCTGCGATGTGAACGAACAGTGGTCGGTGGCGATGAAATCAAGATCGCGGCATCTCAGCGCCGCCCACAGCGCGGCCCGGTCGTCGTCCGAGCGGAGGGCGGGGCTCGCCGAGAACAGGTGCCCGTCGTCGCGATCGTAGACCTCGCGGGTGAGAAGCAGGTACTGCGGGCACGTCTCGGCCGTCAGCGATGCTCCGTTCGTACGCCCCTTGCGGACCGCTTCCAGACCGAGGAGAGAGCTCACGTGGACGATGTGCGTCCGACACCCCGTCGCCCGCGCAATCCGCGCGACCTGCACGATCGCCGAACGCTCACATAGATCGGGGCGGGCCTCGGCCAGTGTGCTCATCCTGCCGATCTCGTCGGGTGTCAGTCGTTCGATGATCGACGAGATCAGACTCTCGTCCTCGGCATGGACGAGGGCGACGGCGTCCCACTCCGCCAACGCGCCGAACGCCGTCGTCATCTCGCCGGGCGGTGTTCGCCTGCCGGACTCCTCGTACGCGGTGTAGAACTTGAAGCTCGTCACACCGAGACCGATCGCCTCGCGGAACTCCCACTCTCGACCGGGCCGCCAGCCGATCACCTCCGCGTGAAGTGCGTAATCGATGACGGCCGGCGCGGCGTCGGCTCGCCTGCGCTCGATCTCCTCGGGAATCGACGTCTCCGAGCCGCCGACGGTGAAGTCGACGAGGGTCGTCACACCCCCGCACGCAGCGGCCATCGTGCCGCTAGCGAAGTCGTCGCTCGACACCGTACCCGCGACGGGAAGGGCCATGTGCGTGTGCGCGTCGATGGCGCCGGGGAAAACCAGCTTCCCGGACGCGTCGATCTCGCGGACGCCTTGAAGGTTCTGCCCCACGGCGGCAATCGTTTCGCCGTCGATCGCCACGTCGGCCACGTCGGCCGTCATCGGCGTGACCACGGTCCCACCTCGGATCACAAGGTCGTGCGAGTGCGCCATACCGCCCTTCTCTACGCGGGTCTTTAAATCGGTCAGACAGCATGATAGCATTGACGAAAGACGCACACAATGACAGCAGGAGGACTCCTTGATTGATCTGACACTTCATCCGGACCGGCTCGAGCGAACCGTCGCCCGCGCCCGTGAACGAGGAATCATCGTTCCCACATTCGCTCAGATGAAAGACCCGAAGCTGATTCCGTCGACCGTCGTCGCGCGACTGGCCGACATCGGATTGTGGGATCTTCACCCGCTGAACCTGTTCCGCATTACGTGGAAGAACGAGCCCACACCGCACGGCGGGGGATTCGGCAGTGTGAATTCCATCGAGTTTCCCCCCGAGCTGACCGGCGTTCGAGCGCGGATCATCGCCCTGGTCGGGAAGTGGTTCCCGACCGGCGCCCACAAGGTCGGCGCGACCTTTGGCTGCCTGGTTCCACGACTGGTGACCGGCCAATTCGATCCGACGTTTCACAAGGCCGTCTGGCCTTCGACGGGCAACTACTGCCGTGGCGGCGCCTATGACTCGCATCTTCTCGGGTGCGAGTCGATCGCCATTCTCCCCAAGGAGATGTCGCGAGAGCGGTTCGAGTGGCTGGAGAAGGTCGCCGGCGAGATCATCGCCACGCCGGGATGCGAATCGAACGTCTGGGAGATTTTCCAGAAGTGCATCGAGCTTCAGGCGACGCGCGACAACGTGATGATCTTCAATCAGTTCGATGAGCCTGGGAACCATCTCTGGCACTACGAAGTCACCGGCCACGCCATGGAAGAGGTTCTGCGTGCCAAACTCGGATCCGACCGCTACGCGGGCGTCGTCCTCACCTCCGGATCGGCCGGAACGATGGGGTGCGGCGACTACCTGAAAGAGATCTACCCGGGGAGCAAGCTCGTTGTCTCCGAGGCGCTGCAGTGCCCGACGCTGCTCGAGAACGGATTCGGCGGGCACCGGATCGAAGGGATCGGCGACAAGCACGTCCCCTGGATTCACAACGCACGGAACACGGACATGGTCACCGGCATCGACGACGAGGACTGCATGCGCCTGATTCGTCTGTTCAACGATCCATCGGGGCACGCGTTCCTGCTCTCCCAAGGCGTTCCCGAGAACATCGTCGAGAAGCTTGATCTCTTAGGCATTTCAAGCGTCGCGAACCTGCTTTCCGCGGTCAAGTTTGCCAAGTACCACGAACTCAACGAACACGACGTCGTACTGACCGTTCTCACCGACTCGATGGAGCTCTATCAGAGCCGGCTTCGCGAACTCGACGAGGAGCGGGGAGCGTACGACGAGACGCAGGCCGCCATCGACTTCCACGCCCATCTCCTCGGAATCAAGACCGATCACACCCTCGAGTTGTGCTATCAGGATCGGAAGCGGATTCACAATCTGAAGTACTTCACCTGGATCGAGCAACTCGGTAAGTCGGTCGAGGAACTCGACGCGCAGTGGTACGACTATCCGGGCTACTGGGCGCGGATTCACGAGTCGGTCGGCGCGATCGACGAGCGGATTGAATCGTTCAACGAGAAGGTGGGGCTTCTTGATGCTTCGGGCGAACTCCGCGACACCTAGGCAGGGATGGAACCCAAGCGAACGACGTCCCTGAAGCGAGTTCTCGATCGAATCCGCGCCATGGTCTCCGGCGAAGTGCCGGTACGACCGATCTTGCTGGTCGGCGGCATCGGCTCCGGAAAGACATCGACCGGCCTCCGACTGATCTCGCTCCTCCGGCAAGCCGACCTGCCCCCCGGCGGGATCCTCGCTCCACGGATCCTCGAAGGGGACGAGACTATCGGCTACTCGGTCATCGATCTCGCCACCAATACGACACATCCGTTCGCGAGCCTGGAGCCGAGCGACGTCCAGATCGGCCGGTACTACGTCTCGAATGATGGCATCGATCTCACCCGCCGTGCAATCCAGCGTGCAGCAGGCGAGCGACCGGTCGTCCTCGTTGACGAAGTCGGCCGCCTCGAACTCGCCGGCGGCGGGCACGCCCCGGCGCTTCGCGAACTGCTCGCGTCATCCTCCGTCCCGATCCTTCTCGTCCGCGACGAATCGGTCGAGGAGGTGGTCCACGTTTTCGGCATCGGCGACCACGAGATCTTCGACGTCGTCGAGACGCACGACACGCAAGGAGCCGGCTCCGTCGGCGCAGAGACCCTATGGGAGATCGTCGATGGGATCCCGTTTCCTCTCCTGATCACGCTCGGAGACGGCGGGTTTCCCGAATCTCGCCCGATGTCGCTCGTCGATCGTGACGACCGGACACTCTGGTTCGCCACGTCGCGCGCCTCACGTAAGGTCGCTCAGATCGAGGCGAACCCAAATGTGACCGTCCTGTTCGTCGACACCGACCTGTTCAACTACGCGTCGCTCTACGGGACGGCAACCGTCATCGTCGACCCCGAGCGGGAGCGAACGTTGTGGCAAGACGACTGGCGCGACGATTGGCCCGAGGGCCCGTCCGATCCGGATTACGTCCTGCTGCGCGTCAACGTCACCCGCGGCCGCTACCTCCGCGGATCGACCGGAGAATCGGGGACAATCGGACTCGGGTAGCTCGCCCTGCTCGCTCCCCGCGTCGAGTCTCAGGTATGATGACGGAACGAAGCCCCGGAGGTACCCCTCAGTGGACCTAGGACTCGGCCTTGGAATCGGACTTGTCATCGGTGTCCTCATCACTTGGCTCGCAATGAAGGCGCGAACCCAGTCGGGGAACGAACGTCTTCGCATCGCGAACGTCAAGCTGGAGGAGGAGCTCCGCACCGAACGCGACAAGGCCGCTTCCCTCGATGCCATTCAGGAGCGGATGCGGGAGACCTTCACCGCGCTGGCGCATGAAGCCCTCACCTCCAACTCCGATCAACTGCTGATTCGCTCGCGCGATCAACTGGAGGCGATACTCAAGCAGGTTCGCGGGGACTGGGGAACACAGAAAGAGGAGCTCAAGGGACTCGTCGACCCGTTGAGCAAGGGGCTCGACGCGATCGACAAACAAGTGCGCGAACTCGAGCAAAAGCGGGAAGGCGCCTATCGTTCGCTCGGGGAACAACTCCGTTCCCTCGGTGATGCCCAGACCCACTTGCGGCAGTCGACGGTTCGCCTCGAGCAATCGTTGAAGTCTTCGACCACCCGCGGCCGCTGGGGCGAGCTGCAGCTTCGCCGCGTGGTGGAGCTCGCCGGCATGGCGAACCACGTCGATTTCTCGGAGCAGGTGTCGGGGGAACAGGGTCGCCCGGACATGATCGTCCGTCTACCGAACGAAGGGATCCTTCCGATCGACGCCAAGACGCCGGCGAGCGCGTACCTGGATGCGATGGAGTTGGAGGGGCCTCAGCGCAAGCAGAAGCTCGCGGAGCACGCCAAGGCGATGCGCGCGCGCGTGGTCGAGCTTTCGCGCAAAGCGTACATGGACCAGTTCGAGAAGACGCCGGAAGTGGTCGTCATGTTTGTTCCCTACGAATCTGCGCTGTCCGCAGCCTTCGAGGAAGACCCCGGGCTGCTCGAGTACGGCTTCGAGAACCGCATTCTCGTCGCCTCTCCGGTGACCCTGCTTGCGTTGCTTCACGCCGCGGCCTTCGGTTGGCAGCAGTACACGGTCGCCGAGAACGCCCGGCTGATTGCCGATCTAGGACGCGAACTCTACGGCCGCTTCCTCAACGTCCTCAAGCCGATCGCAGACATTGGCGATCGGCTTGGCAAGGCTGTTGGAGCCTACAACAAGGCGATCGGATCGATCGAGACGCGCCTCAAACCCTACTTGCAGAGATTCCAGGAATCGACCGTCGCCTCAGCGGACCCTCCACCCTTGGAACCGATCGACGAGACGCCGCGCATCTTGTTCGATCCGGCCGACCCACCTCAGGAAACAACCGCCTCCTGATCCTTCAGCGGCGCTGATGTCACCGCTGACCGCAGTTCGGCAAACACTCCCTTCGGAACCACGGTACCGGCTACATGGGACTGCCTCGCCAGGAGTACCCGGGTATACTTCGAGACCTTGCCTTGGTTCACGGAGGTCCTACAGTGCCTACTCAAGTCCCTCGCGGTCTTGCCCTTGAACTCGTTCGCGTAACGGAAGCGGCGGCCCTTGCTTCGGCGCGCTGGATGGGACGTGGCGACACCGATGCAGTAGATCAGGCAGCGGTTGATGCCATGCGGCGAGCGCTTGCCTCGGTCCGCGTCGATGGACTGGTCGTCATCGGGGAAGGGGCAAAGGACAGGGCTCCGATGCTCCACTGTGGCGAGTCCGTCGGCACCGGGGATCCGCCGCAACTGGACGTTGCCGTCGATCCAGTCGACGGAACCCGTGCGCTCGCCAAGGGCGGAACAAACACCATCGCCGCCATCGCCGCCTCTCCGCGCGGCACCATGTTCGACCCCGGCAGCTCGATGTACATGAACAAGCTGGCTGTCGGGCCGATCGCAAAGGGCAAACTCGACATTGTCGCACCCGTCTCATCCAACCTCGAGAGCCTCGCCCAAGCGAAGAAGTGCGAGGTTCGCGACCTGACTGTGGTCATCCTCGATCGGCCACGACACGACAAGCTGATCAGCGAAGTGCGTGCGTGCGGCGCCCGGATCCGGCTCATCCAGGAGTGTGACATCGCCGCCGCGCTGATGACATGCTGGGAGGAGACGGGCATCGACCTCCTGCTCGGTATCGGCGGCAGCCCCGAGGCCGTCTTGGCTGCTTGCGCTTTGCGTGCCCTAGGCGGCGACCTGCAGTGTCAGAGCGTGCGCCCTCTCTGTCCAACCCTCAGTTGGACAGATGAGTACGAACTCGACGACCCGCTCAACCTCGATGATCTCGTGTCCTCCGACGACGTCTTGTTCGCCGCGACCGGCGTTGCAGACGGGGAATTGTTGCCAGGTGTCGATTACTTTGGGAACGGCGCTGTCACTGAGAGCCTTGTGATCCGTGGGCTTACGGGCACCGTCCGCCGAGTGCGCGCAACACATCAGTTGGACAAGCTCGAGCAGCTTTTCGACATCTCGTACTAGGTAGGCACGCGGCACCGGGGACGGCTGCCGTCGTCAGCCCTCACACTGCACAGCTTGCCTTCCCGGCATGACTCTGTGTGGAATCGCCGCCTGATGCGTCCCTATCCCTTGATCGACTTCCCCTTCAGCATCGCTCTGACGATGAGGCTGATGACGACACGGAAGACTGTTTCTTCCATCGGCTCGGTCAAGAACGGCAAGTTGATGTAGTCATTGGCGAGCTTGGTGAGGTTCTCCTCGATGATCAGCGCGTCATACGCGTCGATCGCGTCCTTGGCGGCAAGAACTAGTTTGTCCAGTCCAGGCCCGTGGCGACCCCTGCCGTGCGAGAGAAGCCTGGCCGCCGTCTTCGCCTACGCCAAGTAGGCCAAGCCAAGACCCACGGCGAGGACCAAGCCGAGGGCGGGGAGGATCGACTTCCTCAGCGAGACGGCGCCAAGAACCAACACAATTCCACCCTTCACGGAGGTGTTCACCATCGCCGCTAACACGATGGCCTTTGACGCAGTCCCGATCTGCACTGTTCCCGCGCCGGCCATTCTCGCCAGTGAGAGCGTGATCGCATCCACATCGGCAATCCCCGACACCGCCGCAGAGACATACACGCCCGGATCGCCGAGCAACATCTGAGCACCCCGAGACACAACCAGGATCACCGCGTACGCGACGGCGAATCTCAGTGCCGGACCGAGTTCGAAAGGCGCCTTCAGCGTGACGTCTTCGCCTGCGGGTGTCTCCCTCGCAAAGAAGAGCAGGTACCCACAATACGCCAGCGCGATGCCGCCGGCCCCGACCATCGGGAGCCACAGCTCTGAAAGCAATTGGCTGTTGAGCACGGCGGCTTCGATCAACACCCGAACGAACATCATCGCCCACGCCACGGTGATCGCAAGAGCAAACGGCTTCGCAAAGCCTGCGTGACCGCGGCTTCGCTGCGTGAAGCTCAGCGTGACCGCCGTGCTTGACACCAATCCGCCGAGGAGCCCGGTCAGACCGATGCCGCGCCGGGGTCCGACGAGCTTGATGAGGACGTATCCGATGAAACTGATCGCCGAGATGAAGACCACCATCAACCACACATTCTGTGGGTTGAGGACGTCCAGCGGTGCCGGGCCGAACGTGCGGTTCGGCAGCAACGGCAACACGATCGCCGTGATGACCGCGAACTTGAGCGTCGCCAGCACGTCCTGCTCCGTGATCCGTCCGACGAACCTGCGCACGCCGATCTTGAGCGACAGCAGCACCGCCGTACCGACGCCAAGGGCCGCGGCGACCTCCAGGCTGCCCCAGTAGCAGAGTGCGCCAATCAGAAAGACGAGAACCGCTGCGATCTCCGATGTGAGCCCGATGTCGCCTGCCGACGCGGTCACGAAGTAGGAGACAGCGATCAGCCCTCCAACAGCCAGGAAGGCGGCGATGAAGATCCACGGCGTTGCCGCCAGATCTGAAAGGAGAGCCGCCGCACAGCCGGCCAGCCCGACCAGCGCCAGTGTCCGCGCACCGGCGAACATCCCCCGCTCTTTCCCCTGGTACGCGTACTCACGCTGCAGGCCGACGAGGATCCCAATGACGAACGCCAACCCGAATCGCACGATGGTCGCGGTTGTGTCCAAGTCTTCCCCCCGTTCTCCGTCGAGCCGTGATGGCGCATAGGGTAGGCGCAACGCCACACGGGAGACAACACAGCCAGTGGGAAGCCACCCACGACCGCGGCGACTGCGCGCCCCCCCTGAAATCGGATCCACCCCAGAGGCATCATCCGTCCGCCTGAACGAGGACTGAGAGAACGCGAAAACAGGTCATCTCAAGAGCCGAAACCGCATCGACGACGAAGCAGAACACCGAAGCGAAGATCTAACCCACGAGTCCCCGAGGTAGGTATTGTGTCCCTGGAATTCCTGCCGGCCGGCCCTACTCGCCTGAGATGGGAACAGTTCTCCGGCTTCGTCGATCAGCCATCCACGGAGGCGTGAGAACCGGTCTCGTCCGGGCGAGGAACCCACTTGCCCAGCCGCTGTTTGATGTGTAAGCGAGGCCGAGCCTCCTCGGCGCGCTCAGTCGCGACAACCACTGGGCGCGCGGACGATGGCCACCGACTTCGCTTGTCTACCTGCCTCTGCTCGTCTACCTGCTGAGGTATCGATGCTACCTCATCCGGAGATTCTCTCATCCTCTCACCACCCTGATCTAACCTAGCGGATGCAGCGTCATCCAGTCAAGTCGACGACCTGGCGGAACGCTCCCTGGATTGGAGCCTCCAGAGCCTTGCCGTAGCGAAAGCCTTCTACTGATGCGGTAAAACCGGTCACAAACCCGCGGCTCACAGCCAGATCGCACGAGAAGCGGCAATCGCTACACCTCGAACCTCGCCAGCATCGGCGTGTGATCGGACGGGCGCTCGGCGATTCGAGGGTCGAGGTCGATCCAGGCGGTGACGGAACGCTCGGAACAGCGTCCTTGATCCCGAAGGAGTTGAGATCCGCCCCGAGGTCTTCTCTTCGGCGGTCTATCCCTTCTCCCTCTCCAGATACTCCTCAATGGCCTTGAGGACTAGGTAGTTGACGCTTCGGTCCTTCTTCCTGGCGAGCTGGGCGAGTCGGTTTTTCAATCCCTTCCTGCCTTTTGAGAAGTAGATGCTGATTGTGTCGTTCATTGGCTCTCCTTCATCTCCGGTGAGAGGGAGCGAGGCCCCTTACCCCAAGTGCCTATTCCCCTGGCCCCGCTCCCGCACGACGCACAAGGAGGCAGCGAATGTTTTGCGCCGAGTATCCTAGCATACGAATAGTGGTAGGACAAACTCAGCATTGATTCGTTAGTGCGTTGGCTATGCAATCCGCTCCAAGTACAGCCTCAAGGAACTAGACGAGTTCCCCGGGCTTTCCTACTCCATGATCAGCGTGATTCCTTGCCACATCGATGAGGAAGAGAAGCAACGGAAGCGAAGATCCGACCCACGAGTCCCCGAGTTAGGTACCGTGTCCCCGGAATTCTCCAAGAACGCCAAGAAAGAAGACCTCGTACCTTAGCGATGTGTCTCGGCCGGGCGCGCATCTCTAGACTGAAGCGGATGGAGATGTCTCGTTGGGTGGGCAGATCGAATGAAGGCAGAACGGCGGATTCGCCAGTTCGTGGGTCAGATGGACCGCCCTCCCACAAGCCTGGACAGCATCAGGAGCGCAGCTCTCACTGCAGCTCGTGTTTACGAGGTTAGGCAGGAGAGGGCAGCCCACGCGAACTCTCCATCACACTCGCATGGACGGAGGTTCCGCATGCACTGTATCGGTATCGATGTCAGCAAACAAGAGCTGGTCACCTTCGACGGAAAGCGAGAACGGATCTTCCCCAACACACACGGACTGCCAGAGTTCGGTCGCTTCCTCAAGCGGTCAAAAGATGCGTTGGTCGTGTTCGAGCCAACGAGCACCTACTCACGTCGGCTGGAGACGTTGTGCCGCACACACAGGATCTCGTGCTGTCAGCTGAATCCACGGGTGGTTCCGCATCTGCGCCTGGTCGGCAGAGGTCGATCGAAAACGGACAGCTCGGATGCAGAGCTGCTCTACCGCTACGGGATCGAGCGTGGGCACAGCGAAGCAGAACAGCTCAAGGTCGATGCCTTAGCCGAATCCATCCAAGCTCGCCTCGCGTGCCACCGAGTTACGCAGAAGGCGCGTGTCGCCTACCAGAACGTGCTTGAGGCGCTGAGCCAGGATCCGGCGACATCAAGAGCCCTACTCACCGAACTCAGAGCAGAGATCGCTGAGCTGAAGAGGAAAGAGAAGAGGCATCTGGTCGCCGCACAGCAGCTCGTCGAGGAAGAGGAACTTGCAGCACAGCGACTGGCTGTCCTCCTGTCGATCCCCGGCGTTGGACCGATCACGGCACTGACGCTGTTGGCGCTGTTCCGCAAGTACCCAGGTGCGAACCGGAGCCAGATCGTGGCGCTGGCTGGATTCGATCCGATCCAGTTCCAATCAGGGACATCGGTGCACGGCAAGTCGCGGATCAGCAAGCGCGGGAACCGTGAAGTTCGGAAGCGCCTGTTCGAGGCCACGCTGTCCGCCGCTCGCTACAACCCGAATGTCCGGAACATCTACCGGCGACTGAAAGACAGCGGCAAGCCGGACAAGGTCGCACGGATCGCTGCAGCGAGAAAGTTGCTGCTCATCGCCCATGCCATCTACGAAAGCGGCGAGTCATTCCGCGCCCCAGCAGAGAAGGAGGGTTGACATCCAATACAGCATCTGACCCCG
>CAZMYM010000020.1:37493-46420 GCA_964570515.1 uncultured Thermotogae bacterium | reverse complement strand
GAGGAGGGCAATGCGGATTTCGCGGAGGGCGGCCGAGACGTCATCTTGCGAGAGCGTTCCACGCCCGCGCAGGCGTGACAGGATCGACGTCAACCTCTCCGTCAATGCATCGAACACGGTCCCTCCCGCAGCGGTTTGCCGCTGGCCCCGCTAGCCTTGCGCCAAGATGTGTTCAACGAGATCGGTCGTGATCTCTCCGCGTCGAAACGCTGGATCGGAGACCACCTGCCGTAGGAAGCCGCAGGTCGTCGCGACGCCCGAAACCCGGAAGCGCTCGAGCGCCGTCAACATGCGAAACCGAGCCTCCTCCCGTTCCTGTCCCCACGTGATGACCTTCGCCAACAGGGAGTCGTAGAACGGCGAAACGACCATCCCATCATACAATGCGGTGTCGACACGAACGCCGTTTCCACCCGGCAGTTCGTGGACCTGCGCCGTACCGCAAGATGGGGCGAACCCGCGCGCAGGCTCCTCCGTGGTCACCCGACACTCGATCGCGTGCCCCCGGATCGCGATGTCATTCTGCGACCACCGAAGCCGGCCTCCCATCGCGATCTCGATCTGCTCCTTGATCAGATTGGTCCCGGTCACCGCCTCGCTCACCGAGTGTTCGACCTGGATCCTGGCGTTCATCTCGACGAAGTAGAACGTGTCGTTCTCGTCGACCAGGAACTCCACGGTCCCCGCGTTGCGGTAGCCGGTCGAACGCGCAACGAGGATCGCCGCCTCGTGGAGGCGAAGCCTGAGATCATCCGTGAGCCGCGGCGCCGGAGACTCCTCGATCATCTTCTGATGCCGTCGCTGGATCGAACACTCCCGCTCTCCGAGGTGCACGATCGAGCCATGACCATCGGCGAAGATCTGAACCTCCACATGTCTCGGGCTGACGACCGCTTTCTCCAAGTACAAGCTCGCGTCGCCGCAGGCGGCCATCGCTTCGGCGCCTCCGCCCGAAGCGAGCGCGAGGATCTCGTCGGACGACGTGATGTAGCGCATCCCACGTCCGCCCCCGCCGTAGACGGATTTCAGCAAGAGCGGATACCCGATCTCCTCACCCGCCTCGAGGAGCCGATCAGGATCCTCGGGCGCGGCCATGCCCGGGAGCACAGGAACCCCGGCTCGCGCTACGGTCTCCCGCGCCACGAGCTTGTTCCCAACGAGTTGCATCGTCTCGCTCGACGGGCCGATGAACGCCAGCTCGTGTTCCTCGCAGACCTCAACGAAGTGCGGGTTCTCCGCAAGGAAGCCGTATCCCGGGTGAATCGCATCGGCCTCGGTGAGCTCCGCGGCGCTCATGATCGAGGCGATGTTGAGGTAACTCCTCGACGGCGTCGGCGGCCCGATGCAGACCGAGGCATCGGCCATTCTCAAGTACGGCATCGACGCATCGGCTTCCGAGTAGACGACGACCGAGCGAAGCCCCAACTCACGACACGCCTCGATCACGCGCAGGGCGATCTCGCCCCGGTTGGCAATCAGGACCGTCTCGAATCTCATGGTCGATCGAAGACGAACAGCCCCTGCCCGTACTCGACCGGTGTGCCATCCTCGACCAAGACGCGGCGCAGCCGCCCTGCTTCCTCGGCCTTGACCTCGTTCATCACTTTCATCGCTTCGATGATTCCGATCACGTCTTCGGGCTGAACGATATCCCCAGGCGCAATGAACGGCTCGTCTTCCGGTGTGGGGCGTGCGTAGAACGTGCCGACCAGCGGTGCGGCCAGCATGAACGTTCCGTAGCCCTCTTGTGTCGCCGCTCGAGCCGACCGGTCGACGACGAGAGGATCGGAGGAGGCCGAACGAGCTTGCCGAACGGTGATCCGCTCATCTCCTTCGCAAACGGTGATCTCGGTTAGATCCTCCTCTTTGAGAAGGCGAACCAACTCCCGCAATCGTTTCATGTCCACCGAAGCGCCTCCTTGAACCCGGAGATTGTAACCGTCGGCACAACGAAGACCAGAAGAAAGACGCCTTGCACCGTCCGAATCGCGCCCCTATCATAGCCGCCGAGAGGTGAACTGAGACTGTGTCGTTAGGCGCACAACTGGCGCTACTGATTGTCCTGATCGTTTTGTCCGCCTACTTCTCCAGCGCAGAGACCGCGATCACGTCGCTCGCGCGGGGACGCCTTCGGTTCTTGATCAACGCCCACAAGAAGAAGAGCCGCGGCCTGTCACTCCTCCTCGAGGAGCCGAACGACCTGATCACGGCCCTGCTCGTCATGAACAACCTGACCAACGTCATGGCGAGTTCGCTGATGACGCTGATCGTGGTCACCGTGCTCCCCGCAATCCCCAGCTACCAAAAGGGGCTCATCGCGACGGGCGTCATGACGGTCTCTCTGCTCGTCTTCAGCGAGATCACGCCGAAGAACTTCGCCAAACACAATGCGGAGCGCTTCACGCTGGCGACGATCAACCAGATCTATGCCCTCACGCGACTACTGCGCCCGATCATCTTCATCTTCCGCGGGATTGCACGCGGCATCGGGCGCCTGTTCGGCGTCGATCTGTCGGAGCAGGAGCCGCTCGAGGTGAGCGACGAACAAATAGAGACTCTGATCGATGCGAGCGAGGAGCGCGGTCTCCTCGACGAGGCCGACGGCGAGATGATCCGCCGGATCCTGAGTTTCGACGAGATGACGGCGGAGCAGGTGATGGTTCCCCGCACGGACGTGCAGGCGATCGAGATCGGGACACCCATCGACGAGGCTCGCTCAACCGTCGCCCGAGACGGGCACTCCCGTTTCCCGGTCTACGAAGAGGTTCCCGACAGCGTCATCGGAACGCTCTACGCGAAGGATCTGTTGGCCTCCGATCTCACCGATCCGTCGATCACGCTTCGGAAGCTCCTCCGCCCGGCCTATTACGCCCCGACGACCCAGCCGATCAACATCCTGCTGCGCGAGTTCCAGCGACAGAAGGTACACATGGCCGTTCTCATCGACGAGTTCGGCGGAATGGCCGGGATCGTAACGCTGGAGGACATCCTCGAGGAGATCGTGGGCGAGATCGAGGACGAATACGATCGACCGACGGCCTTGGTCAAGCGGCTCTCGGCCGACGAAGCTGTGATCACGGGAGACACGGCCGTTCATGACCTCAACCGGACCATGGACATCGATCTACCCGAAGACGAAGGCGTGACCGTAAACGGCTTGATCCAACACCGACTCGGCACGATGGCCAAGGCCGGCGACCAAGTCGAGATCGCGCTGGTCACCCTCCGCGTCGAGCGCGCAACCGACCGTGAGATTACGTCCGTCCGCGTCATCGTCGACCGCGACGGAGACGACGAGGAGTCGTCCGACTGAACCATCGCACGTTCCTAAGGAGATGCAACATGCTGACGCGATGTGCTTTCGTTGCCTTCCTGGTCCTTCTTCCGCTGACCTCCGTCCTCGCCGACGATGTCCCCTACAAGAGCCTGGATGTTCGCTACGACCCGGACGAACGGACGATCCAGGGGCACCTCGATGTCACGGTCCCTTCACCAACGGAGACGGTCTACTTCGCGCTCCTTCCGAACGCGGCGCGCGAGCCGAATCCGTTTGTCTCGAAGCGGATGCTCGACGGTTCCTACCCGTTTGGTTTCGAGCCGGCACAACTCGACGTGGAGTCGGTCAAGCTCGTCGAGAGCGAGGGCGAGACGACGTTGTCGTATCGGCTTCTGTCGCTTCCCCCGACGCTGCAGACCTACGGTCTTGACGAGACGGTTCTCGCGGTCGACCTGACGTCCGCAGGTGATAGCCCGACGATCCGGATTCGTTTCACCACGCAGGCCCCTCGAACGTCGGCGGGCGACGACGGCGTAACCGACGAGATCCTCACGTGGCGGTTCGGCTGGTACCCACTTCTCCTCGACGATCAGGCGGGCATCACCGAGGAGGCCGGAGCGATCGGCTGCGGCGAGAGCGGCTCGTTCCCGTTCGTCCTACCCTGGACGGAGCTGGATGCGACGATCTCCGCACCGGAGAACCTGGTCCTGATTTGCGGCGCCGACCGTGTGGATGTCATCGAGACGTCCGAAGACCCGGAAGGCCTCTCGCAATACCACGCGCACTTCGCTTCCCCAACGAGATCGCTCGGCATCACGCTCGGGGCGGACTACGAACGCTACCTCCTGGACGGCCCGCAGCCGATCGAAGTCGCTTACCGTCATGGACACGAGGAAGAGGCACGCCTGTTTGCCACCTACGCACGTGACATCCTCGCCCACTACGAAGAGCGCTTCGGCGCCTACCCCCGCGCGCGAATGACGATCGTCGAGAACCCGAACTCCGGGGGCAGTGCGTTCGCCGCCGACGGGATCGTGTGGCTCTCCAGCCTCTTCTTCACCCACCGTGGCATCCCTCTCTCCGGGATCATGAACCGCTTCCTCGAGTACGTTCTCGCGCACGAGATCGCCCATCAGTGGCTCGGGCTGGGATCCGGAGTCGACCTCGACACCGACGCGTGGCTCTCCGAGGGCCTGGCGCAGTACGCGTCGATCAGCTACTTCGAAAAGCGCCACGGCGCGTTCGAGGGAAACGTGTTCGAAATCACGGCCGCCGGCATCCTAGAAGATGTGATCGACCGTCAATTCGGGTTCTACAATCTTCGCGAGCACCAGACCGAACTTCCTTACTTGCTCACGCTCTGGAACGGGTTCGACGAAGCGTTGGTGAAGCCGACGCGCGACGTTGAGTTCGCCAATGCGAGCGTCGCCCGCCTCTACGACAAGGGATACCTCGTCGCCCGATCCATCGCAGCGACGGTCGGCGAGGAGACGATGGATCGAGCCCTTCGAGCGGCGTTCGAGACCACGCGGGCCGGCCGGCTGGACGCTCTGGATCTTCAGCGGCTGCTCGAACAGGAGGCCGGTCGATCATTGGACGATCTGTTCTCGGCCTGGGTCTTCGGAGACGTCACCGTAGACTACACCGCCGAGATCGCGGCCAGACGGCAAACGGAAACGGACTACGAGACCACGGTGGCCGTCCGCCGCGACGGCGGAATCCCTCAGCCGGTTGACGTGGAGGTGACGCTCACTTCCGGCGCAACGCTCCGCAAGACGTGGGATGGGGCGGAGACGGAGGCAACGATCGTTTTTCACACGCCGTCTCGAGTCTCGCGGGTGACCATCGACCCCGAACACAGGCTCCTCGACAGCGACCGGCTGAACAACAACGATCCGGTCAAGGTCGTCAGCGCGGTCAACCGAGCCGCGCTCCCCCTCGACGCCTACCTCATCTCTCCGGACGCAAGTTCCGGGGGATTCACGTTCTCGCGCCTCGATCGCTTCCGCGTGACCGTGAACGACACGTCGGCATCGATGATCGTCAACGAGGGACGCCACCACCGGTACTCTGGCGCCGTCTCGATCGAAGACGGCAAGCTGACCGGGAACCTCGCCTACACCTACACGAGCTATCACCGTCCGGAGACCGGTTCGCCGGCCACGTACTGGGAAGCGGATGTCGCGGTGACCGCCGGCGTGCGCCGCATCGTCTCTGGAGAGGATGCGGTGTGGGCGCTCCACTTGTCGGCCCTTGACCTGCCATCGTTTGCCCGCTCACACGCAAAGCTGATCGCGCTCGACGTCGCAGAGAACGCCGCCAGTCGGCTTTCGATCTCGATGTTCGACGAGATCCGTCTTCTGCCGGGGTTCTACCTGCAAGGTGTCGGCTCGCTGGGGTTCAGCGTTGGGGATCTACCCGTCGCACTTCGGTTCACGTTCGACGAACTCCGAGCATCGTCGATGAACCCGGAGACGAACAAGCTGACGGGGATGATCTCCGTCGATCTGGCCACCGAGGAACAACCGTACAACGTGTTGAACCTGGCGATGATCGATGGTCGGCGGACGCGCCTCTTCCTCGCAGGCGGTCTCGGTTGGACAACCCTCAAGGACTTCGGTAAAACCACTCCCTGCGTGGAAGCCGGCATCGAACAGGTCCTCGATCTTTCAACGCTCGGAGGGCTTCTCCCGCTCACGGTGCGCGTCGGGATCGCCACCCCGGTGATGGGACCCGGCAAGACGGTCATCTACGCCGGGCTTTCACTGTGATCTGGATCAAAGGAGAGGGCCGATGAAGGTTCCGTGTCGTTGGTTGACCGACTACGTCGAGCTCGAAGTGTCCGAGAGTACCGTCGACCGGCTCGCGGAGCGTCTGACGCTCGCCGGCCTCGAGGTCGAAGGGATCGAGCGAACCGGACCCTTGTCAGAGACCCTCGTCGGGCGGGTGACGTCCGTTCGCCCACACCCAAACGCTGACAGACTCACGCTCTGCACGGTCGATGTCGGCAACCAAGTGGCCGATACCGGGGAACGATCGGTCGACGTGGTTTGCGGAGCGGCGAATGTCGTCGAAGGCGCGCTCGTCCCGATCGCGCTCGACGGCGCCACGCTCCCTGGCGGCCTCGAGATCAAGAAGCGCAAAGTGCGGGGAGCGATCTCGGACGGGATGATTTGCTCGAAGGAAGAGCTTGGCTTGGAAGACCGCTCCGAAGGCATCTGGATCCTCGATCCGTCCCTCGACGTAAAGGTCGGCGACGATCTCTCGACGCTGCTTGAGTACGACGACTTCGTCTTCGACTTCAAGGTTGCATCGAATCGCCCGGACTGCGCCAGCGTCTACGGCGTTGCCCGAGAAGTTGCCGCCATCCTCGACGTGCCGCTTCGCCCACTGGAGATTGAGATCGAAGAGGCACAGGAGTCCGCCGCCGATTCGGTCAAGATCGTGATCGAGAACCCATCGGACACGCCACGATATGCGGCGCGCGTTTTCGATGGAATCCGGATCGGGCCCGCGCCGCTTCGATTTCAGCATCGTCTGATCAAGGCCGGCATGCGCCCGCTCGGGAACGTCGTCGATGCAACGAACTACGCGATGCTCGAGCTTGGCCAGCCGCTCCATCCGTTTGACGCCGACGACGTCGGCGGCGTGATCACAATCCGCCGCGGAAGGAAAGGTGAGAGCTTCCGCACGCTCGACGGCATCGACAGATCGCTTTCGACCGACACGCTCTTGATCTCCGACGAGAAGGGCGGAATCGCACTCGCCGGCGTGATGGGCGGCGAGCGCGGCGAGATCCGGCCCAAGACAGACCGCGTCTTGCTGGAGATCGCTTCGTTTAACAGCTACAGCGTGCGCCAGTCGTCACGTTCCGTCGGCTTGCGAACCGAAGCCTCGCAACGGTTCGAACGAGGGCTCGACCCCGACGGCGTCCGCCTCGCGGCGGACCGCGCTGCGCACTGGATTCAGAGACTGACCGGATGCCGCGTGCTGAAGGGTCTTGTCGACGCGTACCCCGAACCGAGCGCAAGGCGCACGATCCGACTCCACCCTTCGCGCGTTCGCACCCTCCTTGGGGTCAACGTCACCGGTGCTCAAGCCATCGACATCCTCGGCCGACTTGGAATCGAGGCGAAAGCGGAAGATGCTGAGATTGTGGCGGCCGTGCCATCTTTCCGACCGGACCTCGAACGGGAAGTCGATCTTGTGGAGGAGATCGGCCGAATCTACGGATACGACCGCTTCCCCTCCACGCCGCCAAGAATGACCCTCCACATCGGGCGGAAGGATCGGATCGAACGCGGGAAGGACCGGATCCGCAGCGCCCTCGGCGCCCAAGGGATGTGCGAGGTCCTCACCGACGGCTTCGATAAGCCTGTCTGGCGCGAATCCCTCGGCCTCCCGGCCGACGACCTCGTCAAGGTCCGGAATCCGATGGCAACGACGCAAGAAGCCATGCGATCGGGCCTTCTCCCCGGGCTCCTCGTCGTCGTGGAGACGAACCTGAACGTCGGTGTCGACGGCGGAATGATCTTCGAACTCGGCCGAATCTTCTCGAAGAGCGGGGGAGAACGGGAGAGCCTGGCCGGCGCGCTGTTCGGGCGAACGAGACGGCCCTTGCGCGGCAAGGAGATCGTCACCCTCTCGAACGCCAAGGGATTGATCGAGAACCTCCTCGGGGCACTGCGCCTCGACGGGACGCGCTCGGAGCAAGGCGACGTCCCGGAGCATCTTCACCCCGGACACAGTGCGCGGTTTGTGCGTGAAGGCAAGACGATCGGCCTCCTCGGAGAACTCGCACCATCTCTGGTTCCCCGGCTCACGACACCCACGTCGATCTTCCTGTTCGAGTTCGACGTCGACGCCATCCTGGCGACGTTTGAGTCTCCAATCGCGTTCTCCTCGCTTCCTCGCTACCCCGCATCGAAGCGAGATCTCTCGCTCTCGGCGCCCGTCGGCCTCCCCGAGGCTGGGATCCGCGAGATCTTCGGGACGGAATCGACGCTCGAGTCGGCTCTGCTCTACGACCTGTACCGCGGCGAGCAGGTGGGC
Source organism: uncultured Thermotogae bacterium (assembly GCA_964570515.1). Taxonomy (GTDB): domain Bacteria; phylum Bipolaricaulota; class Bipolaricaulia; order UBA7950; family UBA9294; genus CAZMYM01. The sequence goes on along the minus strand of CAZMYM010000020.1, from coordinate 38,091 downwards.
GAGGATCGGAAGAGCTTCACGTACGAGGTCTCGTTTCGCGCGGCCGACCGCACGCTGACCGATGAAGAGGTCACCGCGGCGATCGGCCGGCTCGAGACCCGACTACGCGATCTCGACGTCCATCTCCGCGTCGGATGAACCGATCGATCATCGCCCACGACCCGAACGAAATGGAGGAGATCGGGGTCGAGATCGGGGCCGCCCTGGTCGACGGATCCCTCGTCTCTCTCGTCGGTCCCCTGGGATCGGGGAAGACGACCCTCACGAAGGGGATCGCGAAGGGGCTCTTGATCACGGACGTTGTCGTCTCTCCGAGCTACCTCCTCGCCCGCGAGTATCAAGGACGGATCGCCCTTCATCACATCGACGCCTATCGCGTGTCCTCGCTGGCCGAACTCTCCGAGGTCGGCCTCGATCTCTACCTTCCGCCGGAGAGCGGCGTCAGCGTCGTGGAGTGGCCGGAGAGAATCGACGGTCTAGTCGAGTCAAGCGATGTTCTCGTCACGATCGAACTGCTCGAGGGAGGCTTCCGCAGGGTGGACATTTCCCGCCCTTAGGGCGAGAGACAGGCTCCCTGCCATCAAGCGCTGGCTGTCGA
>CAZMYM010000020.1:0-37393 GCA_964570515.1 uncultured Thermotogae bacterium | reverse complement strand
TTTCCCGCCCTTAGGGCGAGAGACAGGCTCCCTGCCATCAAGCGCTGGCTGTCGATCAACCGAAAGCCGGCAGTGAGGCAGGAAAGCGCGACCCTGCCTGAACCTTCAGGCAGGCAGGAACCGCCCCGCGAGCGGTGTCCCGCAATCCGGACAGGAACCGTCCCGCAAGCGGTTCTGACAAACGAGATACCCCGAACGAGCGATCAGTCGCCCGCCACAGCTCGAACACCGGGTCTCCTCTCCCTCGCCAGGGACGTTCCCCAGGTAGACGTGCTGTAGGCCGACGTCCCGGCCGATCTCTCGCGCTCGCTCGAGGGTCTCGATCGGCGTCGGCGGCCGATCGACGAGCCGGTAGGCAGGGAAAAACCGACTCAGGTGCCACGGGATCTCCTGGGAGACTCCGCGGATCGCCTCCGCCGTCCAACGCAGCTCCTCGTCCCCATCGTTGGATCCGGGGATGACGAGCGTCGTCACTTCAACCCAGATCCCGGCGCAGTACAGCCGCTCGATCGTGTCGAGGACCGGCCGCACGTTGCCGCCGGAAATCTCGTGGTAGACCTCGTTCGTGATCCCCTTGAGGTCGATGTTGATCCCATCGAGGTGCGGTCCGATCCGTTCGGCCGTCTCCGCGGTGAAGTACCCGTTGGAGACCCACACGTTGGCAAGCCCCTCGGTCTTCGCCAGGCGCATGCAGTCGAGAACGAATTCGACCGCGACCGTCGGCTCGGTGTACGTATAGGCGATCGAGTGGCACCCGCCGGCGATGGCCTCCGCTACGACCTCGTCCGGCGACGCCGGATCCCCGACAATCCGCCCCCCGTGGTCGCGCGGGTACTGAGAGATGTACGCGTTCTGGCAGTTCGAGCACGTGAAGTTGCAGCCGACGGTGGCAATCGAGTAGGTCCTCGTCCCAGGGTAGAACTGGTAGAGCGGCTTCTTCTCGATCGGATCGATGTCGCGAGCGATCAGCTTCCCGTAGACGAGACTGATCAACCGCCCGTCTACGTTCTCGCGCACCGCGCAGATCCCACGTGCGCCCGGCTCGATCGTGCAGCGATGCGAGCAGACGTTACATCGGACGCGCTCTCCGTCTAGCCGGTCGTAGAGGATCGCCTCGTTCATTACTCTCACCGGCTCGCATGCTAGCACACTCGGCGTGGAGAGAGAAAGCGCGGAGGAAACGGGCCTTTCAACGCCCCGGGGGTTCCCGTACCATCTCGGAGTGACCCTGATACAGGTTGAACAACTCACGAAGGCGTTCGGGACCGACGTCCTGTTCGAGCCGTTCTCCGCGCACGTCGCACGTGGAGACCGAATCGCGCTGATCGGTGACAACGGGGTGGGGAAGTCGACGCTCCTCCATCTCATTTCCGAGGCGGAGACACCAACCGGAGGAGCCGTCCGCATGATCGGAGACGTCCGAATCGCCCATCTTCCACAACTCGCTCGCCTTCGGGACGAAGGAACCCTGTGCCAGGCGATGGAGCGCCCACTGGAACGACTCCGACAGATCGAGCGAAGCTTGCGCGAGTTGGAGGAGACGATGGCGTCGGCCAACGAGGACGCGCTGCACAGGTACGACGACCTTCTTCATCAATTCGAGCGCGAAGGTGGTTACGAGATTGACGCCAAGATCCGCTCCGCCCTGAACGGAGTCGGCTTCGGCGAAAGCGACTTCGACAAGTCCGTCGCGGTGCTTTCCGGCGGCGAAGAGGCCCGCGCCGCTCTCGCACGAGTTCTGCTCGAGGCGCCCGACGTCCTCCTTCTCGATGAGCCGACGAACCACCTAGACTTTACCGCCCTCGATTGGCTGGAGGATCAGCTCTTCGGCTTCCCAGGCGCGATCATTCTCGTCTCCCACGATCGCCACCTACTGGAACGCGTCACCAACCGAACCTGGGAGATTGCGCTCGAACGCGTTTCCGTCTATCGCGCCGGCTACGCGCATTCGCGGGAAATCCGGGAAGCCGAGCGCGAGCGCCGGCTCTCCACGTATGAGAAACAGGAAGAGACGATCGAGCGGTACAAGGACTTCGTCCGCAGGAAGAAAGCCGGCGGGAACGTCCGCCAAGCGAAGGATCGGGAGAAGAAACTCGAACGCATCGAAAGAGAACGGGTCGAGCGACCGCGAGATGCGAAACGGATCTCGCTTCACATACAAAGCGGCAGGCCGAGCGGAAAGCGCGTCCTCTCGATGAGGGATACCGCCATTGGGTTTGACCGGCCTCTCTTCGACTGTCCCGACTTCGACCTGTACCGAGGCGAGCGTGTCGCGGTCATCGGTCCCAACGGATGCGGGAAGACGACGCTCCTTCGCACGATCCAAGGTGAGCATTCCCCGCTTCGCGGCGATGTTCGTCTGGGCCACAACGTTCACCTCGCCACCTACACCCAGACCCAGGAAGGCCTTCACGGGACGGACACCGCACTTGAGGCCGTCCTGTCTCGTTGCGCTCTGACCATCAGCGAAGCTTGCGGCCTTCTCGGCAGGTTCCTCTTCTCGGGCGACGATGTCGACAAGAAGATGAAGACGCTCTCCGGCGGCGAGCGAAGCCGCGTGGCGCTTGCCCTCCTGTCGCTGGTCCAGGGGAACCTGCTCTTGTTCGACGAGCCGACAAACCACCTCGATCTCGCCAGTCAGGAGATCCTCGAGAAGGCGCTCGTCGAGTACGACGGGACGGTGCTCCTCGTTTCGCACGACCGCGCGCTGCTCGAGGCCGCCACGACGCAGGTTTGGGTCGTCGAGGCGGGGCAGATGCACGTGAACGGGTATGGGTACGCCGAGTACAAACGTCGTCGTCCGGCCGCCCCGTCGAAAGCGTCCAAACGGAGTAGCGGCTCCCCCGGATCTTCCCGTGGAGGCTCTCACGGGTCTGTCCGGCGACCGGCGGAGCACACGCAGGCTACCGCCGTAGCGGAGAAGAACCGCTATCTGCGTGCGCGCGAAACGGAAGAACTCCGGACCGCGGAGCGCGCGGTCGAGGACCTCGAGTCTCGCCTCGCTCGTCTCGAGCTCTCGTTGGTCGAGGCGAGCGAGGGTGGAGATACCGAGCGAATCATGTCACTCGGCGCCGAACACAAGGCGGCGCAAGAGGAACTAGACGTGAGCTATGCGCTGTGGGAGCGTCTTCTGGCCGCGCGGGCCGAGTCGGAGGAGCGAAGCGAGCATGATGACTAACATCGAGGACCGCGTCCGACAGACCCTCGCGAGCCTACCGGCGGACGTCCGACTCGTCGCAGCGGCAAAGACGCGAACCCCGGACGAGATCCGAGCCGCGGTCGCCGGAGGGGTCCGAATCGTTGGCCAGAACTACGTTCAAGAGGCGAAGCGCGTGATCGAGACCCTCGGCCGCGATGCGGCGGAATGGCACATGATCGGGCATCTGCAACGCAACAAGGCGCGCGACGCCGTCCGGCTGTTCGACCTGATTCAGACGGTCGACTCTCTCCGCTTGGCCGAGAGGATCGACGCGGAAGCGCGCAAGGCGGGACGAATCATGCCGGTGCTGATCGAGATCAACTGCGCGCGTGAGTCCGGCAAGGCGGGCGTCCTCCCCGAGGATGCGGCCGACCTCATCGCACAGGTCGTCAAGCTGACGTCGATCCGCGTGAACGGCCTGATGACGATGGGACCCCTCACAGTCAAACCCGAAGAACTCCGTCCGTTCTTCCGCCTCACGAGAAGGCTGTTCGATCGGATGGCGTCGCCCGAGACCGAAAGCGTCCGTATGGCGACGCTCTCCATGGGAATGAGCGACTCGTACGAAGTCGCCATCGAGGAGGGGTCGAACATGATTCGCATTGGGACCGCCCTCTTCGGCCCGCGATCGTAGAGACCGCCTCTTTCGTCTAGCGTTCGAGGAAGAGCCGCCGGTCGAATCCGCCGCGTTCGGATCGCTTCGTCTGTCGCACGGCCTCGAGTTCGAACGGCGTCAGATGCTCCAACAGAGCAAGCGCGTAGACGACTTCGAGGATGTCGGCCAGCTCTGCGACGTCTCCGCCGTCCAAGAACTCTTCCGTCTCCTCGCGAAGCTTGCTGTACAGGGCCGCGCGATAGGCCGCGTCGTCCAGCACCCTGACGTCCGGGCAGCCGCCGGCGTCCTTGATGATCCTCGGAATCCCGTCTCTGACGAGCTTTCCGTCACCCATTACGACCTCCGGGCCGTCCCGATCGATCACGCCGACGTCCGCGCAGCAACGCCAACACCCTACAAGCGTGCGATCAACGCGAGGAGCAGGCGCCTGACGTCCGCCCCTTTTCGCCGCGTCGTCTCGATGACCTCTTCGTGGTTCAACGTCGCTTCAGGGTTCACGCCGGCAGCGAGGTTGGTCGCGACCGAGAGACCGAGGATCTCCATCCCGGCGTGCGCGGCGACGATCACCTCGGGGACCGTCGACATCCCGACCAAGTCCGCGCCCATCACACCGAAGGCTCGAATCTCGGCCGGCGTCTCGTACGACGGACCGAGGGCGGCAACGTAGACGCCCTCCTTCAACTCGATCCCCTCCGACGCCGCCGTCTCCTTCGCGATCTCACGCAGTCTCGGGCTGTAGGCTGCCGACATGTCGGGGAATCGCGGGCCGAACTGTTCGAGGTTCGACCCGTGAAGCGGGTTTGCCCCGAGCATGTTGATGTGATCGGAGATCAACACGAGATCTCCGGCTCGGAAGCTCGGGTTGATCGCACCGGACGCGTTCGTCACGATCAGCGTCTTTGCGCCGACGAGCGCGAACAACCTCGTCGCGAACGTAACGTCCTCGAGGGACAACCCTTCGTAGAAATGCGCGCGCCCCCGCTGGACCAGGACCGGCGTCTCGCCGATCCGGCCCGCCCAGAACTCGCCCGCGTGTCCGACCACCGTCGGGATCGGAAAGCCCGGGATCTCCGAGCAGGGGACGACCTCGCCTCCTTCCGGCACTCCGAAGGCCGCCGACAGGCCGGACCCCAGCGTCAACGCGACGCGTGGCGGCTCGGAGAGCCGCTCCTCCAAGACATCGGCCGCAGTCCTCAGCCGCACGTATCGTTCATCGCTCATCAAATCCTCCTAGCCGAGGTCGACGTTCACGATGGCCTCGTCGATCGATTCGATCGGAATGACGTCGATCCCGTCGACCCTGGGAAGCGTTCCCGAGGCCGGGACGAGGATTCTCTCGTAGCCGAGTTTCTTCGCCTCTGCGGCGCGCTCCGAGAGTCGTCTCACCGCCCTCGTCTCGCCGGAGAGTCCAACCTCCCCGACGGCCGTCGTCCTCGCCGGGACGGCTCGGTTGCGGAAACTGGACAAGATCGCAATCACAATCCCGAGGTCCGTCGCCCGTTCACGAATGTCCAACCCGCCGGCGACGCTCATGTAGACGTCCGCCCCTCCGATGTTCACCGCGAGTCGCTTCTCGATCACCGCGAGAAGTAGCAGAACGCGATTCACGTCGAGGCCGGTACACCGCCGCTGCGGAACCCCGTAGCCGCCCGTCGGCGAGACCAACGCCTGCAGTTCGATCAAGATCGGCCTCGATCCTTCGAGAATCGGAACGATCACCGAACCCGGGCGGGCCTGTTCCCTGTGTGTCTCCAGGAAGAAACTCGACGGATCGTCAACCTCGACGAGCCCCTCGGACGTCATCTGGAAGACGGCGGCCTCGTTCGTGGGGCCGAACCGGTTTTTCACCGAGCGCAGGATGCGAACGTCCTCTCCGCGACTCCCTTCCAGGTAGACGGCGACGTCAACCAGATGCTCGATCGTCTTCGGCCCGGCGAAGGCGCCATCCTTGGTGATGTGCCCAACGAGGAACGTCGCCAGGCGCCGCGTCTTTGCCAGCCGGATGAGTTCCGAGCAGGCCGAGCGCAGTTGTCGGAGGCTGCCTGCGGCGCCCTCCGAATCTGCGGCACGGACCGTCTGGATCGAATCCACGATGAGCGCACACGGTTCGACCTCTTCCACGGCGGCCACGATCCGAGAAAGAGACTGCTCGGCAAGGAGGAAGAGTCGTTCGCCGTCGATCCCCAACCGGCTCGCGCGGAGCTTGATCTGACTCTCCGACTCCTCGCCGGAAACGAACAGCACGTTCCCGTCTCGTTCGGCGAGCGCTTGAGCCACCTGCAGAAGAAGCGTCGACTTGCCGATCCCAGGCTCACCACCGAAGAGAACAACCCCGCCGGGGATCAAGCCGCCGCCGAGAACCCGGTCGAACTCGTTCAAGCCCGACGAGCGCCGCGTGACGTCGGCGAGGTCGATCTGAGAGAGCGAGCGCACCGACTCCCCGATCCACGGCCCTCTCGGAGCCTTGCCCTCGCGTTCGGATTCCACTTCCGAGAGCGAGTCCCATGCACCGCAGCTCGGACATCGGCCGTACCACTTGACGGCCCGATGACCACACTCGGCGCAGGAGAACGGCATCACGCATCGCCCAGATTGAAGCGGATCTCATCCCCCTCTGTCGTCGCCGTGACGAGCGATCCGGAGACGAACTCCCCCTCCAGGATGCTCTCAGAGATCGGATTCTCGATCAGCCGCTCGATCGTCCTGCGCATCGGGCGCGCGCCATACCTGGAGTCGTATCCTTGCTTGATCAGCAGATCCCACGCCGAATCGTCGAGATCGAAGGTGATCTTACGCTCCTCGCGGAGACGCTCCTTGAGATCTCCGATCATCAAGTCGGCGATCTTGCGGACCTGCTCGCGATTCAACTCGTGAAAGACGATGATGTCGTCGAGGCGATTGAGAAACTCGGGCCGGAAGACCTTGCGCCCCTCTGAGATCACGCGCGACTTCATGTTCTGGTAGGACCCATCGGAACCGTCTTCCTGATCACTGAAACCGAGGGTGTCCCGATCGACGATCAGCTCGCTCCCCACGTTCGAAGTCATGATCAAGACGGCGTTTCGAAAGTCGATGCGCCGCCCTTGGGAGTCGGTGAGGATCCCGTCTTCCATCACCTGAAGAAGGATGTTGAAGACGTCGCGATGGGCCTTTTCGATCTCATCGAACAGGACGACCGAGTACGGGCGGCGTCGGATCTTCTCCGTCAGCTCTCCCGCCTCCTCGTAGCCGACGTAGCCGGGAGGCGCTCCCGTGAGCCGCGACACCGAGAACCGCTCCATGTACTCCGACATGTCGACGCGAATCAGCGCATCCTCGTCGCCGAACAGAAACTCGGCCATGGTCTTGGAGAGTTCGGTCTTCCCAACCCCGGTCGGGCCGAGGAACATGAAGACGCCGACGGGTCGCTTCGGGTTCTTGACGCCGGCGTACGCGCGACGGATCGAGCGGGAGACGGCGCGAACCGCCTCGTCCTGCGCGATCAGGCGCTCGTGGATCTTCTCCTCCATGTTGACCATCCGGGCGGTCTCCTCCTCCTCCACGTGGCCGATCGGAACCCCGGTCCACATGGAGACCATCCGCGCGATGTCTTGTCCGGTCACTTGCAGGTTATTGGCGCCGTAAGCCGTCTCGCTCAATGCCTCGATTTGGGTGACGTACTCCACCTTCTCGTCGCGGAGACGAGCGGCAGACTCGTAGTCCTGCGCGGTGACAGCATCCTGCTCCTGGTCGTCAAGTCCATCGATCTTCTCCATCAGCTCGCGAACCTCGTCAGGGACACGCGTCTTCTGCAGCTTGATCCGCGCCGATGTCTCGTCGATCAGATCGATCGCCTTGTCCGGGAGGAACTGGTCGGTCACGTATCGATCAGAGAGCCGGGCCGCCTGGTAGAGGGCATCGTCGCTGATCTTCACGCCGTGATGCTTCTCGTACCGCTCGCGCAGGCCGTGTAGTATCTTGACCGCTTCCTCCAACGTCGGCTCCTCGACGAGAATCGTCTTGAAACGGCGCTTGAGCGCGGGGTCCTTCTCGATCGACTTACGATACTCGTCCAAGGTCGCCGTACCGATGCACTGGATCGCTCCCGAGGCGAGCGGCGGCTTCAGGATGGAAGAAGCGTCGATCGCCCCTTCGGCTCCGCCGGCGCCGACGACCGTCTGAAGCTCATCGATGAACAGGATGATGTTGTCCGTGTCGGTAACCTGCGTGATCAACGTCTTCAGCCTCTGCTCGAATTCGCCACGATACTTCGTCCCCGCCACGACCGACGCCATGTCGAGTTCGATGATCTCCTTCGACCGAAGGAGCGACGGGACGTCTCCCTCGGCGATCCTCTGCGCAAGCCCTTCGACGACGGCCGTCTTGCCGACGCCGGACTCCCCGATCAGGGCCGGGTTGTTTTTCTTCCGACGCGTCAGCGTCTGAATAATCCGCTCCATCTCCGCTTCCCGGCCGATCACTGGATCGAGGTTCCCAGCCGCCGCCTCTTCGACGAGATTCCGGCCGAACTCGACGAGTTCGCCCTTCTTCTGCGATTGCCGGCGCGCCGCGCGAATCGTCATCCCGATCCCGGACGAAGGAAGGAAGTAGGCGCGGGTCTTGGCCAGGTCGGCACCGAGCTGCTGGAGGATCGTCGCCCCCGTCCCGTCTCCTTCTCGAAGCATCCCCATCAGGAGGTGTTCGGGGCGGATCGTATTCAGGCCGGAACGTCGCGCCTCTTCAAAGCTGATTTTCATCACGCGCTTCAGGCGTGGCGTCGGCTCGAGATCGTCGGCCGAAAGGTGCACCTCGCCTCGTCCCTTCTCCTCATCCAGGAGGGCGGCCGCCTTTTCGTAGGTGATGTCGTGGCTCGTCAGGAAGCGATGGACGTCGCTTCCGGGAATCTTCAGAAACGCGAGGAGGAGGTGCTCCGTACCCACGTAGCTGTGACGCCACTCTTCCGCCTCTTCCTGTGCAATGGCGATGATCTCCATCGACTCGCGCGAGAATCGATCATACATGGGCTCTAGTCCTTGCTCCTTTCCGGAAGCGAGAAACAGTATATCGCGCCGTTCAGGTCCGACAACCGGGCTCGTCACGCCGATTGAAGCGCGTCATCACCGTCTCGATGTCGGCGCTCCGGAAGACGTCGATCGCGTCACCCGCCCTCTCGAAGGCAGGGACGACGCGACTCCATTCGTCCTTCGGGAACCGCTTCAGGACGAACGCCTCGCCCGGCTCGGTCCTTCCTTCTACCTCAATGCCGATCCGCAACCGAGGGACCTCGTTCGTCCGAAGTGCAGCCTGGATCGACTTCATCCCCTTGTGCGTTCCGGCCCCTCCGGCCGAGAGGACCTTGATCCGACCCAGCGGAAGGTCGAGTTCGTCGTAGACGATGAGCGTGTCCGAGAGCGAGATGGAGTGCTTGGCGAGAACCCCGGCAACGGCGAGTCCGCTCTCGTTCATGTAGGTCAGCGGTTTGCACAACAGGAGATTGTCGGCACGATAGACCAAGCACTCGCTCTCGATCCGGCCGGCTCGACGAAGGCGATGTGCCTTTCGGTAGAGGTCGATCACCTCGAAACCGACGTTGTGCCGCGTGAGCGCATACGTCGTGCCCGGGTTTCCCAAACCGAAGACGGCCTTCACCTACGCTCCTTCGGCAGGCTCCTCTTCGGCGGACGCAAGAGCCGACTCAGGCGCACCTTCCTCTGGCTCTTCGCCCTCGATCTCCTCGCCCTCGATCTCCTCCGCCACCTCGTCCTCAGGGAGAACCACCGTGCGCGGCGCCATCACCGTGACCAGTGTGCGCTCCGGCGGCAGCATCGCCTCGACGTTGCCGAAGTCGACGTCCCGGACGTAGATCGAGTCCCCAAGATCGAGATCCGTAACGTCCAGTGTAATCAGATGCGGGATGTCCTGCGGAAGCCCTTGCACGCGAACGGCGTTGAACAGGACATTCAGGATTCCGCCGGACTTGGCGCCTAGCGCCTCGCCGACGACCTTGATCGGCACATGAAGCTTGAGTGGGTGGCCAACGTCAGAATGGTAGAAATCGACGTGGGCGGGTTCATCGGTGATCGGGTCGTACTCCACAACCTTGACGAAGACATCGAGTTCGCGTGTCTTGCCCTCTTCGTCAATCGCGAGTTCGATCCGAGAGCTTCTCGTGATCTGCGAGAAAAGCGTCTGCAGATCCCTTCGCGCAATGGAGATCGGGGTGGAGTCGATCGACGGTCCGTAGACGACGCCAGGGACGAATCCCTTCCGCCGCAAGGCATTCGCCTTGCCTGTCGTCCTGCTGCTCACTTGGAGTGTATGCATGTTCTCTCCTGCCCTGCCTAGTAGTGCGGGAAGAGGTGGCTCACCGACTTGTACTCATAAATGCACTGAATGGTCTTGGCGAGGTGCTCTCCAACGGAGATGTACTCGACAACATCACTTCTCTCCGCCGCTTCGACAAAGATGGTATTGGTAACCACGACGCGCTTCAAGGGTGATCCTCGCAGCGATTCAAGAGCATCCCCCGAGAAGACGCCGTGCGTGCAGTAGGCGGAAACCTCCGTCGCCTGGTGCGCTATCAGTATTTGCGCTCCCTTGATCAACGTCCCCGCCGACGAGAGGATGTCGTCGACCATCACGCAACGTAGGCCGGCCACGTCACCGATGACGTTCATCACCTCGATGTCGGAGCCGTCCGAGGTTCGCCGTTTCTCGAGAATCGCCAACGGAAGGTCGAGTCGCTCGGCGACTTGGCGCGCTCGCACTGCGCCCCCGGCGTCCGGCGAGACGATGACAGAATCTCCCGAGTTGCCGAATGCCTGCCTCGCGTGGTCCGCAAAGATCCAGTCGCTACGCAGATTGTCGACCGGGATGTTGAAGAATCCTTGGATCTGGCCGGCATGTAGATCCATCGTCAAGACGCGATCGGCTCCCGCGGTCTCGATCAGGTTCGCCACGAGGCGCGCGGAAATCGGGACGCGCCCCGTATGTTTTCGATCCTGTCGTGAATAACCGTAGTAGGGGATGACGGCCGTGATCCTCCGGGCCGACGCTCTACGAGCCGCGTCGATCATGACCAGAAGCTCCATCAGTGCATCGTTGACCGGCGGGCAAGTCGGCTGAATGACGAAGACGTCGGACCCGCGAACCGTCTCTCGGATGCGGACCCGGATCTCGCCGTCGCTGAACTCATCGACCGCAGCGTCGCAAAGCGGGATCTCTAACGTGTCGGAGATCTCCGAAGCCAGCGTAAGATTCGCGCGTCCGCTCAGGAGCTTCAGTTTCTCGCGCATCACAGCACCTCCTCGCTCTCCGGCCCGTTCACGATCTGATTCTTCACAACCTGCCTCGCCCGTCCGAGGGCAAGAGACTGCGGTGGAACGTCGTCAGTGATCGTAGACCCTGCGCCAACGATCGCGCCCTTGCCGATTCGGACCGGAGCGATGAGCGAGGCGTTTGTTCCGATGAACGCCCCGTCCTCAATCACCGTACGGTGTTTCGCCACGCCGTCGAAGTTGCATGTCACCGCGCCCGCACCGATGTTGACCCCTTCTCCAACTTCCGCATCCCCGATGTAGGCGAGATGACCGGCCTTCGCTCCCCGTCCAAGCCGCGCGGCCTTCACTTCAACGAAGTTGCCGACGCGCGCCTCCGGCCCCACGTCGGATCCGGGACGCAGGTGCGTGTAGGGGCCCACCCGAGAATCTTCGCGCACGCGGGCCGACTCAAGAACCGAGTACCAGACGATGCTTCCGGAATCGACCGTCGAATCCTCGATCCAGCAGTCGGGACCGATCCGGCAGCTCACGCCGATCCGGCATCGACCTCGAAGGTAGGTCCCGGGAAGGAGCACCGTGCCGGACCCAACATCAGCTTCCGGGTCGACGTACACTCGATCCGGGTCCGGAACGACGACACCACGCTCTAGAAGTGTTTCCAGGACGTGCGCGCACGCCTCTCGATCAAACTCCGCATACTCCTCGCCGCCGCTTCGCGTCATGTCCGCACCCGCGCGGATGATACGGTACAGGGAAAGCCCTGATCAAGCAGAAGACCGCTTGCAGTCAGCGCCGGAGGTTCCTTATACTCCGGCCGCGCTCGGACGCCAGGGGACGCTACGCCGGAGCATTCGGGCATTCATCCAACAGGACAGGAGGTGGTGGTCGATGGCAACGCGAGTCTTCTCCGGCATCCAGCCGACCGGAACGTTACACATCGGCAATTACTTCGGGGCGATCCGCCACTGGGCCGCCCTGCAGGACGAAGCCGCGTGCATCTATTGCGTCGTCGACTACCATGCCATCACGATCGACTTCGATCCGAGAGCGTTGCGTGAGGCATCGCGATCGATGGCCCTCGACATGATCGCCTGCGGAATCGATCCCGAACGATCGATCGTCTTCGTTCAGTCCGATGTCCCGGCCCACACGGAACTCGCTTGGATTCTAGGCTGCGTCACGTCATACGGAGATCTGTCGCGGATGACGCAGTTCAAGGACAAGTCGGCGAAACAGCAGTTCATCTCCGCCGGCCTTCTCACGTACCCCATCTTGCAGGCGGCCGACATTCTGATCTACCTCGCCGACGGGGTTCCCGTTGGCGAGGACCAGGTTCAGCACCTGGAGCTGTCTCGGCGGATTGCTCGCCGATTCAACAGCCGGTTCGGCGATCTATTCCCCGAACCGGAACCGATCGTGGGAAAGGGAGCACGGATCATGTCCCTCGCGGACCCCTCGGCAAAAATGTCGAAGAGCGAGGGCGAGAACCACTACATCGGCGTGATGGAGGACGAGGCGTCGATTCGCAGAAAGATCCGTTCCGCGGTCACCGACACCGGGCTCGAGCCGGGTGAACAGATGTCGGCGGGCGTCGCGGCGCTGTTCGAGATCCTTGAGCTGTCGTGCGAGGAAGTCGGTGACCGTGCGATCGTCGACGAACTGAAGAGCGAGTTCTCCGAGGGCCGGTTGATGTATTCGCGTTTGAAGGACACGGTGTTCGAACGGTTGATGGACGTCCTTCGACCGATTCAGCAGAAACGCGAGGCGCTCGAGGCGTCGGGGACCATCGAGGGCGTGCTGGCCGACGGTGCGACAAGAGCCGAAGCGATCGCATCCGAGACCATGGCCGACGTGCGTGGACGACTCGGCCTCGGAAGCGCTCGCTAGTCCGGAGAACCCAGGTACCTAGGCTCGCACGCCTCCGTCCCTGAAACTCGAGGCCACCGCCGCCCACGCTTCTCCCAGCGCCGGTGAGGCGAGAGCTTCTCGCTTCGCCCACGTCGGATCGAGCAGCGTCTTCGAATCCTCCAGCGGCACGCGAAACGCCTGTAGAACGTAGCGTTTCGCCGTGCCGATCCAGGCGACAATCGACTCGATGTCTGAAGCTGCCAGGCCGGGGGCGACCGTCGTGCGGAACTCGTAGTCAGGCGCTTTGTCTACAACGATTCGGATCGTCCGCTCAACGTCTCGAGGATCCGCGGCCGCGCCGCCGTATTCCTCGTAGCGACCACGAGGCGCCTTGATGTCCACCGCGATGTAGTCGACCAGGCCGCCGTCGAGCAGCGTCCGGACCACTTCGGGGCGCGAGCCGTTCGTGTCCAGCTTGACGAGAACGTTCGTCGCTTTGAGACGTTCGACGAATGAGACCAGATCAGGCTGTAGGGTAGGCTCGCCGCCGGTGAGGACGATCCCTTCGAGGAAGCCCCGCCGGCGCTCGAGTTCTCCGAAGATCTCGGCTTCTTTGACGGTCGGGAGCTGGGACACGCGGTCAGGGAGAACCAGCTCCGGGTTGTGGCAGAACGGACACCGGAAGTTACAGCCCGAGACGAAGAGCGTTGCGGCAACGTGGTCCGGATAGTCGATCAACGTTGTCGGGAGCCAACTCGCCAGGTTCATCACTCGATTATCGACTCTCCGCCGACGGAATCCGAATCCGTCTTCGGCTAGCGCGCGACGACCGCATCGGAAGAGAAACTGTGCCGGTCGGCGAACTCGCTCTGCTTCCCGTCGTTCCACTGCTCGACCGGCCGCAAGTACCCGACGATGCGTGAATACACCTCCGCCTTGGCGTTGCACGTCGGGCACGTGGAATGCTCTCCGGTCAGATAGCCGTGCTCCGGGCAGATCGAGAACGTCGGCGTCACCGTGTAGTAAGGGAGCCGGAATGTCTCCGCGATCTTCCGCACCAAGCGTTTGGTCGCCGCCGCACTCGGTAGCCGCTCTCCGAGGAAAGCGTGGAAGACGGTCCCTCCCGTATAGCGGATCTGGAGCGGATCTTGGAGAGTGAGCGCATCGAACAGGTCTCCGTCGAAGCCGACCGGAAGCTGCGTCGAGTTGGTGTAGTACGGGATCTCGCCTCCGTAGGCTTCGAGGTTGTGGATACGAAGGTCGGGATGACGCTCGCGATCCTTCTTCGCCAAGCGGTAGCTCGCTCCCTCTGCCGGCGTCGCCTCGAGATTGTAGATGTCATTCGTCTCCGCCTGGTAGCCGCTAATCCGCTCGCGCATCCAGTCGAGCACGCGAATCGCGAATGCGACGCCTCGTTCCTCATCGATCGGGCAGCCGAGCAGGTTGAGCGACGCCTCGTTCATCCCGATCACGCCAATCGTCGAGAAGTGGTTGCGCCAGTACCCGCCCTCGGCCTCCCGAATACGATCGAGGTAGAACATGGAGTAGGGATAAAGGCCCTGGGTCGTCAACGTCTCCAGCGTTTTGCGCTTGACGGCGAGCGCGTCCTTGGCGAGATCCATCAAGACGCCAAGCCGTCCGTAGAAATCCGTCTCGTCCGCCGCGAGGTATCCGAGTCGGGGAAGATTGATCGTCACCACGCCGATCGACCCGGTGAGCGGATTGGCGCCGAACAACCCGCCCCCACGGCTGCGAAGCTCGCGGTTGTCAATCCGAAGGCGACAGCACATGCTTCTCGCGTCCTCCGGTCTCATGTCGCTTCCGATGAAATTCGAGAAGTAGGGAATCCCGTACTTGGCCGTCATCTCCCAGATCGGATCGAGGATAGGGTTGTCCCAATCGAACGCCTCCGTAATGTTGTAGGTCGGAATCGGGAACGTGAACGGGCGCCCGTGCATGTCCCCCTCGAGCATGACCTCGGCGAACGCCCGGTTGAACAGGTCCATCTCCGGCTGGTAGTCGGCGTACGTCGTCTCGTGAAACCCCCCGCCAACGATGACCGGCTCGCCCTCCATGTGTCGAGGGACCTGAAGGTCGAGGGTCACGTTGGTGAACGGCGTCTGGAATCCGACGCGCGTCGGGACGTTCATGTTGTAGACGAACTCCTGGACGTTCTGCTTCACCTCTTCGTAGGAGAGTCCGTCCACACGGATGAACGGCGCAAGGTACGTGTCGAGATTGGAGAACGCCTGGGCTCCGGCCGACTCGCCCTGAAGCGTGTACATGAAGTTGACGACCTGGAGAAGGGCCACACGGAAGTGCTTCGGCGGGCGTGATTCGATCTTCCCGCGGACACCGCTGAAGCCGCGCAAGAGCACGTCCCGAAGCTCCCAGCCAACGCAGTACGCACCGAGCGTTCCAAGATCGTGAATGTGCATGTCGCCGCTCTCGTGCGCCTGTCGAATCGTGTCGGAGTAGATCCGGTCGAGCCAGTAGTGCGAGATAATCCGATCGGTGATGTGCGTGTTGAGACCTTGAAGGGAGAAAGTCATGTTGCTGTTCTCGCGGACGCGCCAATCGAGTTCCTCAAGGTAGTCCTCGACCAACGGCATCCCGCGGATCAGGCCGCGCATCTCACGGAGTTCCTCGTGCTGTCTCCGGTAGAGGATGTAGGCCTTGGCCGTCCGAGCCAGCCCGCGCTCGACCAGGGTCTCCTCGACGATGTCTTGGATCTCCTCCACGGTCGAACTCTCGTTCGGGAACCGTTCGTCGAGAGTCTCCGTAACCCGAGCCGCAAGCGCTTGCGCGAGGTTCTCGTCGGCGTCGCCGACCTCACGCATCGCCTTCCAGACGGCGGTCGTGATCTTCGTCTCGTCGAATGGAACACGACGGCCATCGCGCTTGACGATGTACTCCATGAATCCCCCCTCATCGTGTGCAAAACGAAAGCGTGCGCATCGCGTGCACGGCGAAAACAGGCTCATCCTAACACGAATCGACACCGCACGAAGAGGCCCTCCGCTCACCCGCGGCCCTCGAAAGCGCATCCGTTCACGGCTACGTCTTCGGCGCTCCGCCGAAATGGACAATCGTCACGGTCGATGCGCAGGGCCTGGTCCCTCATGTTCAGCCAGACAGAGCGCTGGACCCGGATGTGGGACGAGCGGGCCTTCTTGATCTCCCCTCAGCCTGCCGATACCATCATCCGGCCATCCATTCTGGATGCTCCATACGTTGCGTTGTTGAGTGACAGCAGGAGAGGTGATCGAAATACCAAACATTGCATCCGCCGCGAAACGCTTGAGACAGAGCGAGAAGCGCCGCGGCCTGAACCGCTCGAAGAAGGCAGAAATCAAGAGAGTCGTGAAGCAGATCCGTCAATCGATCGAGGCCGGCGACAAGAGCGCTGCCGTCGCTCTCCTTCCTCGGCTCGCCAAAGCGGCTGACAAGGCGGCCCAGCGAAACACCATCCACCCGAACCGCGCCGCTCGAATCAAGTCCCGTTGGACGAAAAAGGTCCAAGGACTGTAGGAGGACCCGATGCGGAGGTTCGACTTCCTGGGCAAGACGAAATACTTCGTTCCGATCTCTCTCATTCTCGTTGCCGTGAGCATCATCCTGCTCCTTCCGGGAGTTCACGGCTTGAAGATGGGAATCGATTTCACCGGCGGCATGGAATTTACGGTGAGATTCGCCGGACCGGTTGACACGGCAGCCGTTCGATCGGTCTTGGGCGAAGTCGATGCCGGGAGCGTTGACCTGTCAACAAGCACCATTCAGGACGTCTCCGGCGCGAACACGAAAGTCATCACGACGCAGCTTCTCAACGTCGAAGAGGACCAGCGAACAATCGATCGGATCGAAACGGACCTGCGCCGGGAATTCGAGATCGACGACATCAGCCGACGTCTCATCGGCCAGCAAGTCAGCAAGGAGTTGGGCAGGAAGGGTTGGCAGGCGATTCTTCTCGCGCTGGTCGCAATCCTCATCTACATCTCATGGCGGTTCCGCCTGCGCTACGCGATCGGAGCCGTGGCCGCGATCCTGCACGATGTGATCATCGCACTCGGTATCTTCGCCCTGATCGGGGTCGAGGTGAATCTCGCGACGATCGCCGCGTTCCTGACCATCGTCGGGTACTCGCTGAACGACACCATCGTCATCTACGACCGCATCCGCGAGAACCTCAAGATCGAGCGGCGGAGCTCGATCTTCGAGATCATCAACCTGAGCGTGAACCAGTCTCTGTCGAGAACACTCAACACGTCGCTTACGACCTTCATCCCGGTCATCATCCTGTTCTTGTTCGGTGGAAGCGTGCTCCGAGGCTTCTCGCTGGCGCTCCTGATCGGCGTGATCGTTGGCACGTATTCCTCGATGTACATCGCCAACCCCATCCTGCATGCATGGACCGTGAAGGCGGGCGGCCGCAAGAGGAGTTGAGGTCACCTTGCAGTCCGTCCTCCGGGAGGGGAGGGAGTGGGAGGTCGCACCTCTCCCAGATGCATCGCTGCTTCAGTCCATTCAAGCGAAGCTCGGTTGCTCAAGTTCGTTCGCTGTCCTCCTCGCCCAACGCGGCGGGGCATCGTGGGAGGCGCTCATCGCTCCAGGATCTCAGAGCCGCCATTCTCCCTTCCTCCTGCCCGACATGGAAGCCGCCGTCGACCGGCTCCGCCTCGCTATCGCTCGGGGAGAACGTGTCTTCGTCCACGGGGACTTCGACGTCGATGGACTGACCGGCGCCGCCGTCCTCTATCGAGGCCTGCGCCCCCTCCTTTCGGAGAACTCCGTCAAGGTTGAGGTCAGCGAGCGTTCTCAGGGGCACGGAATGTCCCCGACGTTCGTCCTACGCGCAATCGAAGAGAAGTTCGGCCTTGTCGTCACCGTCGATTGCGGCATCACGAACCAGGAGGAGGTCTCTCGCCTATCGGCCGAGGGGATCGACACCATCGTCACGGACCACCACCTCCCTGTCGGCGAGCTTCCCCGGGCGGTGGCCGTCGTCGACGCGCATCGAGACGACAGCGCGTATCCAAATCGAAATCTTGCGGGCGTCGCTGTCGCCTACAAACTCATCTGCGGTCTGTACGAGCGGCTCGAGAAAGCGCCGCCGTCCCACCTCCTCGACCTCGTCGCACTCGGAACGATTGCGGATCTGGTTCCG
This sequence comes from uncultured Thermotogae bacterium, assembly GCA_964570515.1. Classification (GTDB taxonomy): domain Bacteria; phylum Bipolaricaulota; class Bipolaricaulia; order UBA7950; family UBA9294; genus CAZMYM01. Next base: position 19,307 of record CAZMYM010000020.1, on the reverse strand, counting down.
CTAACATGCGACGCCGACAGCGAGAACCGGGCCTTCGTCCGCGAAGCGTTCGGGATGCTTTCGAACAACCAGGGTTCGTCCCTCGGTTTCCGCACACTGATGGCACGGCTCTCCGTCAACCCGAAGAAGATCACCACATCGGACATCGGCTTCCTTGTCGCGCCGAAGCTGAACGCGGCCAACCGCGCCGGCGACCCGAAGGTCGCATTCCTGCTCCTCGTCACCGAGGACCGCGATCAGGCCGAGTACTTGGCCGAAATCCTGCTCGACTACAATAGGGACCGAGAAATCGCACAGAACGACCTGATCGCCCAGGCCGACGCGATGATCCGAGCAGAGGATCGTGCCCCGCGCGAAGATGGTTTCGTGTTCCTCGTCGGACAGTACTGGAACGAAGGGATCCTCGGTCTTGTGGCATCGAGCCTCGCCGATCGCTATCGAGTCCCGGCGATGGTCCTTTCCCGAGGCGATCACGTCAGCCGCGGATCTTGCCGAAGCGCTGGGAGTTTCGACGTCAGCGCCTGTCTCAAAGCCCACGCGGATCTCCTTCTCCAATACGGAGGGCACCAGATGGCCGCCGGCTTTTCGGTCGCCAACGACGCCATCGAGACGCTGGAAGCGCGCATCGAGGAGTACATGACCCATCACCGATCGGAGATCGGATCGCTCGCACCGGATCCGATCGACGCGGAATCGTCGCTCGTCGAGATAGACCTCCCCTTCCACAAGAGTCTCACATCGCTCGCACCGTTCGGGCCTGGGAATCCCAGACCGCGGTTTCTCGTGCGCGACTGCTCATTCGACGGGCTCACGTTGGTCGGAAACCGCAAGCAACATCTCAAGGGACACGTCACGCAACGTGGAACGAGCCTTCCGTTCATTGCATTCCGCATGGGTCGACACCTCGAGACGTTCGAGGAGGCGGAAGGGGCCTCGCTCGTCTGCCAGATCGGGTTCGACGATTGGCGGGGGAACGTTCAGGCACAGGGGGTCGACCTCGTCACCGACGGCGCGCTCTCAGCCTGATCCCCTAGCTCAATTTCCAACGTCCGGCTGCTTCCGTCTAGAGTAAGGGGTGGCTTTGTCATCCGACACGAGAAGCCGCAGGCTTCTCGCAAGGCGGCCTACGGCCGCCCACTCACTTCCCAATGCAGAATCGGGCAAAGACCGCATCAAGGATCGACTCGGCGATGTCGATCCCCTGGAGTTCTCCGGCCGTCCGATACGCGGCTCGAAGTTCCTCCGCGACCATGTCCAGTGAACGTCCGTCCGCGATCGCGACGGACGCATTCGAGAGCCCCTCTCCGATGCGCCGCAGCAAATCCCGCTCCCACTGATCGAGCAAGAGGACGGAGTTTCGCGCCGGGACTCTGCCTCCGAGGAGCAGATCGAGGAGCGTTGTTCGCAGCGCCTCGAGGTTCAGGCCGTCCCTTGCCGAGATCCGCAGGGACTCCTTCCACGGCCCGTTCGGGATGTCCTCGATCGCTTCCGGAAGGTCGATCTTGTTCAGGATCAGGATCACCGGGACTCCCCAGTCCTTCTCGACCAGCCGGCGGTCATCTTCGGTGAGGGGCTCGCTCGCGTCGAGCATGAGCAGGAGCAGATCGGAGCGCTTCACGGCCTGCTCGGTCTTGCGGACCCCCTCCGCCTCGACGAGATCGCCCGGCGGCCTCATCCCTGCGGTGTCGATCAGACGGACAGGGACCCCGCCAATCGCCGCCTCCTCCTCCACCGTGTCACGCGTCGTCCCCGGAATCGGCGTGACAATCGCGCGATCCTCAGCGAGAAGCGCGTTGAGGAGCGTCGACTTCCCCACGTTCGGGCGACCGACGATGGCCACGGTGAGCCCCTCTCGGAGGACTCTTCCACTCTCGGCACGTACGAGGAGGTCCGAGACGCGACGCGAGAGCACGGCGACGCGACCGCCGATCTCCTCCGTTTCGACGTCGACGTCAGGGAAGTCGATCTGAACCTCGAGCTCGGCGAGGATCTCGCTCAGCGCCTCACGGACCTCCCGGATCGCCTCGGAGAACCGCCCGCCGAGCCGATCGACGGCCGCCTCCAGACCGAGGGCCGTCTTCGCGCGAACAATGTCCAACACCGCCTTCGCCTGATCGAGCGAGATACGGCCGTTCAGGAATGCTCGCTTGGTGAATTCCCCACGTTCGGCGAGACGAGCGCCGCCCGTCAGGATCGCGGTGAGGACGGCGCGCGTGGCGACGATTCCACCGTGGCAGTTGACCTCCACGATGTCCTCGCGGGTGTAGGTTTGCGGAGCCCGCATCACAGAAACGAGTGCCTCATCGACCGGATGCCCGTCGACGACGATTCTCCCGTAGTGCAGCCGGTGGCTCGGCGACGCGCGCAGGGAGTGCCCTGTGGAGGCCTCGAAGATCGGATCGACGATGGAGATCGCGCCCGGCCCGCTCACGCGGACGATCCCGATCCCCCCCTCGCCGATCGGAGTCGAGATTGCGGCGATTGTGTCTGCCCGGGCAACCGGGCCAAGTCTGTCCGCCCCGATCGCCGGCTCGATCTTGCCGTCGAGCATGCTGTTCACGTCTCGTCGGGCTCGATCACCACGCGGCGACCCTCGCCGTCGCCGACGCTGAACGTTCGGACCCCGGGGAAGTCGGCCAAGGTGACGTGAATCGTCCTTCGCTCATGCGCAGGCAACGCATTCAGCCGAACACGCTTGTGATCACGCACGACCGACTCCGCCGTCGACAGAGCAAACCGAATCAGCTCCGCGCGGCGCCGCTTCACCGCACCGTTGACGTCGAGGATCAGTTCGACGTCCTGTCCCGTCTTCCGTCGAAGCGCACCCCGGAGTAGATGCTCGAGCGCGGTTAGGATCGGTCGTTCCTCGGGGAGGGAGAACATGCTGCCGACCAGATTGACGTACAGGCCGTCGGAGATGTCCTCTTCGATTTCGAAGGTGGCCTCTTCCTCGAGGATCTCCAGAAGCCGCCCGAGGTAGGCCTCAACCTCCGTCTTCAGCTCCGGCATCCTCTTCTCCCGTCTCGTCGTCGATCTCTGCTTCGATCTCGGCCGTAGCGAAGCTGCCCGCCTCGGCGTTGGCCATCTCGCGATTGACGATCGCCTGTTGTGCGACCTGAGCTCCCGTCGTCAACAAGTAGTAGAGCCAAAGCCCGGCAGGGAATCTCCACAGGAGCACGGCCATGAAGATCGGGAAGATATAGCCGAAGTACTTCTGTGCCCCCGCCGTCTCGGCGCGGGAGGGCGTCATCAGCCACTGCTGCAACATCATGATGCCGGTCGTCACGATCACGAGAATGAAGTACGGGTCGTGCATGGAGAGATCCGGGATCCACAGGAAGCTCGGAGAGAGGTGAATGAGCTCGGCCGAATACAGGATCGCACGCCAGATCAGGATCAGAATCGGCAGCTGTACGATCATGGGTAGGCACCCGCCCATCGGGTTGACGCCCTCTTTCTTGTAGAGCTCCATCGTCTTCTGTTGCTGGAGCTGCTTATCGTCCTTGAAGCGCTCCTGGATGCGCTTCATCTTCGGCTGCAGTTTCTGCATCTTCGCCATCGAGTGGTACTGCTTGCGCATCAACGGGAACAGGACGACGCGGGTCAGCAGCGTGAACAGGATGATCGCCCAACCGTAGTTCCCGCTCGCCCGATAGAGGATGCCCAGGAACTGGATGACCGGGATCATCAGCCGCGCGCCAACGCCAGGCTTGTCGAGGGCCTCGAGGCCGGCTTCCTTCATCAGCAGGAAGCGACGCCGGCCGCCGTAGAGCGAGTAGTCGAAGCTCGACGTTCCCTCACCGACCGACATGATCGCGCCGAACCGCCGCCCGCCTGTATCGGTGAACTCGGTCATCGGTGTCGCGGTCGTTCCTTCGCCGGGCGAAAGGAAGAAGACGATCGCCTTGTTCATCAGCCCGAGACCGTCGAAAGCGAAATACGAGCCGGGCGCGAGGCGATCCATCCCAGGCTCGCCGTCGAACAGGTAGTTGAGTTCCGGCGCGTCGTCACTCGGCGCCTGATTGCCGAGAACGATCGACAGATCGAACGGCTCCGCGAAGGCATTCTCGACGGTCAGTTGGAGGTCCACCGTGTAGATTGCGTCCTCGCGAATCGTGTAGCGCTTGGTGACGATCGCGTCGCCAAACGTGCCGACGAACTCGATTTCGAGGACGCCCGACTCGACAACCGGATTGGGATCAGAGAGGACGTATGCCCCCTCGACAACCCCGTTTCCTCGTAGGGTAAACGGGAATTCGGCATCTTCGACGAACTGCCGCTTTCCCGACTCCGCATCGGTCCTGGTCCCGGGCACCAGCTCCTCGACGGTCGACCCGTACGGAGCGAACGTGAGGAACAAGCTCGTCATCACGCCGCCGTTCTCGGAGAAGACGTACTCGGACAGCGGCGTCGATACCGTGACTTCGAGAAGCCCGTCCCCGTCTAGATCCCCAACTTCGGGGACAATCTCTCGGTCCGCGGCCGCTCCAGACACAGCAAGAAGGGCGAGTCCCAGTAGACACAAAACGATCCAGCGTTTACCCACAATGACCTCCTGACCGGAAAGGGTATCGCGGACGAAATGGCCTTGCAAATCCGTTGAACAGGGCATTCCGATGCGATACACTCCCCCGCCGATGTTCACGGGGATCATACAAGGTCTCGGGACGTTGCGAAGTCTGGGTCGCGAAGAGGCCGAGATCTCGCTTCCCGAAGAGATGACTACGCGGCTCCGGCCTGGAGCAAGCATCGCAGTGAACGGCGTCTGTCTCACCGTCGTTTCGCTGTCCGAGGGCGTATTTCGCGCCGGCCTGTCCGCGGAAACCCTCTCGCGAACGACACTCGGAACAACGCGCCCAGGCGCACGAGTGAACCTTGAGCTTCCCGTCACGCCGAGCGACGGCCTCGACGGACACCTCGTCCTTGGGCATGTCGACGCGGTCGGCCGGATCAAGGCGCTCTTCCGCGAAGGGGATGCGTGGATAATGATCGTGGGTCATCCACCTGAGTTTCGAGCCTACGTTGCCGAGAAGGGATCGATCGCCGTCGACGGGATCAGCCTGACCCCGTACGGGCTCGACGCCGCAACATTTCGCTGCTCTGTGATCCCTGAAACCTACGAAAAGACGACGCTTCAGGACCGTCGCGCTTCGGATCCTGTCAACCTCGAGTTCGACATTCTGGCCAAATACGTGGAGAGGATGGTGCGCGGTGTTCACCACGACTGAAGAGGCGATTCGCCGGTACCGAGACGGGGAGATGCTGATTCTCGTCGATGACGAGAATCGGGAGAACGAAGGAGATCTGGTCATTGCCGCCGAGTGTGCGACGGCCGAGGTGATCAACTTCATGATCACGCATGGGCGCGGGCTCGTCTGCACGCCGATCACCAAGGCACGCGCGCACGAACTCGCCCTCACGCCGATGTGTCCCGAGAACACGGCCCTTCATGGAACGCATTTTACCGTCTCCGTCGATGCGAAAGACGGGATCACAACAGGCATCTCGTCGCATGACCGAGCGAAGACGATCCGCCTGCTCGTCAGCGAGTCGACGCGCCCCGACGATCTGGCCCACCCCGGTCACATCTTCCCGCTCATCGCTCGCGACGGTGGCGTCCTCCGTCGGGCCGGGCACACCGAGGCGACCGTAGACTTGGCTCGCCTCGCGGGGCTGAAGCCGGCCGCCGTCCTGTGCGAAATCCTGAACGAGGACGGGACGATGGCCCGCGTTCCTCAGCTCCAGGCCCTCGCCGAGCTCCACGGGCTCGCGCTCGTCAACATCGCCGACCTGATCGCCTACCGGAAGCGAACGGAGCACCTCGTCGAGCGAATCGCCGAGGCAGAGATGCCAACCAAGTTCGGGACGTTCCGGATCGTCAGCTACACCAGTCCGATCGAGGATGAGGAGCACGTCGCGCTGGTGAAGGGTGACGTCGAGGGGCGGGAGAACGTGCTGGTTCGCGTGCATTCCGAGTGCCTCACCGGCGACGTGTTCGGCTCGCAACGCTGCGACTGCGGCGGTCAGCTGCGTCACGCGCTGGAGATGATCGAGCAAGAGGGCGAGGGCGTCGTCGTCTACATGCGCCAGGAAGGGCGCGGCATCGGCCTCTCCAACAAGCTCTGCGCCTATCAGCTTCAGGATCAGGGTATGGATACCGTCGAGGCGAACGAGTATCTCGGGTTCGCCGCCGACCTACGCGACTACGGCATCGGGGCACAGATCCTGTGCGATCTCGGCCTGTCGACGATTCGCCTGATGACCAACAACCCGAAGAAGGTCGTCGGTCTCTCCGGGTACGGACTGCAGATCGTCGAGCAGGTCCCGATCGAGATCGAGCCGAACGAGTTCAACAGGAACTACCTGAAGACGAAGAAAGAAAAACTCGGCCATCGCCTGACCGGGGTGTAACGCGCCGGCAAGTCAGCCGGCTCAGCCGATCGACCGATCGGGTCGCCAAACGAGATACAATCTTTCCGCACATGCGGACGAAGCAAGACCAAGGAAAGGCGTAGGCTCGGGCACCGATTGTGTGAAATGAGACGTAGTAGGAGAATGCTCGTGTTCACTTGGAACACGCGCGTTCTCTCAAGCGACTCGAGCAGCGATCCGATCGGGTCGCCAGGAGGCTGGCCGCTCGGCGCTTTGCGGCGAGTAGCTCGGAGAAGTCGCCACGCAGCTTCTCCATACGGATAGGGAGGTTTGGGATGGGCAAGGTCTTCGAAGGGAAACTCGACGGCAGCGGACTCCGCGTCGGCATCGTCGTCAGCCGATTTAACAACCTCATCACCGAGCGCCTGCTCGAAGGCGCCCTTGACCGGCTCCGTCGCTCCAACGTCGACGACGCCGCGATCGACGTCTGCTGGGTGCCGGGTGCGTTCGAGGTCCCGAGAGGCGCCAAAGCGATGGCCGAGGCCGGCCGCTACGACGGCATCGTCGCTCTGTCCGCCGTCATCCGCGGCGCGACGCCGCACTTCGAGTACATCGCCAGTGAGGTCAGCAAAGGGATCGCGCTTGTCAACCTCGAAGCGTCCGTTCCTGTCGCGTTCGGCGTGATCACCGCCGACACCGTCGACCAAGCAATCGAGCGCGCCGGCACGAAGGCCGGCAACAAGGGAGCCCAGGCCGCCGAGAGCCTGATCGAGACGGTCAACGTTCTGCGAGAAATCGGATGAGCTTCAAGCTCGTCCGTGGAACGCGAGACATCCTGCCCGATGAGGCCGCCCGCTGGTACCGGATCGAGGAGACGTTCCGAGAGGTAGCCCGCCGCTACAACTACCGCGAGATCCGGTTTCCCGTCCTCGAGCAGACCGAGCTGTTCACCCGCGGCATCGGCGAGGGAACGGAAATCGTCACCAAGCAGATGTTCACGTTCCCAGATCAGAAGGGACGGAGCCTGACCCTGCGCCCTGAGGGGACCGCGTCGACGGTGCGAGCGTACCTAACAGCCGGGCTCCACATCAACGATCCGTTCCAGAAGTGGTACTACCTCGGCCCGATGTTCCGCTACGAGAAGCCGCAGAAGGGCCGCTATCGCCAGTTCCATCAGTACGGCATCGAGGTGTTCGGATCGCTCGAACCGAGCGTCGATGCCGAGGTGATCGCGTTCGCGTGGTCGCTGATGAGCGAACTCGAGATCGGGGGACTCCGGCTAAAGCTCAATTCGATCGGTTGCGCGGAGGATCGCGCGCGATTCCAGGAGGTCCTGCGTGGGCACTTCGCCTCGTCGATCGAATCGATGTGTTCCGACTGCAAGCGCCGCCTCGAAGAGAACCCGCTGCGGATCCTCGACTGCAAGGAACCCGTCTGCCAACCGTTCATCGAGCAGGCGCCCGGCAGCGCCGAGCACCTCTGTTCCGACTGTGCCGACCACTTCGCCGCCGTGCGAGCGCATCTCGATCGCCTTGACCTCGCCTACGAGATCGATCCGCGCCTTGTTCGCGGCCTCGACTACTACACGCGAACCGTATTTGAACTCCTGTCGGACGACCTCGGCACACAGGACAGCCTGCTTGGCGGCGGCCGCTACGACGGACTGATCGAGACCCTCGGCGGACCGCCGACCCCCGGGATCGGTTTGGCCGGCGGGACCGATCGGCTGGCCCTCGTCCTCGAAGAGCGGGAGTCCGGTGAATCGACCAAAGCAGGCATCGACCTCTACGTCGCCGCACTTGGTGAAGCGGGCCACGCTCTCGCGCTGCAGCTCGCTGAAGGCCTTCGCCGTCGGGGCCTCACCGTTGACCTCGACCACCGCGATCGAGGACTCCGCAAGCAGCTGACCGAGGCGAACCGACTCGGCGCGCGGCACTTGCTCGTCCTCGGCGAGGACGAGGTCGCGTCCGCCCAGGGAAGCTTGAAGACGATGGCGTCCGGTGAAGAACAGGCCGCGGAACTCACCGTCGATTCAATCTCCGACATGATCCTGGGAGGCTGAGATGGACTTGAAGCTGGTGCGAATCGAGAACCCGGACGAACTGAACCTGATCCTCGGCCAATCGCACTTCATCAAGACCGTCGAAGACCTCCACGAAGCGCTCGTCACGGCCATCCCGGGGATCCAGTTTGGCCTCGCTTTCTGCGAAGCCTCCGGCCCCTGCCTGATCCGTCACTCGGGGACGAACGAGGAACTCGAACAGCTCGCCGTACGCAACGCTGAGGCCATCGGCGCCGGGCACTCGTTCCTCGTCTTCCTCAAGGATGCCTTCCCGATCAACGTGATGCATGCCATCAAGCGCGTCCCCGAGGTCTGCCACATCTATTGCGCCACCGCCAATCCGCTGGATGTCGTCGTCGCGGAGAACGATGAAGGCCGAGGGATCCTCGGCGTCATCGATGGTGTCAGCCCCAAGGGCGTAGAAGGCGAGGAAGAGACGGCCCAGCGCAAAGCGTTCCTCCGAATGATTGGGTACAAGGGGTAGCGAGTTCCAGCGTGCGGTCAGGACATCCCGTGATAGAGGCGGGGCCTACAGCCACTTCTTGCGCCTGAAATACAGCAGCATGCCCCCACCGATCGCGAGCATCACGCCCAAGGCGCCGAAGTAGCCGTACCGCCATTGCAGCTCCGGCATGAACACGAAATTCATGCCGTACAGGCCCGCCACGAACGACAGCGGAATGAAGATCGTCGCGATGATCGTCAGCACCTTCATCACTTCGTTCATCCGGTTGCTGATACTCGAGAGGTAGACATCCATCAAGCCGGAGACCATGTCGCGGAACGTCTCCACCGTATCGATGATCTGAATCGTGTGGTCGTAGACATCGCGGAGGTACGGGCGTGTCGATTCCTGGACGAGTTCGCTCTCGTCGCGCTGGATGCTGCCGAGCACCTCGCGAAGCGGCCAGACTGACTTGCGCATGAACAACAGCTCGCGCTTCAGATGGCGAATCGCCTGCAAATCCTCGCGCTTCGGGTTCTCGGTCATGTCCTCGCCGAGCGATTCGATCCGATCTCCGAGCGTCTCGAGGATCGAGAAATAGTGGTCGACCACCGCGTCGATCAACGCATAGGCGAGGTAGTCCGCCCCATACCTCCGAATCCGGCCGCGGTTAGAAATCAGCCGCTCGCGGACCGGGTCGAACACGTCCCCTTCGCGCTCCTGAAACGAAAGCACCCACGTCGGCCCGAGGACGAGGCTCACCTGTTCATCGTCGATCTGTTCCGTCTGCTCGCTCCAGCGGAGCATGCGGAGAACGACGAACAGCTGCGACTCGTAGTCCTCGACCTTCGGCCGCTGTCCTGTGTGGACGATGTCCTCGATCACGAGCGGATGGAGACCGAAGCCCACACCGACCTGTTGAACCTGCTCGATGTCGTGCACTCCGTCGACGTTGATCCACGACGTCTTGGCCGACGCAAGAGAAGAGACTGCCTCTTCTGGAACACCGAGGGTATCTCGGCTCACATCCGCTTCGTCGTACTCGAACCGAGTGACGGTGATGCTGGCTTCCCTCTCCTGTCCGACGTAGATCGGCGTTCCAGGGACCTGACCGGCCTTCTTTGATCCTTTGTGGATGAATCTTGCCATTTCGCACCTCTCGGCCATCCTAGGCAGACCCTCGGCCCACGGCAACTACTTGACCAAGATAACGCGTCGCCACGAATTGATCGACAGTCCGTGTTGCCCTCCCCCCCCCCGGCGCGTGGCTACCATGCTCCTGTGTGCACGGCGGGGTTCTTGCGAACCAACGCGGGAACGCTGATCCGAAGACACCACATCGTTCCAAGGGGCAAGGAGACCGCCTGATGAGTCAGATCACCGAGTGGCTGGGCGAGGCGATCGGGATCGACGCCGGCCTTGTGGCCAAACTACTGTTGACGATCGGCATCCTTGCTGCGCTGTGGCTGCTCCGATGGGTCTGGATGGCCTTCGTCAATCGCCGGACGGCTGAACCTCAATCTCGCTATCGATGGCGCAAAGCCTCGTGGTACACGGCGACGGTTGTCGGCATCCTCTTGATCGGCCGTGTCTGGATCGAGGGGATTCAGACGTTGGTCACCTACTTGGGACTGGTTTCGGCAGGGATTGCGATCGCGCTTCGCGACCCCATCGTCAACTGGTTCGGGTGGGTCCTCATCGGGTGGCGCAGGCCGTTCACCATCGGCGATCGCGTCCACATCGACGGCCGGACCGGTGACGTGATCGACATCGGGATGTCCACGTTCTCGCTCCTCGAGACAGCGGAGGAGGGATCCGGAGAGCAGGCGACCGGGCGGATCGTCCACGTACCCAACGGCAAGGTATTCACGGAACCGCTGACCAACGTAACGCAAGGCTTCAGCTACGTGTGGAACGAAATCCCGATCACGGTAACGTTCGAGTCCGACTGGCGGGAAGCCAAGCGGATCCTTCGTGACATCGCCTCAAGAGAAGTGGAGACGGTAGGCGCCGAAGCGCTGCGGTGGATCCGCGAAGCGTCGACGAAATTCATGATCCGCTCGGCAAGTGTGGCGCCGGTCGTCTACACGCGGATCGTCAGCGACGGAATCGACCTGACCGTCCGCTACATGTGTGAAGCGAGGACGCGCCGGACGACCCAAGAAGCCCTCAGCGAAGCGATCCTCGACGCGTTCATCGCGGCGCCGAAGATCGACTTCGCGTACCGCACATCGAGGATCTTCCGTCAGAACGAAGAAGGGAAGCCGATGCTGAGCCACGACGAGACAGCGTCAGGCCCGCAGAGCGTCTCGATGTCGTAGTGTGAGTTGACGGCCCGCTACGTTCGGTATAGCGTGTTCCATCATGAAGAACCGACGGATTCGCTGGCGGCTCACCGGGGTGTTGACGCTGGTTCTGCCGTTCGTCATCATCGTCCTGCAGAACACGCAAGTCGTCGACATTCAGGTGCTCTTCTGGCGGCTCAGCATGTCCCGAATCATCCTGCTGTTCTTCTCTCTCGTCGTTGGATTCGTAGTCGGGTTCTACGTCAGAGGAGGAAGGCGGGCATCGGGGGCCGATCACGCAATCGTCAGGAAGACGGACGGCCCGAAGTAGGTCGGAGAGCACGAAGTCCGCAGGACGGCGGATCTACTCTGATCGAGCGTGTTGCAGTCTTCTCTGCGCCACTGCGTATCCCGTTCAGGGGATGGTTGGCGAAGTCGAGGCACGCGCTCGAATCTTCGGCGGTGTGTCACCCTGAAACATGAACGATACAGTGTAGACAAGGCAGCGATCTCAACCGCCGGAAGGACGAGGGGATATGCCTCGTGATCGTACTGCCATGCGTTGAACCAGATGCAGACCGCTTCGGAGCGCGCTTCCTCCGTCAGATTCCTCGCCTGGCGAAGAACACTCGTCTTCCCCTCGCCCCACTTTCGTGAACACCTATCGTGAAAGGCCGCAGGTCCCGCGGGCCACGCGGATGCAGGAACCGGATCCGGTGTTCGGCTTGTCCGTCCAACGCCACACTGCTACCGTAGGTTTATGGCGGGCGAGCGAGGCACCCGCCGCGGGCCAGAAGAAGGAGTCGCATGGGCAAGCTGTTCTCGATCGCGATCTACTGTTGGGCGGCCGGCCTGATGATCCTCGTCGGCGCCGTGGTCGCTCGGTTCCTGCCGAGCAGCCGGCGGGAGATCGTGCGAGAAGCGATTCACACCGCGATCGCGTTCGGCGGCGGTGTTCTGGTCGCTGCGGTCGCGTTCGCGCTGGTGCCGATGGGGCTGGAAACGCTGCCGCTGTGGCTCGCAATCCCGCTCTTCCTCGCCGGATCGCTTCTGTTCATGTGGATCGACGCGAGATTGAGCTGCTGCGGCAGTTCGAGAGCTCAGTTCATGGCGATGCTCTTGGACTTCGTTCCAGAGGCGGTCTCGATGGGGGCCGTCTTCCCGCACAACCCGAAACTCGGCGTGTTGCTCGCCATTTTCATTGGCGCGCAGAATCTACCGGAGGGATTCAACGCATACAGGGAGCTGGTCGCCGGCAACGCTCACCCGCGCCGGGTTCTGGCGATGATGTTCGCGCTCACCTTCCTGGGGCCCGCGGCGGGACTTCTCGGGTACTTCGTCCTGCAGTCAGCAAGAGGCGTCGTCGGTGCGCTGATGCTCCTCGCCGGTGGCGGCATCCTCTATCTTGTATTCCAGGACATCGCTCCGCTGGTGCGGATGAAACGGCACTGGACTCCGGCACTGGGGGCGACGCTCGGGTTCATCGTCGGGATGGTCGGCGAGAAACTACTGAGCTAGACTGCGCGTCTACTTCGCCAGGACCTCGGCGAGTTCGACCAACGCGGGATCGAGTGGCTTGACCCTTCCAGCGACGTCCGAGAGGGGGGTGGCCGCAATGTGACCTTCGAGAAGGCCCAAGAGAATACCATCCTGGCCGGCCGACAGCCGCTCGATCGCCGCCGCCCCGAGGCGGCTTGCGAGCAACCTGTCGAACGAATCGGGCGACCCGCCACGCTGGACGTGTCCCAGGATCGTCAGCCGCAGATCGAACCCAAGCAGGCTGTGATGTTCCTCGAAGTGCGACGCGAGCTTCCTGGCGTTCCACTCGGCTCCTTCCGCAACGACCACGAGCGAGTGGAGCTTGCCCCGCTCGTAGCAGCCGAGAAGCTGCTGGGCGAGTTCCTCCGGATCGAGCGGCTTTCCGGGAAGGACCACCGCTTCGGCGCCTCCCGTGATCCCGGCGATCAGAGCAAGGTAGCCGCACTCCCGTCCCATGACCTCGACCAAGAACGCGCGATGGTGCGATGAAGCCGTTACCTTGAGACGATCGATGGCTTCCAGCGCGATGTTCAGTGCGGTGTCGACCCCGATCGTCATGTCCGCGCCGATGAGATCGTTGTCGATGGTCGAACCGATGCCGACGACCCGCGCGCCCATCTCCGACAAGGCGTGGGCGGCGGTCTGAGATCCGTTTCCCCCAATGACGATGAGGGCGTCGATCGCATGGCGCGACATGGAGTCGATGGCCTTCCGGCGCCCGTCCTCCGTCCTCATTTCCGGACAGCGTGAGCTTCCGAGGAAGGTCCCGCCTTGCTGAAGGATGCCCCCGACGTCTCGATACCCAAGCGGCATCATGTCTCCGGCGATGAGGCCCGCGTAGCCATGGCGCACGCCGATCATCTCCCAACCGCACGAAAGCCCCGTCCTGACGGCGGCCCGTACCGCAGCGTTCATTCCAGGGGCGTCTCCGCCGCTCGTGAGAACTCCAGTTCGCTTCATGTCAGGACTCTACCACAAGACTCGCATGACTGGTGCCCCCGCGGCGTCGACGGCTCCGGTTTGGCCCTCGTCGCGGGCAGCGTGGTAGGATCAGATGTGATCACGGAAGCACGTCTCCCAGCTCGATGGGGAGATGGATAAGGAGGGAAGCGATGGGCGAGGACAAGAAACTGACGACGGAGGCCGGGATTCCGGTCGACGACAACCAGACGTCGCTGACGGCGGGAGAACGCGGGCCGACCCTGCTGCAGGACCATCACCTGCTCGAGAAGCTGGCCCACTTCAACCGCGAACGCATCCCCGAGCGCGTGGTCCACGCGAAGGCGGCCGGGGCACACGGCACGCTTACCGTCACCCACGACATCACCCGCTACACCAAGGCCGCAGTGTTCTCGGAGATCGGCAAGCAGACCGAGATGTTCGGCCGGTTCTCGACCGTCGCCGGGGAGAAGGGATCGGCGGACACAGTCCGCGACGTCCGCGGGTTCGCCCTCAAGTTCTACACCGAGGAGGGGAACTGGGACCTGGTCGGCAACAACACGCCGACCTTCTTCATCCGCGACGCGATCAAGTTCCCCGACTTCATCCACACCCAGAAGCGTGATCCGCAGACCAACGTCAAGGCGGACACGCCGCAGTGGGACTTCTGGTCGCAGGTCCCCGAGTCGCTGCACCAGGTGACGATCCTGTTCTCGGACCGAGGAATCCCGGCGGGGATCCCCTACATGAACGGCTACGGGAGCCACACCTACAGCTTCATCAACGCCAACGGCGAGCGGTTCTGGGTCAAGTTCCACTTCAAGACGCAACAGGGGATTCAGTGCCTGATGCAGGACGAAGCGGATCGCCTTGCCGGTTCGGATCCCGACTACACCACCCGCCAGCTGTTTCAGTTGATTGAGAAGAGCGAATACCCGAAGTGGACGCTCAACGTCCAGATCATGCCCGAGGTCGAGGCGGAGACCTACCGCTGGAACCCGTTCGACCTGACGAAGGTCTGGCCGCACGGCGATTACCCGCTGATCGAGGTCGGCGTCCTCGAGCTGAATCGGAACCCCGCCAACTACTTCGCCGAGGTGGAGCAGGCCGCGTTTTCGCCGGCGAACGTGCCCCCCGGGATCTCTTTCTCACCGTGCAAGATGCTCCAGGCCCGGCTGTTCGCGTACGCGGACGCCCATCGGTATCGCCTCGGCGCCAACTTCGAGCGGCTGCCGATCAACGCACCCCACGCGACGGCGGTGAATAACTACCAGCGCGACGGGCGGATGCGGTTCGACGACAACGCCGGTGCCTCCCCGAACTACGAGCCGAACACCTACGGCGGCCCGAAGGCCGATCCGGCCTACCGGGAGCCGCCGCTCAAGATCTCGGGCGACGCCGATCGCTACGAGCAGAAGCGGGGCGTCGACGACGACTACGTCCAACCGGGGAACCTCTACCGCCTGATGCCGCCGGACGAGCAGGGCCGGCTGATCGAGAACATCGTCGGCTCGCTCAAGAACGCGCCGAAGCCGATCCAGGAGAAGATGGTCGCACACTTCCGAAAGGCGGACCCGACCTACGGCGAGGGTATTGCGAAGGGATTGGAACTGACGTAGGCAACGTCTCCGGATGAGACGGACATCAAGATTCCTTCTGGTCGCCGGAGGGACGCTCGCCGTCGCGCTGGGGATCATCGGGATCTTCCTCCCGCTGCTCCCGACGACGCCGTTCCTGCTGCTGGCCGCGTTCTTCTACGCGCGCGGTTCGGAGCGGTTCTACGCGTGGCTCATCGGGAATCGCTGGCTCGGAGACTACCTCCGTCGCTACCGCGAGGGCCGCAGCATGACCCGGCGACACAAGGCGATCACGCTCGCTCTCCTGTGGATCGGCATCGGCGCCTCGGCCGGCTTCCTGGTTCCGCAGTGGTGGGCGAGGCTTCTGCTGGCCATCGTCGCCGTCGGTGTGACAATCCACATCCTCTGGCTCGGAGCCGACTGAGCGCGTCTCCGAGGTCTAACAGATTCGCCGCGCCATCGCCAACCCGGTGCAGGTCATCGTCGCCGAGACCACCGAGGAACGCGGCATCGTCGGCATCATCGACGGCGTGTCTCCCAAGGGTGTCGAAGGTCCGGATGACATCCCCATCGCAAGGACTTCCTGCGGATGATTGGGTACAAGGGGTAGTGCGGGCGGTGACCAACGAGCGCTATCTCGTGACCTTGAGTCCGGGAATCGCGGCTCTCAGCGCATCGACCGCCGCGTCTGTTACCTGAGTTCCATCCAGCCAGAGATCCGTTAGCGACTTCAGTCCCTTCAGGTGCTCCAGTCCCGCGTCCGTTACCTGCCTTCCGGACAGGTTGAGTATCTCCAGCGACGGCAGTTTCCCCAAGTGCGCCAGCCCGATGTCCGTCACGTGGAGATTCAATAGGTTTAGCGACCTCAAAGACGGCAGCCCTCCAAGCTGACCTAGACCCACATCAGTTACCCTCGTTCCCGATAGGTCGAGAAGCCACAGCAACGGCATCGCCTTCAGATGCTCCAACCCCGCGTCCGCCACCCGCGTTCCCCACAGGGAGAGCCTCGTCAGCGACGGTAGCCATCCTAGATGCTCGAGCCCCACGTCGCCCACATCCGTGTGCACCAAGATCAGGTTCGTCAGTGATGTCAGCCCCTGCAGGTGCTCCAGCCCCGCGTCGCTCACCTGCGTTTCCCCTAGGTTGAGCGTCGTCAGCGACGTCAGCCCCTTCAGATGCTCCAGCCCCGCGCCCGTCACCTGCGTTCTCGATAGTTGGAGCTCCGTCAGCGCCGTCAGCCTTTTCAGGTGCTCCAGCCCCGCGTCCGTCACCCGCGTTTCCCATAGGCAGAGCGTCGTCAGCGACGTCAGTTCCTTCAGGTGCTCTAGCCCAGCGTCGCTCACCTGCGTTTCCCCTAGGTTGAGCGTCGTCAGCGACGTCAATCCTTCGAGGTATGCAAGATCCGTGTCGGCCACGGGATCGGAACTAACCCGAAGGTCCGTGACGGCAGCGCGATGCTCCGCCGTGATCGGCGTACTAGCTGGAAGCTGCAGAGAGGAACGGATTGCCCTTTCAATCGCCTCAATGCCCTCTCCGGAAAGCTCCAAGGATCCGGAGGTTTCGACCGCCAGCATCCGCTCAATCGAGAGCCGCGCGTCGCGGTTCTCAAGCCACTCGCGCCCGATAGCGGTTCCAAGAAGGGCACCAATCGAAGGCGTGCGGTCCAACCGCGCCGAGATTGACAACCGCAGGTCGTCCTGAGGGGTGAGAAGCTCGGGCTCCATGCGCCGAAGCTCTCGCCACCTCTCCCGAGCCGTCTCTTCCTTCAATCCATCTTTGCTCTCCTGACGGATCAGCTCATCGCAGATCTGCTGGTCCCTTACGAGCGACAAGTAGTCGGCCATGTCCAGACGCTGGCGAAGAAGGCGCGAGACAGCACAGAGTCCAAGCCCGTTGCCCTCGTTCCTCAGGACGTCATCCAGAAGATGCTGATCGGCGATCAGACGGTTGATGAGCCGCACGAGCGTTCGCGGATTGGCTTCGGTGCCGATGGCCAACACATCTGTGAGTCCTTCGATCGCCGTGCATAGCTGCTTATTCCCCTTCAGGGCGTCGGCTTCCATGAGGCGGCCAATGAACCTGCTGAACTCCGTCTGATGCGGAGGGATCCACAGCGGCAGCTGGACGATCTTCTCCAGGTAGGCGGGGCCGCTGGCTTCGGGATCCTTCATCTCGAGCCGCTTGTATTCGTTAACCAGGTGGCAGACGATCGGTTCGCGATCGAGCGCGAGCACGAACACGAAACCGGGTTGCCCGAGAACAAGCCGAATGCTCTGAAGAAGCCTTAGCGCGTGCCGCGGCATGCAGCGGTCGAGATCGTCGATGAACACAACGATCGGTGGCTTCGAGGATGCGTCGAGGGGATCGGATGGCGCCGCGCTCGCACGTTTCAACAGGGAGAACGCCTGGAGGTAGATCGTCGAAGGAATCTCTGGGCCTGACTCCAGCCGATCAAGCTGTGCGAGGATCTCCTTCCCCTCGATCTCAAGAAACGGGGTCTTGACCTTCAGGCCGCTTGCGACCGCACGAAGCGCGGTCCCGATTTCGCGCAGTGTGATCCACCGTCCGGCCTTGCCGTACCGATCGTCTTCCGGGATCTTCGCCTCGACATCCTCGGCAATCGTCAGGGCAAGGGGAACGAGCGGATGCTCTTCGTGATCGTATTGCCACGCGTTGAACCAGACGGTGACCGCTTCGGGAGCATGCTGTTCGATCAGACTCTGCGCCTGTTTGAGCACGCTCGTCTTACCTACACCCCAGCCACCGAAGATGCCGATCGTGAACGGCCCGGGCGTGTTCAGCGCAGCACCTGCGATCACCTCCGCATAGCGGCGCATACCAAGGCCATCAGCCGTGTGATCCGGCGTCGGTTCGTCGCTCAGCAGGACAAGCCCGGGGAGTTCAACCTTCTCATTCATTCTTGGTGTCATTCTACGAGTACTTCATGAATGGGCAAGCTTGGCTGCGCTCAACGTTGAAAGAGCTGGGGAAGATCCTAGCCATATCCAATCCTGCGTCGAGACTGTCTCGACCGCGAGCTCTTCCACAGGATGCTGGAAGCCCGGATCAAGACGAAACGATGGCGTCAACGCCACGGAAACGGAACATCCGCACAGCGGGCTAGTCTGCTTGACACCAGCCGAGTTTCGTGACAGGGTGAAGCACCAGGCCCACACAAAGCCGGATCTCTGCTCGCAGGGGGGACGGTCTGAGGAGGCACGCCTAGGGGGTGTCGTACGTTGGAGAAGATCTACCTCTCGATCGCTTCTGTGGCGGTCGGAATCCTGCTTGGATCGTTGCCGTTCTCGGTGTGGTGGGTTCGATGGATTGCGCATGTGGATGTTCGCACGTTCGGCGACGGGAATCCCGGAGCGATCAACGCGTGGCGCGCCGGAGGTTGGCGCGTGGGCGTGCCCGTGCTCGTATTGGACGTGATCAAGGGAGGACTCCCTATAGCCCTGGCGCGATTCGTCTTTGACCTTGGAGGTTGGTCCCTTGTCCCCATCGCGCTGTCCCCGGTTGTCGGCCACGTCGCGTCTCCTTGGCTTCGATTTCGGGGGGGCAAGGGAATCGCAACAACATTCGGCGTTTGGAGTGCCCTAACGTTCTGGATCGTACCAATGACGCTGGGGTTGTCCATGGCGGCCATCATGGCGTTTCAAACCGTCCCGGCTTGGACGATGATGATGGCGGCACTGACGACCTTGATTGCCCTTCTCCTTCTTCGAGTGGAGGCCTTCCTCGTCGTCGCCTTCGTTCTCAACGTTGCTCTGCTGGCTTGGACTCATCGAAAAGAGCTTCTCTCCGCCCCGAAGCTGCGTGCTTTCTCGCGCAAGAAGCCAGCGGGGGACGATTGAACTCCCTCGTTCAGCACCAATACAGCATCGTGGTGTTCTTGGGTGTGCTTCTGGCCATCTCTCTATCTAACCTCGTCGCAGTGCATCGCCTCGGAGGCCGTGGATTCGGGAAACGAAGGAACCGGCTTGATCTCCAACCAGAGAAGCTTCCCAGGGTATCCGTTCTTGTCCCGGCCAGGAATGAAGAACGCAATATCGCCCGCTGTGTCCGCTCACTTCTGGCACAGGACT
>CAZMYM010000019.1:0-47465 GCA_964570515.1 uncultured Thermotogae bacterium | reverse complement strand
CTCTACATCAACGGAGGTGCTCCCGTCTCCGTACGAAATCCAATGGTAGACCCCGGCGCCTTCCTCATACGCTTCGTCTGTTCGGGCAGGGGATGAAGGTTTGCGTCGAGATCGCGGTGATGGCGGCCGACGCCGGGCTGATCCCGACCGACCGAGACGTAATCTGCGTTGGGGGAACCGGTGTCGCAGCGGACACGGCTGTTGTCCTCAAGCCGTCGCACACGAACCGTTTCTTTGAGATGAAGATCCGCGAGACGCTCTGTCCCCCGATCGCCTAGAAGGGGGATGGCGGGACAGCTGCGCAACCTCTTGGTGCTCCGCGATGACAGCATTCATCTGAACTACGGTTTGTTCGGTGCCTGCCCTCGCCCCGTCTTCGAGACGTGAATGCATCCTGTCTTCTCTGGTAGATTTACCCTGACCTGCCTCCCTGAGACGGCTGCGGAATCCTCAATGCTACGCAACGCTCCCGGACTAGCCGACCCACAGAACATAGGAGTACACAGCCGTCAGGATCAGGACGTAGGCTGTGATAACGTGATACCAGCGCCCGACCATCTTGCGCATGCGGAAGGGCGCGACGTGCAGGAACGACAAGACCGCTACTGTGGCGTAGAGGAGAGCGGTAAAGGGGTTGTGACCCAATACTCCTTCGAACAGGAACACAAGTGCCACCACGAGGGCTGTGATGTCCAGCGAGAGTCCTGCAATGGTACCGTCGTCGTCGACGCCGAAGACGTCGAAGTAGGCAAGCCGGACGATGCCCGCCGCGACGATGGCCAGTGCTCCTGGAAGGAACCATGCGCTGAACCCCCCGTAGCTCAACAGGATGATGGCCGGACAGATCGCCAGGCTGACGATATCCACCAGCGAGTCCATCTTGGCGCCGACGGATTTGTGAGCTTCGCTTCTCCCGGGGACCCGGCGCGCGGCGGTTCCATCGTACCAGTCAAACAGAACGGCCCAGAGCATGGCAATGATTGCCGCCGGGAAGTTCGCCAGAAGCGCGAAGTATATCCCAAGAATCCCACAGCCTAATCCCAACAGGGTGATGATGTTGGGGATGTCTCTCACGAACGACAGGATGGTTGGCCTGTTGCTCATACTACGATTGCCCCTCGGCAATCACGCTTCGCAGGGCTTTAACGAGATTGTGATTCTCGGGCTTCGTGCGGCTGGCAATACGAAGATATCGATCGGATTCCGGAAGTGGCTTCTCCGCACAGTGTTTGATGTAGCAGTTGTATTCTGTAAACAGCCTACGAGTTATCTCGGGGCCAGACATTGCCTCACGAGGGAGGCGGCAGAAGACGAAATTCGCAGCCGGTTTGTATACGATCATCCCGGGAATAGAAGACAGGCTCCGGTATAGATCATCACGATCGCTTCGCACCTTTCGACAGCTCGCCTCAAACTCCCGACGATAGCGAGGGAGAAGCCTCAGAAAAGCCTCGGCAAAGCTGTTGACATTCCAAATGGGCACTTCCTTCCGCACTGACGCGGCGAAATCACGATTCGCAGTAAGCAGGTAGCCGAGCCGGAGTCCGCAGATGCCATACGCTTTGCTCATGCTCTTGA
Source organism: uncultured Thermotogae bacterium (assembly GCA_964570515.1). Taxonomy (GTDB): domain Bacteria; phylum Bipolaricaulota; class Bipolaricaulia; order UBA7950; family UBA9294; genus CAZMYM01. Next base: position 45,887 of record CAZMYM010000019.1, on the reverse strand, counting down.
GAATCGCGAGATTCCCGTGTTCTGAGAGCTCGTGTACCATGGTGAACTCATCGGGTTCCTCCACAAAATCGATAAAGGATTCGTCCACGACGAGGATACAGCCATGATTGGCTAGCTTCCCTGCGAGACGTACGAGGTCAGATTTCGGCACCAGTAGAGAGGTTGGATTGTTTGGCGATATCACGACCGCAACGTCAGCTTGGCACCGAAGGGCTTCAGCGGCAAACTCATCCACATTCAGTTCGAAGAACGGTGGGGTCAGTCCGAAGCTGGTGATTTTTCCTTCAGGAGCTGCGTTGGCGTACTCGTTGAAAGATGGCGCCGGGATGATGAGGTGATGACACAGGTGTCCTGAGATGATCTTGATGAGTTCGGCAGCGCCATTACCCACAACGATTCGTTCGGTTGGCTGATTGACCAACAGGCCCACAAGCTTGGCCAGAGCATCCTGTGCTACCGGATAGCTCTCTATCAGGTCGTAGACATTGTCCCTCATGTGGGCAAAGACCCCTTCTGGAGGGAAGTAGAGGTTATAAAGGTACGAGTAGTCCGTGAATCCGTAGCGCCAGTAGCTCCCATGCTCGTGGGAGACAATATCAAACCGGTCATCCGGTGACGCGAACAGGTACTCTGCATTCGCTCGATCGTTGTCGTCGTCGATCTCGAAGCACTTGATGTTGTCGCACACAAGCGCCGTGAGATCGTGCTCTTGGCCATAAGTAGACGCATGGAAGACGACTTCGTAATACTGCTTCACGTCACCGATGCTGATGCGCGACTGCAGGTGAGGCACAAACTGCTCGCGCAGGAAATCACGTCGAAGCAGGTAGATATTGAGGGTCTTGAAGACCTTGGAGTAGTCTAGCCCGGGAGGCTGGCGGTTTGTCTCCAGCAATGCTTGTACGTTTCCATCTTTGTCGAGGCTGGCAACCGTACCGGACATCCAGGACTGGTACCGGGCGACAGCCGCAATGTTGCCCTCTTTACATGAGAGCAGACGATCAAGCAGCAATCGCTCAAAGAACACATCGGATTCCAGCAGCAAGATGTCCTCGGTCAGATGTTCCCGGGCGAGCCAGAGGGAGTAGATGTTGTTCGTTGTCTCGTAGCGGTCGCACTCGATGTAGGAGATCCCCATCCCACTGAAGGAATCTCCAATCGCGTCGTAGATCACTTCCTTGAGGTGTCCTACAACGATCACGGTTTCCCGTATCCCCGATTCACTCAGATGAGTGAGCGCGTTGACCAGAATGGGGACACCGTTTACAGGCGCGAGGCATTTTGGAGTGTGATCGGTGAAGGGGCTCAGTCGCTTGCCGGAGCCAGCAGCCAGAATGATTGCCTTGCGCACTGTGTCGGTGGATGCCAGCGGTGCCTTTTCAGATCCATCTATCATAAGTTTCACTTTCTTGAATCGAGTACGGTCAGATTGCAGAAGAGACCCGTTTCAGTGTGAAGCCGTAACCGAAGAGATACTATCGTTCCCTGCACCAACCAGCAAGCGAGAGTCCCGTTTCTCCATTCGAGGGCCTTTCGCTGAGAAAAATCATTCTACGCTTTATGCTACCGCAGCTTTAGGGCAGCTTTGGGCAGCTTTGGGGTCAGACCTTGTATCGTGCGCCTAACTGCAGTACCTTTCGAGCATGGCGCGTCCGTTGCGGATCGAATTCGAAGGTGCTGTATACCATGTCACCAGTCGTGGAAACGCCCGGGAGGACATCTTCCTTGACGATGAGGATCGTGAGGAGTTCCTCGAGCGCCTCGGCCAGGTCATCGATCGGTTTGGCTGGATCTGTCATGGGTATTGCCTGATGACCAACCACTACCACCTGCTTGTGGAGACTCCGGCGGCCAATCTATCTCGGGGCATGCAGCTTCTGAATGGAACCTACACCCAAGGGTTCAATCGTCGACACCGGCGAGTCGGACATGTTCTGCAGGGGCGTTTCAAAGCGATCCTCGTAGAGAGGGAGAGCCACCTGCTTGAGTTGGCCCGATACGTCGTGCTCAATCCCGTTCGCGCCGGCGCTGTGAAGCATCCGCGCACGTACCCCTGGAGCAGCTATCGCGCGACGGCTGGCGAGGAGACCGCCGCTGACTTCCTCACCGTCGAGTGGATTCTATCGCAGTTCGATGCTGACTTGAGTCGCGCACGTGCCGCCTATCGGCGATTTGTAGAGGAGGGACGGGGCGTCCCCATCTGGGAGGATGTGAAGGGGGGCATCCTTCTTGGCACGGAGCAGTTCGTGGAGAGAATGGGACCGCTGTTGCGACAGGTGGGCCCCGATGCCGAGATTCGGAAGAGAGAGCGCTTCGCCGATCAACAAGCTCTCGACGATGTCTTCTCGGGGGTGGGCAGCGATCGCCAGCTACGCGACAAGCGAATCCACGAAGCCGTCATGAAACACGGGTACACGTTGACAGCACTCTCAAAGCACGTGGGGCTTCATCCATCCACGCTCAGTAGGATCGTCAAGCGGGTTGAAGTGAAAGGATCAGAGGCAAAAAGCAAGGTCTGACCCCATAGCTGAGGTCTGACCCCATAGCTGCGCGACGTTCATTCTCGACGACGGCCCGATCCTGTCGATTCGTGCGGGCCTCGCCGTCGTCCGCGCACTCGGTGGCTTCGGCCTCGATGCGAGTCTGAAGTGGCCGAATGACGTTCTTGTCGATGAGAAGAAGCTTGGCGGGATCCTGGTCGAGGGGGTCGGCGACCTCGCATTGGTCGGCGTCGGCATCAACCTGACCGATACGCCGCTCTCGACGGCGACGTCCGCACATGCACTCGGCGTCTCGATCGATCGAGACGCCCTGGTGCGTGATGTGTGGCGAGAGCTGCACGTCGTGGAGCCCGTCGTACAGGCGCTCGACGCTTATGCACGATGGAGTGGAACGATTGGGCGCGCGGTGCGAATCGCCTTCACAGGCAGCGATCCTCCGATCGAAGGGATCGCCAGGGGCGTAGATGAGAACGGTCGTTTGATCGTGGAAACAGCGGATGATCTTCGCGTGATCTCCACAGGAACCTGTCATCATCTCGAGAGCGGCCCGTCAGGTGCCCCGTGACCGTCGGTTGACCGCGCTTCGTGACCGGACTACGCTGGCCCAGTATCGAGTGGGACACGGAGAACCGAAGAAGGAGCGAGACCGATGGGATTGATCGACGAGGCAATTGCGCTCGAAGAACGAGCCGAGACCAACTACCGATCGGCAGCCGAAACGACGTCTGACACGACGGCGGGCAGGATCCTGACCCTTCTTGCAGAAGAGGAGGCCAGCCACGCGCAGGCCCTACGCTTGATGAACGTCGGATCTGTCGGGTCGTCGAATAGCCTGATCGAGGCGGCCAAGGACTGGATCGGTGGCGTCATCGAGGGTGGCGCCGGTGCCATCTCGACCGATGCCGGCCTGCACGACGTACTCCAAGGAGCCCTTGAGATCGAACGGGCGACGGAGGTCTTCTACCGGGAGCGTGGCGAGGCGACCGACGATCATTCCATTGCCGATCTCTTCTCCCGTTTGGCCGTCATCGAGAAGGTCCACTACCTCTTCGTCAGCTCTCTGATCGAGTACTTCGACCGTCCGAGCGAGTGGGTCGAGTCGGCCGAGTTCGGCGTGCGGCACGAGTACTAGTTGGAATGACATACGGCTAGATCCTTGGGAGGCCGATCTTCTCTCGATGTTGATTCAGAACCTCCAGGGCATGCGGGTCGCTGTGCCACTCGGACTCCCACTTCGTCTTCCACGCGAAGGCGTCGTCTTCAGGCATTGTTGGCGCTCCACTTGCCTGCAATAGGAGTCCAAGAAGCTCGTCAATGTCGCTTTCTTGGTTGACGGTGGCATACTCGACGGGCAGGAGTACCGGTACTCCTATCGTCAGCACGTGAAACAGACGGCTTAGCTGTACACATGCCGCGCACAGATGTTCGATGTCTGGGAAGTCCGAGACTTCAAGGTCGCTTCTTCCGAAGACGACCTCCTCGCTGAGGTGTCCGAGAACATCGTTACGGAGGCGCTCGACCATGGCCTCAAGCTTTCTGCAGCGACTCTCGAATTGCACTGCCTTCCTTCGTTCTTTGAAAGCGACGCGATACTCGTCCTTCATATGCATTCCGAGCCAGTTCTTGAAGCGCCGCAAGGGGAACGCTGGCTTCCCGTGCTGGCTGTGGCCGTGAATGAGCTTGTGAATTCGGACAATGGATGCTTCATAGAGAGAATCCTTCACACATCTCCAGAAGGGTGCCTCAGGGTGTCGAACGACCAGGTCGAGAGGGAATGCCTGGATCTTCCGAAGTACGAAGACGCTTCCTAGCAGGCGCTGAAGCTCCCAAGTGAAGACCTCGACCAGCCGAGCGTAGCTCGCTGCTTCCGGCGCATCCAGCACTCGATGGAGATCAGCATTGTCGAGATCGTCCGGTTCTCTGCGGGTGAATAGCTCCTCAATCCAGCCTTCAAGGGTTGTCATACATACAAAGATACACCGAGGAGCAGATGGAACGTCGCCGCGACGAGGGCGGTGTAGCCGATCCACCGATGAAGCTTGAACGCCCGGCGGTGGAGCCGCCGGCTCCACTTCTTGGCGATCATCAGAACGACCCCCACCAAGATCAGCCCATAGGTCGCGAACCCGATCATCGCGATGAGCGGAAATCCACCGAGAGACACCGCGTGGGCCCAATTCCGCAATATGCCCATCTCATCTCCTCATTGGGCGAGTCCGTGCTCTGCCACGTCTTTCAGTCCAAAACCTCAGCCTTCGGCGGCGCAGGATCGTCGAACCCGAATCGATTCCAGCTGACGACCTCTTCAAGCGGCTTCCGATCGCGCGGCCCGAGCTCGATCTCGCGATGCTTGTCGGAGAGCCCGCTCAGGTCCTCGGCCGGGTGTCCGAGGATGACGAGCGTGATCAGCGTGTAGTCCTCGGGGAGGCCGAGGATCTCCTTCGCCCGCGTTGGGTTGAATCCGGCGATCGGGTGCGCGATCAGGCCCATCTCCGTGGCCTGGAGCATCAGGTTGCCGATCGCCATCCCGCAGCCGAACAAGAAGTAGTCGCGCCCGTCGGAGAGCGTGCAGTCGAGGTCTCTGCGGGACGCGACGGCGACGATCAGCGGAGACGGGCCGGTCCAGTAGTTCGCGCCCGGCATCGTACCCTTGATTGCCGCCAGCGTGTCGGGATCGTCGATGGCGATCAATCGCCAGGGCTGGTTGTTGAAGCAGGATGGCGCGAGATGCGCTGTCTGGAGCAGTCTCTCGGCTGTCGCGCGATCGATCTGCTGATCTGAAAGAGCCCGACGTGCTCGGCGGATCGTGATGGAAGGAAGCAGCTCTGTCATGCGAACATCTCCTGTCAGAAGGATAAGGACTACACCTCAGAGGTCGCCGAGACCGCGGAAGGAAGATCCGAAGGGGCTCTCCTCTGTCGTCTGCGTAGCTCCGCGTCCTCTGCGGTGGTAGGTTCTCCGTTCTCTACTCCTTGATGTTCATTGGCACATCGCAGCACACGAGCGTGCCGGCTCCCGACTTCATGACCTTCACTACCTGTCCGCACAGAGCGCAGACGTAGATCTTGCCTTCCTCTGCCATCTCAACCTCCTTTATCCGATCTGGGTACGTCACCGACCGGCTGCGGAGACAGGCATGTAGCCTGTTTTCGCAACGTAACGGACTGGCGCTACAGAGCCAGTCCACCTTCCCAGAGTCCGTGGATGTTGCAGTACTCCACTGCAATCAGCTCTGAGAACTCCTCCTTGTTCACGTGTGCGACGACCGTAGGCACGCCGAACGCCGGTCCGAGATCGAACGTCGCGATGTGGACCGCCGTGCCGTTCTTCACGCCGAAGAGAGCGACCCACTTGATGTGGTGCTCGATCGTATTCGGATGGGAAACCTCCTTCCCGACGGTCACCTTGACCGCGTTCTCCCCGCACTCCTCGCAGGTCACCAACTCGATGACCGGCACGTGCTTCTCTTTGCCTTCCTGATCCGCGCCTTTGATCAGTTCTCCGAGTTTCATCTGGTCTCCTTTCCGTTCTCGTTCGGAACGATGTGAATGCGCCGCTGAATGAGGTCTCCAAGGGTTCCTTCGTCATCGCACGCATTCGCAATCCTCCTTCGAATCAGAACCTGTCTGGCTCAGAGCTTCTTCAGTTCAGCGAGCAGCTCTCCGACATCGGGTACCTCGCCGATCGGATAGACCTTGACGAATCGGACGACGCCCGTCTCATCTAGGAGGATGGCCGCTCGCTCGCTGAACCCGTCATCTTCGCGGAAGAGGCCGAGCGAGGACGCCACAGCGCCGTGCGGCCAGAAGTCGCTCAACAGGCGAGTGGTCTTGATGCCGATGGCATCGGCCCACGCCTTCTTCGACGGGACCGGATCGACGCTGATTCCGAACGCGCGAGCGTTCAACGTGTCGAACGCTTCGGCGTTTGCCTCAAGCGCCTCCATCTGACGTTGGCAAACGCTGGTCCATGCTAGCGGGTGAAATGACAGGAGGAGCTTGGTTCCCTTGAGAGATGCGACATCGATTGAGTTCTTGTCTTGATCCGGCAGTACGATGGTCGGTGACGGGTTCCCGGGCTGAATCGGCCCCATGATGTCTCCTTTCTTCCGAATCAAGAGCCTACGTTCATACGTTCGATCTGCGCACTGAGAATCGAGCGGTCAACCGGTGGCAGCTCGGCGAGTGGTCCCTGTCCGACACGTTCTCGATACGAGGTCGCGAACGTCGGCCGCGACGGAAGCTCATACAGGATGCCGGTCGCGAAGCGCTCGGGAGCGCGAGACGCGAGTTCGATGGCACGTGCCCGATCAGCAGGCTCATGGTCTTCTCCCACGGGGTCGAGGAGATCTCGATACTCGTCGAGCGAGTGGCGCCCCCACGTGATGCAGGGCTGAATGACTTCGACGATCGACAGCCCACGATGCGCGATCGCGCGCTCGATGATCGATGTCAGCTCCTCGATGTCTCCGGCGAATCCTCGAGCCACAAACGTGCAGTCATGGACAATGGCCGTCGCCAGCATGCGGGCCGGGTCAACCTCGACTCCATCGAACTGAAGCCTCGTCCGCTCTCCCCTTGGCGTCGTCGGAGCCGCCTGACCCTTCGTGAGCGCGTAGATCTGGTTGTTGTGAACGATCACGGTGATGTCGGGGTTCCGGCGCAGGGCGTGCAAGAAGTGATTGCCTCCCTCGCCGTAGAGGTCGCCGTCGCCCGACGTGACGATCGTCGTCAGCTTCGGGTTCGCCACCTGGATGCCGATGGCAGCCGGGATCGCCCGTCCGTGCAGTCCGTTGAAGACGCTCGCCCGGAGATAGTGCGGGAGCTTGGCCGCTTGCCCGATGCCGGAGACCAAGCAGACTTCGTGTGGCGCCAGGTCGAGGGCGACGAGCGCTCGCTGCAGGGCCGAGAGGATTCCGAAGTTCGGGCAGCCGGGGCACCATTGGTTGGGGACGTCGCTTCGGAAGATCTTGGGATCGCTCATTCAAGCGCCTCCAGGATGCGTTCCGCATCAATCGGCAGTCCGTCGTAGCGGCCGATTCGTCCTTCGATCGGGATTCCCGTCTCCGACTCGAGAAGTCCGGCGAACTGCCCGGTCGCGTTTCCTTCGATCGTCCAGTAGCGGACGTCGTCTCGGAACGCGATATCCGGCAGTGGCCAAACCTCCGTGAAGTGGAGGGATCCGGCCTTTCGCCCTCCGGCACGCAACCGCTCGACGGCCTCAGTGATCGCGCCTTCGGTCGATCCCCAGCCGATCAAGACGAGGTCGGCGTCTTCGGAGCGATTCGAGCGCGGTTGCGCCATCTCGCGGCGCAGTCGGCGACCCTTCTCCAGTCGCTTCTCGACCATTGCCGGACGGATGTTCGCCAGATCCTCCGTGATGTGTCCGCGTTCAGTGTGCTCGTCGCTGTCCAGGACGACGAGGTGCCCGCTCTGGCCGAAGTAGAGGCGTGGCGAAACGCCATCCTCGGTGAATCGGTAGCGTTCGTAGTTTTCGATCGCCTCCGGATCGGCGAAGCACGGGCCGGGCAGCGCTTCAGGGATCTCTAGCGCGGTGAGGGAGAACCGGCTGTCGGCCAGGAACTGGTCCGTGAGGATGATCACGGGAATCTGATAGCGGTCGGCCAGATCGAATGCGCGGATCGTCGCGCGGATCGCGTCCTGCGGATCGCTCGGCGCAAGAAGCGCTCTAGGGAACTCGCCGTGCCCTGCGTGAAGGGCGAACAGGAGATCCTCTTGGGCCGTCCGCGTGGGAAGGCCGGTGGCCGGTCCCGGGCGTTGCGCGAGAACGATCACGACCGGCGTCTCGATCATTCCGGCGAGACTGATCCCTTCGACCATCAGCGCGAAGCCTCCCCCCGACGTCGCCGTCATCGCTCGAGCTCCCGCCGCGCTTGCGCCGAGGGCCATGTTGATCGCCGCGATCTCATCCTCGGCCTGCTCGCTGAAGACGCCCAGTTCCGGATGCTGCGCGAAAGCCGTGATGATCCCGGTCGAAGGAGACATCGGGTAGGCGGCCATGAATCGACATCCCGCGGCAGCGGCCGCGATCGGGATCGTCTCGTGTGCCGACGCGAACGCGTAGCGATTCGCCCTTGCCGGGATCTCGCTCACCGCGCGATCGTTCAGCTGAGGCGCTGCGACGTCGAAACCGGCCCTTGCCGCGGCGAGGTTTGCGCGGATCGTCTCTTCTCCACGTTTCGAAAACGCCTGGGTCAGGACCTGCTCGAGAGTGGCGAACGGGAGGCCGACGCCCGCGCAAAGCGCACCGGCAGCGACCGCATTCGCGTAGATTGTCGCGCCGCCGTGTTCGACAGCGAGGTCCGTGAACGGAATTCGGACGGCGTCGCCGTCCGGACCACCTGGTCCAGTGGACGTGATCAGTAGGCCGCCCTCGCAGAGAGCGGGCCGATAGTGCTCGAGCGCGGTCGGGTTGACGGCGAGGAGGACGTCGGCGGTCTCGCGTGGCGCATTGCGTGGTTCTTCGGTGACGCGAATCCGGACACTCGAGTTGCCGCCGCGGATTCGCGACTCAAACTCACTCGTCGCAAACGTCGCGTATCCGTGAGAGAGGAAACAGCGGGCGACGACGTCACCGATCGTCTGAATCCCTTCGCCCGCAGCCCCGACGACGAAGAGACTCCGCTCTTTCATCTCTGCCTACTCCAGTTTCTCGTGTCTTTCCGCGATTGCGTCGGCGAGCGCGTCGAGCTGCTCGAACGTTTCCTGCTTCGGTAGACCTTTCGTGAAGACCGGATCTAGCCACTCGGCCTTCAGATTCGCGCACAGCGCCTGCGTGTTCTCGGCCGCTTTCCCCGCCCAGCCGAACGAGCCGATGACGGCCGCGTGCTTCAGCTTCGGGCGTAGAGCCCCGGTCAGGTAGGCAGCGAAGACGATGTTGGGGTGAGGCCCAACGAGGACCGTCGGCGTTGCGAAGACGACGGTTGCGGCGTCGACCAGTTGCGCGGCGTACGCACCAAGGTCAGTGGTCGTCATGTCGAACATCTCGACGTGTACGCCGCGCTCCGTCAGTGCGCCGACGAGGTGGTCGACCATGATCGTCGTGCTCCCGTGCATCGAGACGTGCGGAAGGACGACGAGGTTCTTCGGTGGGTCATTGGCCCAATGGCGGTACGCATCGAGGATCCATCTCGGATCGTCGTGGACCGGGCCGTGGCTCGGCGCGATCACGTCGATCTCAAGGCGCGACAGCTTCTCAAGATGCCCTCGGATCAGATTCGAGAACGGCATCATGATCTCGGCGTAGTAACGTTTGGCCGCCTCGCAGACGCGGTTCCGGTCGACGGAGAACAGGTCGTTCGTCGCCAAGTGTGACCCGAACAGGTCGCACGTGAACAAGACACGGTCCTCGTGCAGGTACGTGAGCATCGTCTCCGGCCAGTGGACCCACGGTGCATGAATGAACTCGAACGTTCGATCTCCGAGCGACAGCGTCTCTCGATCCTCGACCGGCGTGATTCGCGCTTCATCGACGCCGAGGTGGTCGGCGATCATCGGCTTCGCCTTGGGGCTGGAGACGATCTGAACGTTCGGATAGCGTTCGAGAACGGCCGGGACGGACCCCGAGTGGTCTTGCTCTACATGTTGGACGACGAGAAGGTCGAGTTTGGGAACGGCATCGAGTTGCTCGAACAGCGCGTCGCTCATTGACGGATCGGCGGTATCGATCAGGGCCGTCTTTTCGCTTCCTCTGACGAGGTAGGCGTTGTAGCTCGTTCCATCGGGAAGGGGGATCAGCTCGTCGAACAGCCGGCGATCCCAATCGATCGCTCCCATCCAGTCGATGCCGGGTCGTATCGGTCGTGCAATCAAACGAGCCTCCTTCCAGACGCTCATCGAGCCGGCACGTCGGCCGCGACCGGATCCTCGCCGGTTCCTTCCCAAAGTCTCCAATCCCTTCCGGCGAGGACGGTCTCGGCCAAAACGCCTCTAGCTCTGTTTCTCGAACATGTCCTTTCCGACGCCGCAGAGCGGGCAAATCCAGTCCTCTGGAAGATCCTCGAAGGCCGTTCCCGCTGCGATGTCGCTGGCCGGGTCTCCGACGCTCGGGTCGTATACGTATCCGCAAACGGTGCACGTCCATTTCTCCATGTCCTTGACTAGCCCCCTTTCCGTAAGTGTTTTCGGTATTCGTTGTAGGTCAGCGGCTCCCCGCCTTCCCTCGTGCCCGCCCGGTCGACCGAGGCGACGAACAGCGAGTGCGTGCCAAGATCGGTCGTCAAATCGGGCAACACCATGCACTCGTAGATCGCGACGGCGTTCGGGAGAAAGGGGATTCCTAGCTCGGTCACCTCGTACGCGAAGCCGGCGAACTTATCGGCGTCTCTGCCTGACTGGAAGCCGAATCGACGGATGACGTCGCCGCAGGCCGGATCCTCTCGATCGAGCACACTGACGACGAATCGTCCGGAGGTCTCGATCATCTCGTGTGTCAACGATCCTTTCCCCATACCGATCGAGATCCTTGGCGGCGCGTTCGTCACCTGCATCAGCGCGTCGAGGCATTGGCCGTTGAGCCGCTCTTCTGCGCGCGTCGTCACGATGTACAGCCCGTGCGTGATGCGGAACAGGGCCTGGTTCAGTTCGGCGTTGTCGTTGACAAACTTGAACTCCACGTCTGGCTCCTCTACCCGGCGCCGGCGTCGGCGCTCGCCGGCGTGAACACCCGTTGACCGAGTTCGCGATCGGCCATCAGCAGACCGTGGCCCGAGTCGCCGATCAGCTTCAACATATCGACGACCGTTGAGACGGACGCCTCTTCCTCGACCTGCTCCGTGACGAACCATTGCAGCATGATCCACGCTGCGTTGTCGTTCTCTTCCCGTGCGAGGTTGACGAGGTCGTTGATCTTGCTGGTGATGAGCTGTTCGTGCCCGTAGGCCGCCTCGAACGCCTCAAGGGGCGACCCCCACTCCTGCTGTGGCTGATCGATCGCCAGCAGCTCGATTCGGCCGTCGCGCCCGTTGAGATGGTCGAAGAATCGCATCGCGTGGCCGATCTCCTCTTGCGCCTGGATCTTCATCCACTGGGCCATCCCGTCGAGGCTCTTCGCGTGGAAGTCGGCGGCCATCGCCAGGTAGAGGTAGGCCGAGAACGTCTCGTGCTTGATCTGCTCATTGATTGCTTCCTGCATTCGCTTGCCGATCATCGTTTGTCACCTCCGTGTTGCGGCGTCTTCCTCTGCCCTGCCGTTCGCCTCATCGAACAGCATGTGCGACTCCGCCTACCAGTTTTCGGCCAGCAGCTCGAAGTGCGCCTGGGGATGGAGACACGCCGGACACATCCCTGGGGCCTCAGGGCCGGTGTGAAGATAGCCGCAGTTGAGGCAGCGCCAGGTCACGGACTCGCTCTTCTTGAACACCGTGTCGGCCTCGACGTTCTTCAGCAGCCCGAGGTACCGTTTCTCATGCTGTTTCTCGGCGACGCTGATCGCTTCGAACGTGTCGGCGACGTCTGAAAAGCCCTCCTCACGGGCGATTCGGGCGAACTCCGGGTAGAGCGTCGACCACTCGTGATGCTCGCCCCCTGCGGCCGCCCGTAGGTTCTCGGCGGTCGTTCCGATGACGCCGGCCGGAAAGGCCGCCGTGATCTCGACATCCCCGCCTTGCAGGAACTTGAAGAAGCGCTTGGCATGCTCCTTCTCCTGATTCGCCGTCTCCTCGAAGATCGACTGAATCTGGGCGAACCCGTCCTTCTTCGCTTGGGACGCGAAGTAGGTGTAGCGGTTGCGCGCCTGGGATTCTCCGGCAAACGCGCCGAGCAGGTTCTTCTCCGTTCGTGTTCCCTTCAACTCCATTTTGCGGTCCTCCTCGATGTTTCTTATCTCTGACAACTTGGGCACAAGTAGGTCGAGCGCCCGGCCTGTACGATTCGTTCAATCGTGTCCTCGCAGCGTGCACAAGGCTCGCTCTCACGTGCGTAGACGCAGAGGAGATTCTGAAATCCGCCGGCCATCTCGCCGGTCGGCTTGTAGTCTGAAACACTCGTTCCGAGGGTCGTTCCCAACTGATCGATCGCTTCCGAGAGAACGCGGACGATAGCCTCGTGCAGCGCGGAGATTTCATCTAGTTCGAGCGAACTCGCGGCCCGACGAGGATCGATCTTGGCCCGCCAGAGAGCCTCGGCGGCGTAGATGTTGCCGATTCCGGCGATCTTGCGTTGATCGAGCAGCAGCTGCTTGATCGGGGCGCGGGAGCCCGATGTGAGGTCGGCCAACACTTGAGGCGTGAATCCCTCGCTCAGCGGCTCAACGCCAAGGTTCTTATCGAATCCGCGCTCACAGAGCGTGACGGTCCCCAGTCTGCGAGGGTTGATGAAGTAGACGCTCTCTCCCGAATCAAGGTGAAGGATCAACCGCGTGTAGGGGATCTCGACCTCGGATCTCTCGATGCGGAGCCTCCCCGACATGCGGAGATGGACCACGAGATCACCTCTGTCTTCGAGATGGATCACGATGTGCTTTCCCCGCCGCTCGACCGACTGAATCGTGGCACCATGAAGCGGCTTTGTGGACAGGGCCAGCCGCTCGTCGAGAACCTCCGCATCTGTAATGCGGGATCCGGCGATCGACTGCAGTCCACGCACGAACGTCTCGACTTCAGGAAGCTCGGGCACGGTGCGACTCCTCTTGGCTTGGTTCGGGAGGCGTGGAAGAGGCCCGTGGCTTCTTCCCAGTCGTTCCCTTCTTTCGGTCGGAGGAGTCGCTTCCAGAAGAGGTCTTCGACCTCTTCTGGGTGGTTGTCCTCTTGGACTGTGCACTGTCTGCCCGGCAGTCGGCGCAGACGCCGCAGGCGTAGGTCAGGACCGATTCGACGAGATGTCCATCGAATCCCTTGACCAAGGGCTGCTTGCCGCCGATCGGGATGTCGTAGACCCTGTTGCAGACCCGGCAACGGAAGTGCGCGTGCGGGCCGAGATCGGCGTCATACCTCGCGACCGTCGGATCCACGCTCAGTTTCAGGATCATCCCGGCCTTGGTCAGCGCATCGAGCGTGTTGTAGACCGTCGCCCGCGAGATCGTTGGATAGGCCTCTTGGATCTGGGCATAGACCTGATCAGCGGTCGGATGAGACGTTGTCTCTTCGAGGAACTCCAGGATGGCCATACGCTGAACGGTCGGACCGATTCCTACGTCCCTCAGTCTCTCCATCCGTTTCTTGGGGGCCATAACAGACGCATTATCGATCAAGAATGAGTCCAAGTCAAGATCGATTGTTGTCCCTTTCGCCGACCAGAGAAGCCCCGACGTAGGCCATCCGCCTAAGGATGGGTTCTCGCACCGGAGAGACGATCCTTGGATCGCCCAAGTAGAGCGTTTCAGGAGCATCGTGGTGGTTCGGGAGCTATTCTATTTAGTACCCCTAACGGGATTCGAACCGTTCCCTCGTCACGGCATTCGTGAACGCCTGGATCTCGACGCGATAGCCGCCGGGGTCTTTGAAGAAGAAGCTGTAGACGGGGATTCCGGGGACCAAGGCAGGTTCGTTCAGGATCTCGATCTCCGGGACATCCTTCAGGCGTTCGTACCACGCGTCGACGTCGTCGACAGTGATCGAGAGGAGGGTTCCCGTGCCGATCGGCCGCTCAAGTTTCTTCCCCCGGGCGCTGACGAGGCCGACGTAGGCGCCGGGGCAGATCCGATAGACTTCCGCCCAGCCTTGGTCTTCGACGAGCGGGAACCCGAGCGTATCCCCGTAGAAGCGTTCTCCGGATGCGAGGTTCTCGTAGGTGAGGAACGTGATGGCTGCGTAGGGGGCTTGCGCTTCCATCGACTACCCGCCGATGCGTTCGGCGACGATCGACTCGAGGTCGGCGATCTTCACCCGCGTCTGCTCGGTCGTGTCCCGATCCCGGAGGGTGACCGTCTCGTCCTCGGTCGTCTGATGGTCGACGGTAATGCAGAACGGGGTCCCCGACTCGTCCTGACGTCGATAGCGCTTGCCGATCGATCCCTTCTCGTCGTAGAAGACGTTCCACCGTTTCTTCAGGGCCCGGTAGATTTCAGCCGCGATCTCCGGCTGTCCGTCCTTCTTGACGAGCGGGAAGACGGCGGCCTTGACCGGCGCGATCCGAGGATGGAGACGCAAGACGACGCGCTCCTGCGGCTCGCCCTTCTCGTCGGGGATCGCGTCCTCGTCGTAGGCCTCGCAGAGGAGCGCGAGCGCAGTGCGACCGACGCCGCCGGCCGGCTCGATAACATGGGGCACGTACTTGGCCCCCAACGCATCGTCGAAGTAGCTCAGATCCTTTCCGCTTCCCGGATGGCGCGGCTGGCCGTGCTCGTCGCGCTCGACGACGAGTTCGTCTCCCTCGCGGATCAGCTTCCCCTCCATGTGGCTACGAAGATCGAAGTCGCCGCGGTGTGAAACGCCCTCGAGCTCACCGAATTCGCCTTTGGGGAGGAACGGATACGCGTACTCGATGTCGGCCGTTCCGCAGGAGTAGTGGGCGCGCTCGTTCGGCCCGTGCTCGCGGAGGCGCAGGTTGTCGCTCTTCAGTCCGAGGGAGACATACCATTCGACCCGGCGGTCGCGCCAGTACGCGTACCAGTCCTGCGAGGTCTCCGGCGAGCAGAAGAACTCCATCTCCATCTGTTCGAACTCGCGCGATCGGAATGTGTAGTTGCGCGGCGTGATCTCATTACGGAACGACTTCCCGATCTGGGCGATGCCGAACGGAACCTTGACGCGTGACGTGGACAGGACGTTCTTGAAGTTGACGAACATCCCCTGCGCGGTTTCCGGGCGAAGATAGGCTTCGGCGGTCGGGTCGATCAGCGCGCCGACGAAGGTCTTGAACATCAGATTGAACTCGCGCGGCTCGGTCAGCTCGCACTCATCGTGTTCTCCCGGGCGTTTGCTCGGCTTCCGCGGGCAGTCGCTGGTCGCGACATGGTCGGCGCGAAATCGCCCTTTGCAGGTTTTACAGTCGACGAACATGTCGTAGAACAGGTCGTAGTGCCCGCTTGCCTTCCAGATCTTCGGATCCATGATGATCGTCGATTCGAGCCCGACCATGTCGAACCTCGAAGGGGCGGCTGGAGGCGCAGCCGTGTTGTCGTGGCCCGTCACCATCTCGCGCCACCACGTCTCTTTGACGTTTCGCTTCAACTCGACGCCGAGCGGGCCGTAGTCCCAGAATCCACGGATTCCACCGTAGATCTCACTTGACTGGAAGATGAATCCGCGTCGCTTGCACAGGGAGACGATCTTCTCCATGGTTGTGATCTTGTCGCTCATGCTGTCCTCCTACGAGCCGAGATCCGATGGCCGCAAGCGGCTGGGGTGGCTTCGAGGGGCGATTATACGCGAACTCGTCTAGCTTTCGGGTGCGTCGTCCGGGATGGGACGAAAGCCGAGAGAGGCGTAAAGGTGCTGAGCGGACGCGTTCCCTTCGGTCACGATGAGGGTGAGCCGATCGTAGCCGCGGTCGAGAAGCGCGTTCATGCTCTTCTTGAGGAGAGAACCGGCCATTCCGCGACCTTGCGCTTCTGGACGCGTCATCGTGAACGCGACGAGCGGTGCGCTGTGCGGCTCCCACTACGTGATCAGACTCGCCGACGCGAGGGAATCGCCCTCCGCGGCCACGAAGGAGCAGTTCGGAAGGAATTCCCCGTAGGTCCCGCGAAGAGCTTGTCGACCTCGGCCACCGCGTCGGCAAACGTTTCGCCCTCGTCGTCGATCGTCCCCCGATACGCCGCGTAGAGGAGGATGGCGAGATCTTCTTTGTCGCGCACATCGGGATTCCGGCACGTGACGCCCGCATCGAGCGGCTGGCGTGCCAGAGCAAGCTTCATCGGAAGACGACGGTGGCGCATCACCGCGGGCGCCCTGCCTAGGTGTTGATCCGATCTACGAGCGCCTCCCGCACTGCTCTTGGAGCTCGGAAGACGCCGCGGACGACGATGGAATCGATCGTCTCCAAAGCAAGCTCCGGCGTGACATCACTTCCGATCACCAGCATGCCGACGACGCGCAAGGCCGACTTCTCTCCCCGGGCCTTTCGGGACTCGAGGTCCTTTCGGGTCAGATCGATGATCCCGAGAGAGTAGGACCGCTTGATGACGACATCCTGAATGACCAGCTCGTGCCGATCGAGCTGGTTTCGGATTGCGGTTCGGATGAGATCGGTCCGATTCGAGTAGAGGCCCTGCTCGACGAGGACGTCGATTCGTCCGAGATCGACGGGCCCGACGTTGATCGTGATTTTCTCTGTCTCGCTCAAGTTTTCCATCTCCTTTCCTGTTCCACGGATGGTCCCATTCTATCCGGTCAGCCCTCCTGTGAGAACGATCACCAAACAGATCGCACCGAGCGGGATGGCCGTCAGTAGTCCTTCGTAGCCGATCAAGTAGCGCTTTGCTTCGCTGGGAAGGAGAGACTCGACGGCGGAGACTCCGATCGCGTTGCTTGCCATGTGAGCCAGGCAGATGGCCCAGATGTCGCCTGTCCGTGCGTAGATCCAGCCGAGGAAGATCGAAAGGAGGATGGCGTGCACAGTGAACGCGACGAACCCCTTCGTTTTCTCCGATGGGTACGTGTACCCCATTCGGAGGAGAGGCAGATGCCACACGGACCAGACCAAGCCGGTGAGTACGGCTGCAAGAAGGGGCCAGGACGGCGTCACGCCCGCCTGGAAGAACGCTCGCCAACCGAACTCCTCTCCGAACTGAAACGGGGCCGTGAGGATTGCGACGAGCGGCAATGTCGCGAAGAACTGGAGGTGCGAGCGGATCAGCCGAGTCTTCCTTGCGTGTCGCGAAAGGCCCGTGGCGCGCGCAAGCCCATAGCTGACGAGGGCAATCGCTGCGGGAGCCAAAAGACCGGCGAGGTAGTACGGCCATGCCGTGCCTATCTTGGGAATGAACTCCGCGACAGTGAATCCTTGCTTGGCGATCAGCCACCGCACAAGGAATGCCGCGGCGGCCGGTGCGCACGCGCCTGGCAGGATCGCAAGCTGGAAGCGCATCGAATCCTTGGGCGTGAGGCTGGCGCGAGAGACCAAGGACCACGATCCCCATGCGAGAATGAATGTGATGCCCAGATAGGCCAGAAGGCCACTGACCGCGGGCGTCATGGCATCTCCTTCCCAACAACGTCAGCTGAAACACGTGCGGGAGAGTGGATCTCCGCCGAGCGGCGCGAATTCGAGTGGGCGCTGACGCGGACTGGTCCAACCTCGATGGACAGCTGGCGGCGAGGGCAGCTGGACCGGTCCTCGCCCTTCAAGAGATCCTTCTCCCAGTCAAGTTGTGACATCGCAGCGAGCGAGACAGGGCCGACGTGAACGAACACCTCGAGTGTGCTAAACATCCTTTCGCCTTCCTTTCAACATCCAAGAGGATGGTTTTAGGAGTCTAGTACATTCTTGGATGTCTGTCAGCATCCATACGGATGGTCATCGAAACACTTATCTCGCCCTGTCGTTCTTCCAAGGCGGAATGCGGGTGAGAGCACGGTAGAATCCTATCTTGCGGAACTGAAGCCGATCATCTCGAAACCTCGCAAATCGGCCCGCGTGGATACGCCAGCGATTCGGGTGAGGAGGAGACGATGCTGAAGCGGACTCGATGGTGGACGGTGGCCGTGATTGCCTTGGCGCTCGTGGGGATTGGAGTGCGTTTCCTTGCAGGGCTGCCTGGGGGCGATCCGACCAATCTTCTCGTCAACCCGAGCGCTGAGGAGGGCTCCGGAGATCGGCCTTCCGGGTGGCGACCGATCTCGCTGCCCTCGGGTCAGGGACGAGTGCAGTTCACCTGGGACGTGCAGAGATCCCACGAAGGGACTCGGTCCCTGCGGATTGAAGGGACAGGAACGAAGCGCGGGATCTGGTCCCAGGAAGTGCCGGTCGAAGAGGGCGTTGTCTACGAGCTATCGGGGTACGTGGCCTTTGAACGACTGGAGCGCGACGCCGACTGCCATCTTCAGGTCGTCTTCCGTGGAGAGGACAGAGAGCTTCTAGGGTTTGTCGATCTGGCCAAGCACTATGGCGGATCGCGTGACTTCGATCGCGACTTCCCCGCGCGAATGCTCTTCCGTGCCCCCGTCGGCGCGATCCGTGCCGAAGTGAACGGAACCCTGAGCGGATCAGGCATCGCTTGGTTCGATGATCTTGACTTCAGGCGGGCCCGCCTTGGCAGCATCTCGGGCCGCGTGACGGCGGATGGTGGGCCCGTCGACGGTGCACACGTCTATCTTTGGGGCGATCCGTGGGGCGAAGCGATCGAGGCCGCCGCCGATGCGGACGGCGTGTATCGTCTGGTCAATGTCCCGGTCTCGCATCCTCGCTACATCGTGGTTGCCGAGAAGGATGAGTATCGGACGCAGCCGAAGGGCGGAATCGAGGTCCTGGAAGATGGGATCACGACCGTCGATTTCGATCTTCAGCCGGGTGCTGATCCGATCGATGATCTCGAGGTCGGCTACGGGTTCCTCTGCTTTTCGCACGATCAGGCGCCGATCGACCTGCCCGACTCGGCTTCGCTTCCGGACGATCCGTCCGGCTACGTCGTGGAAGTCCGGCCCTATCTGGAGTCCGACGAGATCATCACGTCCGACGATCCAATTATCGTGACGCTTGCCGGTCAGATTCTGGCGTCCCTCTCCGCCGAGGGTCAACGAGACGCGATCGCCGTCGCGCGAGCCGTCTACGAGTGGATCAGCATACACATCAACCATGACGCCGTTTGTGGAAACAATCAGCCGTACCTAGATGTGACGAGCGGGATTTGGCAGACGATCCAGCCGGGCGGCTGGTGCTGGGGAAGGAACTTCTACGATTGGGGTTATCGGCCGGTGGAGCTGCTCGAGGAACAGGTCGGAATCTGCGTCGAACACTCGTGGCTCGGCGCCGCGGTCCTTCGCGCCCTCAACATCCCTGCTCGTGCCCGCGCCGGCTCGGCGCAATTCTGGGTCCAGTATGAGGGTGGAAACGGCGCATGGTACGGGTTCAGCACCAACGGAGGGTCGAACACGTACCGTGAAACCGGATACCTCGGCGCGGGATTCGGCGACCCTGCCTTGCCGACCTTCTTCGCCGCGACGAGTGAGCCTTTCCTTCAGGAAGACTGGGATTGGACCGAGCCCGGCGTCTGGCGCGAGCGTCATCCGTGGGGCGAGGTGTACCCGGCCGACGCGGAAGGCCTTGAGCGCGCGAAGCAGGATCTGAACGAGTACGCAGAGACCGGCGAAGCGGCGCCCGGCACAGCGAAACGACGTCCGGGAGCGGGAGTCTACGAAATCAACTACAGCCAGATCACGCTCAGCCGATGGAGCCTGGCGAAACAGCCGATCATCGATGTTCGTTTCCCGGCACCGACGGAATCCACGGCGACGACCGACACCGGTGAGTGGGTCTACTGGACGAATCACCCCGAGTGCGTTATCGACACGTACGTCGAGACAATCGAGAACCCGCCGGTTCCCGAGATCCAGCGATGGAGGCACATCGTCTTTGACGTCTCGAGTCTTCTGGGGAACTGAGCCGGGAGACCCCTAGTCGGCGGACATTCGCCAGACGGTCCGCTCCCCGGGCCGTCCGATCGGAAGGGACACGATCTGCGTCGGCGTGACCTTCACGACGGCGTAGTCTGCGTCGTTCGGGTCTGAGAACCACTTCGACAGCCTCGGCGTCCAGGCGGCCTGGCGCTCCGCGGCGTCGGTCGAGATCTCGGACGTACCGTCGATCTGGAAGTAGGTGCCGGGTCGCTCCGCGTCCGTGTCACCGCACGTGATGTGGACGCGTCGATCGGTACGGATGTCGCGCACCTTCTGGGTCTCCGCGAACGTCGGGATTCTTAGGATCAGTTTGGGATCGAGCTTCGCTCTCACGAAGCGAACGCGGGGCGCTCCGCTTGGACCGACAGTCGCGAGACTGCACAAGAATGGAACACCTTCTCCGACAGTATCGAGTAGCATCCTTCTGGCATCCTTCATGGCGACTCCCTTTGGCTTGGGAAACGGCGTGGTTCATCTCCGTCCCGCTAGTGATTCCCGGCGTCTTCTCCCGCTTGATCCTGAACCGGCCTCCACGTCGGATACATGTCGCTGCCGGCGCTGTCCGTGAGGCGTGTGACACAGCTGCCGTTTGGGCGCATCAAGTAGATTTCGTCATTGCCGTCTCGCCTTGACACAAACGCGATCCACTCCCCGTCCGGCGACCAGGTAGGGAGCATGTCATCTGTGGGGTCGAACGTCAGTCTCGTTGGGCGAGTCCCATCGACATGGATCGTGTAGATCTCCCGATTGCCATCGCGCTTGGAGCAGAAGGCCAACCGCTCGCCGTCCGGCGACCAACTTGTGAGGAAATCCCTCGACTCCGACTGGGTGATCCGGATCGGGTTGCGGCCGTCCCTGTCCATGACGAAGACGTTGACGGCTCCATCGATATTGGAGTGAAACGCGATCCTCGCGCCGTCGGGCGACCAGGCGGGCCTCCCGTTGGTTGCACCATTGTCCGTCAGTTGAACCTCTTCTTCCGTGCGAAGCGAGACGACGTAGATCTGCGTTCCTCCGCCTCGAGGCGCGGCGAATGCGAGCGATTCACCGTCAGGCGACCACGACGGGCTCCAGCTGATCAGAGACGAAACCCGCCGCTCGTCTGAGCCATCGACCGCTACGGTGAACAGCTGCCATCCTGCGCGACGCGACTGATAGGCGATCCTCGTGACTTGGTGCAGGCCGGCCCCGTCGGCGTTCATGACGTAGACATTCGTGATCCCTTCTCGATCTGACGTGAACGCGATCTCTTCCACTGTCGTCGGGCACGGCTCCGGCTCGCTCACTCCCACGGCCGTCAATCCAGCAAGTGCCAACGCGCTGGCCAGCAGGCGTCTTCGTGTTGTTCGTCGGTCGACCATGCGATTTACCTCACATCGGGTTCTGCGACCGCATGGTGCGACGGACGCGTCTCGGCCCCGTCTTCTGAACGCTTCACGGCAGGGAGCCTGGGGAGTACTCTAGCCTGCGAAGGGAGGACACATGAAGAGATGGACGGTCACAGCACTGACGGTTGGCCTAGTTGGAGGCGTCTTCTTCTTGCCGACAGGTGCTGCTCCACGGGTCGTAGGAGAGATTGACGTTGAGCGGTACATGGGGCTTTGGTACGCGATCGCCAGCATTCCTACCACGTTCGAGCGGCAGTGCGTCGAGGGGACGACGGCCGAGTATGCCTTGCTCGAGAACGGGAGGATCGAGGTGACCAACACGTGCTTCAATGTCGACGGCGAGCCGGATCGCGCTGTCGGACGTGCCTGGGTTCCGAACCCGGCCGAGCCGACGAAGCTGAAGGTCTCGTTCGTCCGCTTCCTCGGATTCTGGCTCTTCCCCGGTGCCTACTGGATCATCGATCTGGATTCCGATTACCAATACGCCGTGGTCGGCCATCCGTCCTATCGCTACGGCTGGATCCTCAGTCGCACGCCGGCGCTTTCCCAAGAGACGTTGGATGGAATCATCGAGCGCCTTGAGGCGCAGGGCTACGATTTCGAGGACTTCCGGATGATCGACCAGTCGAGGCACCTGGACGGATAGCCGGTCTCACACCGTTTGGTCGTTCGGGATCGCGCTCTCAGGCAAGTGGATGGCGAACTTGCACCACGGATTGCCCGAGAGAACGGTCTCCAGGACCTCGGCCTTCAGCTGCTGGCCGAAGATCACTTCGTGTGGCTTCTTGTGGAAGGCGGCACTGCAGTTGCAGAACGTCGGTGAGATCCCTGACTTCCCACCCTTCAGCGACTCCTTCACCCACGGACAATGGCAGTAGTGGTAGGCCTTCTCCTGTGGGTCGTTGGCTGCGAGGAACTTGACGGCCTGATGCGGGATCTTCGCCTCGATCAACACGCTCCCCTTGCGAACGCCTGATTGGACCTCAGGGTGCTCGCGAACATAGGCGATGACGTCGTCGTCGATCGGCTGGCTGAAGTAGAGCGTGCCCTCATCGCGATGCTTCTCCAGCTCGGCAATGAAGTCGGATCCCTTCTTCTCTAGGAATGCGTCGATCCCGCCGGCGTCCTCGAATTTCTTCTTCCCGTCGAGAAACCAGGCGTCTTCGAGATGGCGCAAGCCGCTGCCGATCACGCGCTTGCACGTCTCGGCGTCGACCGACGTTTCGAGGCGTTTCATCACGATCTCGGTCAGCGCTGGCTTGTCGACGTTCAGCGTTCCGAGAGGCGGGAGTTCGACGCCCTCGAAGATCTTGTCTCTCGCCGCTTCGCCGATCTCTTCACCGAGTTTGGCGTGCAGGTTGTCGAGCGCTTCGGCGCCGTCGATCAGCTCAAGCGCCGCGATGTGTACGGCGTCGTTCCCGATGAATCGGCCGTACCGGATCAGCGCGACGTAGTGGTTCCACGTGTTGATCTCCTGATCGATCATCGTATCTGAGAAGGTGTTGACGTCCTCGGCGGTCGCCGTCTTAGGCGAGGTTCTGCGATCGTCCTCCAGCAGGAAGGCCTCGAATTGTTCAACGATGGAGATCGACGCATTGGCTTGCTCGTCGGAAAGGTCTCTCCTCTTCAAGTACGCGAGGAATCCGTCTCTGTCCATGTCACATCCTTGTGCTTTGTGAAGTCGGGCGACGCACCTGCGCCGCCCGACAGCCTTTCGATCCGTCGTCTCCCCATCGTCTTTCCAGCGAGGTACGATGCATCGTCAGAACGTCCGCCCCCCCCCCCGCGTTCTCCCGTCGGGAGGTGTCGGTCACGGTGCCGCCCATTGCTCCTGTAGATACTCGCTCGGTGTGAGCACGAGCACGTCGGTCTTGTGGGGGTTTGCCAGGAGATCGGAGTCCTGGCTGATGAGGATCGCGCCGGACGCGTGGGCGAGGGCCGCGAACTTCCGGTCGTCTGGATCCGGGACGTGCGCAAACCGTCCGGGGCTTGTCTCCGCGACGCATCGGTCTTCATCTTGGAACAGATCGGCGATGGCGTCCCACGACAGCGGCGGGATCTTCTCCAAGATCGCCCTCGTCTCCCGTCGCGTCGCGTTGTTCCAGATCATCCGTAGACGGACTTGTCGAACCTCGTCGACAATCCGGGCGGAGTCGCTGCCGGGATTGAACCCGGCGGCGACGAAGACGTTGGTATCGAGGACGACGGCGGGGAGATCTCGTTTCATGTCTCGATCGTACTCCGCCGCATTCCGAAGCGAAACACGTTGACATCGTGCCGTCCCTGTCGTACTCTCCGCGCTCGCTCTTGTCCCCGTTCGGTCGGCTTGAGAGCCGTCCGGACATCACTTGTTCAGCAGGGATTCACTCCGCTCGGCTTGACTCGAGACGATGCATGATGTGTGATGGCAAGAGACAAGACGAAGGAGCAACGATGACGAAGGCGACGCCGATCGAACGAATGAGGAATGTGGGCGTGATGGCTCACATCGATGCGGGAAAGACGACGGTCACGGAGCGGATCCTGTTCTTCACCGGGAAGCGGCACAAGATTGGCGAAGTACACGACGGCGAAGCGGCGATGGATTGGATGATCCAGGAGCAAGAGCGCGGGATCACGATCACGTCGGCGGCGACGACCACGTACTGGAGAGATCACCGCATCAACCTCATCGACACCCCGGGGCACGTCGACTTCACTGCTGAAGTCGAGCGGTCGCTGCGCGTCCTCGACGGGACCGTCGCCCTCTTCTGCGCCGTCGGCGGCGTTCAGCCGCAGGCGGAGGCCGTCTGGCGACAGGCGGAGAAGTACCACGTCCCCCGGATTGCATTCATCAACAAGATGGATCGCACCGGCGCGGATTTCGAACGGGTCGTCGACGAGATCCGCCAAGAACTCGGCGCGAACGCCGTCCCGGTCGTCATCCCGATCGGCGCGGAAGCGAATTTTCAGGGTGTTGTCGATCTCGTGCACATGAAGGCCGTCTACTACGACGATGCTAAACAGGGGGCGACGATTCGCATCGAGGAGATTCCTGCCAATCTCCTCGCCACAGCCCGTGAGGCCGAAGCACGGATGATTGAGCGGATCAGTGAACAAGATGACCCCCTGATGGAGAAGTTCATCGAGGGCGAGGTTCCGGAGTCGGGCGAGGTCCTCCGCGCGATCCGCAAAGCGACGATCGCCGGTAGCTTCATCCCCGTTCTCTGTGGCGCGGCGTTCAAGAACAAAGGGGTTCGCCTGCTTCTCGACGGAATCGTCGACTACCTTCCCTCACCTGTGGATCTCCCGCCCGTGATTGGGGCCTGCACGAAGTCGAACGACGAACTGATTCGTCGCCCGCAGGATGACGCGTCGCTCGCGGCGCTGGCGTTCAAGGTTCAAGCGGACAAGCACATGGGGAAACTGACGTACGTGCGCGTCTACTCGGGCATATTGAAGGTGGGAGACCGTGTGTACAACTCGAGTCGCGACAAGCCGCAGCGGATCGGCCGCCTGTTCGAGATGCACGCCAACGACCGCGAGGTGGTGGAGGTGATGCGAAGCGGTGAGGTGGGCGCTGTCGTCGGACTGGCGGAGACGCACACGGGCGACACGATCTGCAGTCGTGAGCATCCGATCATGCTCGAGTCGATCGAGTTCCCGACGCCCGTCATCGGGGTGGCCATCTCCCCCGCGTCGCGCGAGGATCGAGACAAGCTCTCCTCGGCCCTCCATCGACTCGCCGAGGAAGATCCGACGTTCGTCGTTCGTTCCGACGCCGAGACGAACGAGGTGGTTATCTCCGGAATGGGCGAACTCCACCTCGAAATCATCCTCGATCGGCTGAGTCGCGAGTTCGGCGTCGACGTCCACGCCGATCGACCGCAGGTCGCCTACAGGGAGACGATCCTCGGTCCAGTCGAACATGAGTACCGGCACGTCAAGCAGACCGGTGGGAGAGGGCAATACGCACACGCTGTGCTTCGCGTGGAGCCTGCGGATCCCGGGGAAGGATTCGAATTCGAGGACACGATCACCGGTGGCAAGATTACGCGCGAGTACCTGGCGGCGATCAAGAGAGGGGTTGTCGAGGAAATGGCGGAAGGTCCCTACGCGGGATTCCCGATGGTCGACGTGAACGTGACCGTTCTCGATGGTTCGATGCACGACGTCGATTCTTCTGAGCAGGCCTTCAGGACGTGCGGGAAGATGGGATTCCGCGAGGCCTGCCGCAAGGCCGGATTGGAGCTCCTCGAGCCGATGATGAGTGTCGAGGTGACCGCGCCGGAGAACCACACCGGCGGGATCACGAGCAGTCTGTGCAGCAAGCGAGGACGAGTTCTCGGGATGGACACCAAAGGTGGGGCGACCGTGTTGCGTGGGCGCGTGCCACTTGCCGAGATGTTCGGCTATGCCTCGGAGCTGCGGAACCTGACGAGCGGGCGGGGGACCTTCACGATGCATTTTGAGCACTACGAGGCGGTTCCATTTGCGATGGCAGAGCAAGTCGTCGAGGAGCGAAAGGCTCGAGCGTCCTGATCAACCGGCTTCGGCCGAAGGCCGGAACGTAATCTGTCGGGCCAAAGGCCCGACAGACGCTTGCCGAGGAAGTCATCGTGGAGCGAAAAGACAAGAAGGGATAGGGATTCCGCTCGCGCTCTTCGTAGTCATCGAGCTGAAAGCGTGACATACAGGGATTCTCGGAACGGAGACGCTCGCGGAGCCGACCGAAGATCGGCGAGTAATCCGTCGCGCCTCGGGCGACAGCCCCGGAAACCCTGACGGGCCGTAGCCGGCCGTAGCCGGCCGTAGCCGGCCGTAGGCCGGCGAGTAATCTCTCGAGTCTTCGACTCGAGAGACCTTGACAATCTTCTCACGAATAACGTATGTTGGAGTTAGCGCCGTCGGCCGACGGCGTTTCTTCTATTCCACGTCCAGCTCCTCCGCATGAAGCTCGTCCCGGACTCCTTTCACGCGAGTTCACATCTCTGACACATCCCTGGCCAGCGGAATCCATTCCGCGATTAGACTATCAGTATGGGCAGCGCGGGGTCGGACAGACGAATCTTCGTGCCTCCCGTGAGACACCATGACTCTGAAAGGTACGAACGCGAGGAGGCACGAGATGAAAGGATGGAATCCGCGGCGGTCGACGCCCGTTGTGCTACTGGCAGTCGGACTCATGGCTGCCGTCGGGATGTGCGCGATGGCGCAAATCGAAGGGATCAACCCTGAATCTTGGGGATTCCTGTTTGGATTCGGCCAGTATCCGGATCCGGGCGGCACGCTGCACACGGTGTTCGAGATCCAGCAGGGTCCGGGGGCCCCGATGCGAACCTACACCACCGACATCACACCCGCCGCCGACCAGTTCCTGATGACCGAAATCATCGATGCGCCCACACTGGGTCTTGGCGAGATCACGTCGGGCTTGGGAGGAGGCAGGGGTGTCGCTGCAGTCGCCGGAGGACGATATGAGTACAAAGAGACGGCTCAGATCGACATGTCGCCGCTCGGTGCTCTCGGAGAGCATGGCGTCGTGGTCGAGGCGAATCAGACCTACTACCTCCCGGACGGAGCGAGCCTCGTCACCGGAGCCATCGAGCTCATTTCCGGCGTTGAGGTGATCAAGGGGACGTTCACCCATCCGGAGTATCCGACACAGCAGGCAGTCATCGGCACGGCCCTTGATGCCGAGATCACAAAGCTTCTGCAGTTCCCCGTCTACATCCTGATCGAGATAGACGGCGTAACTCAGTCGCTCACCCGGCTCATCGAATTTAGCTACCAGCAGCCCTAGGGAGGCAGGACATGAAACGAATAAGAGCGCACCGATGGATCGTTCTGGCTCTGTTCGCCGTCAGCCTCTTGGGACTGGCAGCACTGGAGACGATGGCGCAAGCACAAGGGCAGGCACGAGGGCAGATTCAAGGGCAATTCTTCGGGTTCGGCGAGTATCCGGGCGGCACCCTGCACACGGTGTTCGAGATCCAGCAGGGTCCGAGCGTACCCCTTCGTCAATACGCCACCGACATCACGCCCAAGGACGGCCAGTACCACATGACTGAGACGATCGGTGCCACTCTGAGCTTGAGCAACATCCAGACGGGTCTAGGAAGACGAGGTGCAGCGGCGGTTGCCGGAGGCCGATTCCACTTCAAGCAAACGCCACCGATCGACATGTCCCCGCTCGGCGTTCTGGCGGAGTACGGGGTGACCATCGAGCCGAATCAGACCTATTACCTCCCCGACGGAGCGAGTCTCGTAACAGGGGAGATCGAGTTGATCGCCGGGGTCGAGGCGATCAAGGGGACGTTCACCCATCCGGAGTATCCAACGCAGCGGGTGATCCTGGGCTCTGTCATAGACCCGGCCATCTCCGCCCTTCTGCAATACCCCATCTACATGCTGATCGAGTTGGAGGGTGCGCCGCAGAACCTCGTCCAGCTCATCGAATTCAGTTTCACACCGGAGGAAGAGCTATGATCGAGGTTCAATCCGCTTCGCGTACGTTCACCATGGGTGCCACGCAGGTCCACGCCCTCCGTGGTGTGAATCTGAGGATTGAAGACGGCGAGTTCGTGGCCATCATGGGGCCGTCGGGATCCGGCAAGAGCACGCTGATGTATCTGCTCGGTGCGCTCGACAAGCCGAATGGAGGCAGCATCTTCTATGGCGATCAGGACGTGGCGACCTGCAATTCGAACGGCCTGGCCGACCTGCGTGGCCGTCGCATCGGGTTTGTGTTTCAGATGTTCAGCCTCATGCCCACACTGTCGGCGCTCGAAAACGTCGAACTCCCGATGGTCTTCCAACGGATGCCGCACGCGAAGCGACGAAAGCGAGCTGCTGAACTGCTGGAACTTGTCGGCATGGCCGATCGTGCGAGGCACTTGCCCAAGCAGCTTTCCGGCGGAGAGCAACAACGTGTCGCGATCGCGCGGGCACTGGCCAATGACCCCGATCTGCTGCTGGCCGATGAACCGACGGGGAACCTCGATTCCGAGACTGGGCTTCAGATTATCGAACTGCTCAGGCAGCTCAATCTTGAGCGAGGCATGACCGAGATCCTTGTCACTCATGATGAGGCCCTGACGAAACATGTCGACCGAACCATTCGGCTGTTGGACGGGTGCGTCCTCGCCTCCGGCGAGGACGGAGGAGAAACGCTTTCGAGCGTTTCTCCTGCTACGCAAGGCAAAGGCAGGGACGAAGGTGAGGATGGTGAAGAAGCACCGATGGCGGTCGCTTCTTCAGATGGCCAGGAAGCAAACCTGAGTTCCGGGGCCTCAGCCAGCCCAGGAGAAAGGGCGGGAGCCTCTTCTCCCAGCTGCTCCTCCGCAGGAGGTGCAGCCCATGCTTAGAGACTATCTTCGACTGTCCATGAAGAGCTTGCGGCGACGTTCGCTTCGGTCATGGCTGACGATTCTCGGCATCGTTGTCGGCGTGGCGGCCGTTGTCGCCCTGATCGCCATTGGCGAGGGGATGCAACGTTCCGTGGAGCAGCAATTCGACACCATCGGTTACAACACGATCATCCTCGGGGAGGCTACAGGAACGGCCGTCGGCTCCACATGGCCTTCGGCACCCACCGGTCTCCCCGCGGGCGGGAGTCTTCTGGAAGGACGATCCCCTGAAGAGATCGAAGCACTCAGGGAGCAGTCCCAAGGCAGGGCCATGGGCGGGAGGCTTCTTGAAGGACGATCCCCTGAAGGGACAACTCAGACCGCTGTCGTCTCAGACGGCATGTCGAGCATGGAGGTTCTTGAGAGCCTTGCCGAACTGCCTACTGTCGCCGTCACCGGTGCCCAGCGAAACGAGACCGCAATGGTGACATCGGAGGGCCTGGCAGGAATCGGCATCCTTCGACTCGTCGGGATGACCCCGTCGATGCCCAACGACTTTCCCCTCTACTTCGAGGGGTATGCGATCGCCGAGGGACGCGCCTTCACGGAGGACGATCTGCATGTCGTCGTGCTCGGCCCCGGCGTCGCGGCTGACATGGTGGTTGGGGTCGGAGACGAGATTATGATCCAGGGAACCCCGTTCGAAGTGATTGGCATCCTCACCGAGCCAGAACAGGTCAGCGGTGGCTTCACTGTAGGGGAAACGAAATTCAGTTTGTTCGTGCCGATTCCCGCCTTAGAATCCCTCTTCGGGAATCAAGGTTCGTTCTCGCTGGCGTTCCTCGAAGTGACTGACGGAACCAGCATCGACATCGCGGTGCAGCAGGTTCGCGATACGTTCACACAGGCAGGCAAGCCCATCTCCGCGACGACGGCCTCCGAACTGAGTGCTGAGATCGGCGCGGCACTCTCCAGTGTCAACCTCACACTGTCCGCGATTGCCGGAATCGCGCTCCTTGTCGGCGTACTCGGCGTGATGAACACCATGTATACCTCCGTGCTGGAGCGAACACGCGAGATTGGCATCATGAAGGCCGTCGGCGCCAAGGACCGCGATGTCCTCGGGCTGTTCCTCATTGAGTCCAGCCTGTTGGGTCTCCTCGGCGGTGGGCTCGGCATTCTATTGGGTGTCGGGATCAGCGGTCTGGCTGGCCAACTGATCTCGAGTTCGCTGGGTCTTGGAGTGGTCAGCCAGGCGGTCGAATCGACGGGGCTGCAAGCGACCGGCTCAGCAGGGCTGGTGCCCGCATTCAGCGCATGGCTGATCCTGGCTGCGCTCGGGCTGTCGCTGTTGCTCGGGACGATCGCCGGCGTCTTGCCGGCATGGCGCGGGGCGAAGCTCCCGCCCGTGAAGGCATTGAGGTACGAATAGCAGTCGAAACGAAGGAGGCGGCATGGCTCGGGTGTGGAGGGTCTGCTTGGCTGTTGCGTGTCTCGTGCCGGCGATCAGCGCGGCGGCGTACGGGTCGGGATTCATTACCTGGGACACCGAGCTCGCCGTGCCGCTCTCAGCATCGATGCTGGAGATGGAAGGCTCGTCGACCTCCTTCAGCGGCGGGTACAACTGGGAGGAGGGGTACGGGATCTCGGGAACCGTATTCATCCCTCTTTCGGGACTCGGAGAAACCGTGAGCGTGAGTGCACATCTCGAAGACGACGTGGTGGTCAACTGGCCGGTGGGCACGTGGAGCGTCAACGCAAATGCGTCCTTCTCGCTGCAGACGCCGAGCTTGTTGGGGCTCTCTTCGACAGCGAACGTGACGGCCTATGGCATATCGACGACAGCGACGTTCAACCTCTACCCGTTCAGAGGGGCCTACTCCACCGGGCTGACGCTGACACTGGCAGGCGCAACGCAGTTGGGGTGGGGAATATCTGCTACAGGCACGTTTGGCGATCCGTGGAACTCACCCTGTAATCTCGATTTCACAGGGTTGATCATTGGCTTCGAGGCCTTCCCATGGGGTTGTGTCCACACGGATGTTGAGTTTGTCTTTACCACAGCGGGCTACGAGAAGACGACGATCGACATCGATGTCGATCTGTGGGATGGCGTCCTCGTCCTCGATGGCGCGCTCGAGTTTGCGGTTCAGACGAAGACCCTCAGCCTGACGCCGTACCTCAACGTCGGAGAGCAATGTATCTGGCTCAGTGTCGGGATCGAGCCGCAGGAGATCGGGCCGGGAACGGCAAGCTCGATCGATCAACTCATCATCCAGGGTCTGGGGATCACGGATTGCGAAATCGGTCCGGTCACGTTCAGCACGATCTCGGCATTAGGCGGCGGGCTCTACCGAAATGCAAAGGCATCGGACATCGATCTTCATGCGAACAACTATTACGTTGCCCTCGCTCCGGACGCCAATCCGGGAGCGTGGTTCCAGACGGACTACATCACCGTAATCACGATCCGACATGCGGCGGCAACGTTTACTGAAGGGTTTGCGAGCACCCAGCTGACGCTTGACTTCTACTTTGGGACGACGGTGACCACGCTGTTCGATTTCGCCCTGCTGACCGCAGAGTGGCAACACGCAATGTCGGAAGCCTTCAGCTACCGGATCGCCGTGCAATTCGATCCCACGGGAGCCGATCATTGCTTCGAATTTGGCTTCACCGTATCGACCACGCTTCAGTAGGCCGTCCCGGAGCGAGGTCCTTGATCGCCGCTTCGCGAACCTCTAGCCTTCCCTATCGGAATGAGTGCCGAGGGAGGGTTCCATGGCCGTTCGAAGGGCCGAACCATACATCTGGGTGACGTGGCTGACGAAGCTTCTGGCCGGCGAGTCGACGTGCGAGTGGTCGGCCTGGTATCGCGCACACCACAAGGAGTACGACAAGTTGCCGATCGACTTCGACCTGGCGCGGTGGACGGTCGATCACAACGAGCTCGTCAATATCCGGCGGGAACAGCTCCTCGATGATGGCTATCAGGTTCACGTCGAGGACGAGAACGCGTTCAAACGAAGAGGAAAGACGGGGATCGTCGTCTCGGGAAAGCCAGATATCTTGGCCATTCGAGACGGTCGAGGCGTGATTGAGGACTGCAAAACCGGCCGGCCGAGGACATCGGATCAGCTCCAGGTGCTCGTGTATATGCTCCTCCTTCCGATCAAGAACCCACGGACGGCCGATGTTCGATTGAGTGGACGCGTTGTCTACAAGACGGGGTCGGTCGAGATCCCGGAGGACGGCCTCGACGACGCGTTTCGTGAGCGCTTCGTTGGGCTTGTGCAACGAGTTGGCGGCGAGAAGCCGCTCGCCAAGGCGCCGGCGTGGTCGGAGTGCCGCTGGTGCGACATCGGACCGGTCGACTGCCTCTACCGCGTGAGTGAGCCGCCGGATTCGATCGAGGCCGAGACGGATCTCTTCTAGACTGCCTGGGAGTGCAACAGCGAAGGCGGTATCCTTACGCCTCGAATCCGCGCCGCGGAAGACGGCGCCACTTCAGCTGGAGGAATTTGAGAATGGAAAGCGAAGTTCGCCAAGCGCTAGAGAGTATCCGCCCCGCCTTACAGGCCGATGGGGGGGACGTAGAACTCGTTGAGGTGACGGAGGCGGGCGTTGTCCGTGTTCGCCTTCAGGGAGCCTGTCACGGCTGCCCAATGGCTCAGATGACCATCAAGGACGGCATTGAGCGCGCGCTCAAGGAGCAGGTTCCCGGCGTGACGGAGGTCGAGGCCGCCTAGCCTGTCCTGAGCGGTTCCGCAGCAGAAGGCGTTTGTCCCGCCGCCTCCCCCGTGAGGCGGTGTTTCTCTTCGGCGAGGGCCTTCTCACTCCTGGCAGACCCGGGATGGGGAACCGTGAACACGATGATGAGTGCGACCAGAAGCAGCATGGCCGAGGCGCCAAACGCCGCTTGGTAACCGCCCCACGTCGCCAAGAGGCCACTCCCGATGCCAGCCCCGACCGAGCCGGCGCCGGCGAGTGCGTTGTAGAGGCCGAGGGCCATACCCCGGTTCTCCGGCTTTGCCAGCCGCGACACGAGAGCGATTCCCGAGAGCTGGAAGTAGGACCAGGTGATCCCGTAGATGGCAAAGGCGATCACGAGCACCAGCGTCGATGGCGTGACATCGACCAACGCGAGGAAGAGCGCCACGGTCGAGAACAGAATGAGGCGGGCACCAATCGTCGTGATCTGCACGTACCAGTTGCCGCGTTTTCGGATCTGGCGTGCCGCAAAAGGAAACGCGGCGACGACGCCCAGGTGCTGGAGTGCGAAGTAGGCAAACACAAGATAGGAAGGCAGCCCAAACCGTTCCGACAACAGAAGTGGGAGCGGGATGCCAAACAGGCCGAGCCCGAGAAAGGCGAAGAAGGTCGCTGCCAGGAATCGGCGGGTGCCGGGGCGGAATCCGTGGGGATCGCGAAGTGCCGCGAGGATTCGCCGGGGGCGGAGTCGGTGGTAGAGATGGAACGGGGCAAAGCGGCGCTTCTCGAGAAGGAAGTTCCCCATCGCGAGGACGACGCCGCGGAACTTGCGTGCCGTATACTGCGGAACGGTTCGTGGGACATGCCGAAAGGCTAGCGCGCTTGCGGAGAGTCCCCCAAGCGCGATGAACCCGAACAGCACACGGATCGCGGTCTCCTCAGGAACGACGTACGCTCCGAGGGCCAGTGCGCCGCTTCCGATAAGCAACCCGAGGACCCACCCGATCGCCCCCATCTGGTTCAGTTGGCCGATCTTCGCTTCCCAGGTGGGTTCGTCGCGATTCTCGATCACGATCAGAACCGTGACGGATGCATTGGCGACCCAGAAGAAATTCATCAGCATGTTGATCCAGAGGAAGTGCTTGAAGCTCGGCACGAAAGCCATCGCGAGGAAGCAGATACCGACGACCCCGTAGCTCGCGACGACGAACGGTTTCCTCCGGTGTGATGCGTCCGAAAGACGTCCCCAGAGGAGACTGCCAACCACGCCGACCAGGCTGACAAGCCCGGCGAGGATGCCGAGCGCTCCTACGGAGCGTTCGAGGACCCGTGAGAGCATGAGGGGGATCAGCACCGACGACGTGCCCAACACGAGATTGGCTAATGCGACGGCGAGGAACCAGGGTTCCCCGTCCTTCCACCACACTGTGAGTGACCGTCGCATGGCGCCTCCCTCGATTCGGGTCCGTCTCATCCAACACGCGGCAGGATGCAAAAACCCGAGCAGTATAGCGCTGTTCTTCAGCGCGTCAAGGGCACTTGACTGTTCTCACGGATTGATCAAGCAGTCGGCGTGAGATAGAAGAGGATGCCGAGATAGTGGGTGATGCTGCCGCCGAGGACGAACAGGTGCCAGATGGCGTGATTGTACGGCAGGCGCTTCCAGCCGAAGAAGATCGTCCCGAGCGTGTAGAATCCGCCGCCAATGGCGATGTAGATGAGGGCATTGTGCGGGACTCGTAGCCAGAGTTCGCGAGCGGCGAGGACGATCATCCATCCCATCAACAGATAGACCGCGAGGGAGATCCCGCGAAATCTTCCGACGAAGACCGCTTTCATCACGATGCCGACAATCGCGAGCGTCCAGATAACAACCAACATCGTCAGTCCCCAGCTCCCCCACAACGAGAGCAGGAGGAAGGGCGTGTAGGTGCCGGCGATCAGCAGATAGATGGAGCAGTGATCGAAGACCCAGAAGACGCGGCGTGCGCCCGGATGCCGGAGGGCGTGATAGAGAGTTGACGAGATGTGGAGGAGAAACAGGGTCAGCCCGTAGATCGAGAAGCTCGCGAGATGAAGGGCCGTCCCCGTTCCGGATGTGCGATAGAGGAGAAGAGCGGCGCCGGCAAGGCTCAAGATTGCGCCGATGCCGTGCGTCACGCTGTTCGCGATGTCCTCGCCGAGGGGATACCTCGGGGGATGTCTGTCGATGTTCTTCTTGTCGGTCACGACGGAATGGTACCCTCCAAGCGTCCGCCAGCCGAGCGAGTCAGAGCTAGGGTTCGTGAACCTCGTTCAGTGCCAGTCTTCGCTCGTAGAGGTAGGCCCTTCCGCTCTTGCCAACCGCCTGGAGTGAGCCGATGTGGCGCAGTGTGTAGGCAATCTTCTGCGCCATGCGGAGAGGACATCCAAACGATGCCGCAAGCTCACTCGTCGTGAACGGTTCCTCCAAGGTCGCGGGCACGAACGTGAGGTAGTCGGTTGGATCTTGAAACGTGACGGAGTCGATGACTTCCAGGAGGCGGCGATCATGCACGACCCACTTTTTCCGACGCCGGCGAGTGCGTGCTTCCGGACGACGAATCTCCTCTGCGTGAATGAGGACGACATCGACGGAGAGGTTGGGATCTCCGAGGAGTTCCCGCAGGCTCACAAGTTCCGAGAACGCGTCCGCCCAGTCTTCCTTTCGCGGCGACAGCCGGCGTGAGGACTCCCGCCCTTCCGCGCCCAACCACACGATCGTCTTCCGCGCTGTGATTGGCAGGGCGAGCCGCACAGGGTGGCGGCGAAGGAGAGACATGAGCTTCCGCCGGAGAGACGATGTGGATCCGGTCTGAATCTCGATGATCAGGTCTCCGCGGACGATGTCGGCGACGAAGCCGTCGACGGGCACTTCGAACTGGTCGCCCTCCTCGCCATACCACGCCTTGAGGTCGGCATGGAGCGACTTCTCGTTCAGCGTGCCGATGTGAGGGGGCTTCGGGTCTGTCTGAGTTGTTGGCTGAGGTTCCGCGTTCACTTCAGGATCAGCCACGTGCCGGCGAGAAGGACGGCGATTCCGACGCCTCGCCACAGATCGAGCGACCGCTGCGCGGCACCGAGAACCCCGAAGTGATCGAGAACCGCCCCCAGGATCAGCTGAACCACAATCGCCAACGTCAGCGACGCTGCGAGCCCGAGTCTCGGCACCGCGAAGCTGTAGCCGCTCACGATCAACACTCCGAGGAATCCCGCTGAGTAGACGTACCACGGAACCGTACGCCAGGCGCCCAGGTTGCCGCCGCGCATGCCGAGCACGATCAATCCGGCAAGGAGAAGGCCACCGAGGTGGATGATGAAGGCGCTCTCCATCACTCCAACACGATCCCCGATTGTCCCGGAGAACAGGGACTGGAAGGTGATCGCGCCTCCCGCGACGAGCATCAGGAGAACGGGTGCGACGAGACTCACGGACACTCCTTTCTCAAATCCAACGAGCGATGGAGCCGGCGGCTACGCGATCGATTCGCCATTGAGCCAACCGATCGCATGATAAGCGAATCGGCACTGATCCAGGAACAGGAGGAAGTACGCCAACGTCAGATCACGGTCGACGGGCGGAACGCGAGGCGAGCCATCCTCGGAGCGCGCAAGCCGAATCGCGGCCCGCAGACCGGAGAGCTGCGACTCCGCGACGGAGGCGATCTCCTCAGGCGGGCGGCGCCCGAGAAGCGCCGCACGGATCGTCGCCGATTGTCGTCCCGGAGCACGCCGACACGCCTCGAGTCGCTTCGTCCCACGGCCGGCACTTTTCCCGCTTTGGATCAAGGCTTCGATGATTTCACCCACTACGCATTCGCCGGCGTGTGCCAGGAGAACGAGCGCGGCCGCGTACCGTCCGCCGAGATACGAAAGGAGTCCCTCTCTCGCGCTCTCCACGACGATCGGGTTTGCTCTGCCGCCGATGTGCTCCGTAAGCCGGTCGATGTACCGGTCGGGATCGTGCGCGACGATCGCGCCGTCTTCGAGACAGCGGGCGCCGTACTCGGTGACGTGAACGAACGGGAGGTCGGGATTGAGTGAGTTCTTCCCCGGAGCGAGGACGCCTTGGAGCAGGAGATCCCAGAGGACCTCGTTCAGCGTGAGAACGTCTCGACGTTCGTAGTCGTCGCTCTTCGAGCGGACGTCGTTTTCCACCGCACGGAAGTGCGTCTGAGGGGTCTTCCTCAGGATGTCGAAGACCACGGGGCGAAGATCGCTCTTGTTCATTGTCTGTGCTTCGCTCCCCAAGCTGTCCCGGACCGACTGAGGGCTAGGCTGGTCCCGCGCCGCGCCGGTCAGCCGTCGACGTCGATCGCGAACTTCCCGTTCTCGTAGAAGAGCTCGTCGTCGACCCAGATTCGTCCACCGTCTGAGAGGTCGCTGACCATGTCCCAATGGATGGCCGACTCGTTCCGGCTCCCCGTCTCCGGCATCCCGGCGCCGAGCGCCATGTGGAAGCTCCCGATGATCTTCTCATCGAACAGCGTGTTCCCGGTGGCCCGTGTGATTCCCTCGTTTGTTCCGATCGCAAACTCGCCGACGTAGCGCGCGCCCTCGTCTGTTTCGAGGGTCTCCAACAAGAAGTCCTCGCCCTTGTCAGCCGAAGCCTTGATGACCTTGCCCTTCTCGAACCAGAGTTCGACGCTCTCGATTCTCCTCCCGCAGTAGACGGTCGGATAAGAGAATCGTACGTGCCCCTCGACGCTCTCCTCGACTGGCCCGGTGAAGACTTCCCCGTCGGGCATATTCTTCTTCCCGTCGCAATTCTCGAAGGTCCGACCGGCGATGCTCAATCGGAGCTCGATGCCGGGTCCTTCGACGCGAACGGATTCCTTCCCCTTCAGCCAGTCGACGATCTTCTGCTGTTGCTTCGAAAACCCTTTCCAGTAGCCGATCGGATCTTCGAGATTCGGGAGGCACGCGCCGTAGACGAAGTCCGCATAGTCGGTGAGACTCATCTCCGCGTCCTGCGCGTACGCGTTCGTCGGGTAGAGGCACCCGACCCAGCGAAGCTCTCCGGCGGCCGACCGCTCGATGAACGTCTTGAACAGGTCCTTCTGCCCTTGGCTGGAGAGACGAACCTTCTCCGGCGGCACGCCGGTGAGCGCCTTGGTGTTCGTCGCCGAACCGACCGAGATCAGCGCGTCGTACGTCTCGTAAACGAGTTTGAGCGGTTCGGGGACGTGCAGCAGCTGCTCGTCCGACGCGTGCCGGTACATCAGCTCCTGCGCACCGTCCAACGAGACGCGCGTGAATGGATGCCCACCGGCTTCGAGAACGGCGACGAGCAAAGCCTTCGTCATCGGTGCGGCGATGGAACCGGCCTGGATCATAACCTTGTCTCCCGGGCGAATACCGACGGAGTAGTTCACCAGAACCCCTGCGAGCTTCCCGACGCGTGAATCGACCATTGAATCGTCTCCCATTTCGCGGATTGACCGCGCCTGCGCGCTGCCCAATCTTCGGCCTGCGCCTTCAGCGTATCCGTTTGCTTGCGGCCCGACAACGGGGTCTAGAGAGAGTCTCCTCGAGACGGGGTTCAGTCGATGCACTCGATCTCAAGATCGCGTGCAGACGTCACGTCCCGGTCGGGGTGAAGGATCGCCACGCGTCGTGGGCCAGTCCCGTATGCGTTCGAAGAGAAGATGGTCAGACAACGCTCTTCGAACAGGTACATCGGGGCGAGCGGCTGATGGGAACGGACGAGAACCCGAATACCGAGTCTTGACGCACGCACATCGAAGTCGGCGTGTTCGAAGGTCGGCCGGCCCGACAACTCCGCTGCGCGATCTGCGCCGTTCTGGCTCCAATCCCCCCACGTGATGGCTCGCCACGTGCTTGATCCCAGCTTGATCGAACAGACTGCGTCGAGCGATGACACGTCGGGGAGGGCTCCATGAAGGCCGAGAACGCCGGATGGGTGATGTGCGGCAAACGGGAGATTCAACAGCGCATTCGCAATCACTCTCTCTTCTTGTGAATCGAGGCGTTCCCAGAAATCGGCGGGCGCGAAGGGCCGGACCTTCCATGCCTCGTGGTTTCCCATGAGCAGGTAGATGGACATCGGATGATCCAGCTTTGCTCGGAGAATGAGTTCCAGGTTTCCGCTGGAATCGGGACCGCGATCGACCGTGTCCCCAAGGAAGACGAGCGTGTGGCCCGGCACTGGGTACCGGGTGAAGATGCGTTTCGTCGCGTCGATGTCGCCGTGTGTGTCACCGACGAAGACCACCGCCCGATCCGGTGCAAGCCGGATCAGACGGCCCTGCTCGGCGAAGAGAGAGGCAGCGGCTGTCGCTGTACCGCAGAGTCCCATGCCGTGACGATAGCCACCACCGACTCGGCGCTCAAGCTCGCCCGTGGGGCGACTCCTCGGTCCGGCTTCCCGCCTACGCGATCCCCAGCTCCGATGTGCATTGAGGACACCGGCTGGCGGCGATCGGAATCGTCGACCTGCAGTACGGACACTCCTTTGTGGTGGGCGGTCCCTCTTCCTTTGGCTTCTGCATCCGCGCGAACGCTCGCACCACGCCGTACATCACAAGCGCAATGATCAGGAACGTGATCACGGTGTTGATGAACGCGCCGTAGTAGATCGCGGCTGCCCCTGCTTCGCGTGCCGCGGCGGCCGATTCGTACGTCTCCCCAGAGAGAACGACGTAGAGATTGGTGAAGTCTACGTTTCCGACAAGTTTGCCGATGATCGGCATGATCAAGTCGTTGACGAAGGATCCGACCATGGTTGCGAACGCCACGCCCATGACAAACGCGGCCGCCAGTTGAAGAAGGTTTCCCTTGGTGATGAAATCGCGGAAGCCCTTCTGCATCTCACTCACCTCCCGGTCGTTGTGCCCGTCCATTCTAGTGGGGACCGGCCTTGGAGTGAAGTCGTTGGATCTTTCCACGGGCGCATGGACTGCCCGCCCGATGAAGGTTTTTCGCATTACACGGGATGCGTGGCGTTTGGCGTATAATGCCCCCATGGCCACGCTGGACGATGTCGCGCGGTTCTTGGGGCTGTCGAAGCGCGCGGTTCGCTCGAGAGTGAGCGCTCTCGGTGACATGATTGAAGGACACATGGTGCGCGGCGAGCGCAACCGCCTGATCTTCAAAGGCGAAGCGGTCGCGATCCTTCACCGTCTCGAGGAGCTGCGTCAACGTGAGGGCCTGGCAATCCGCCAGGCGGTGACTCGTCTCCGGGGCGAGCTGATCGGCGACGACGCGGGTTCGGGAATCTACATCCTGATCAAGCCTGAGATCGAGTTCT
Source organism: uncultured Thermotogae bacterium (assembly GCA_964570515.1). Lineage (GTDB taxonomy): Bacteria > Bipolaricaulota > Bipolaricaulia > UBA7950 > UBA9294 > CAZMYM01. Next base: position 6,156 of record CAZMYM010000019.1, on the reverse strand, counting down.
TGCAGGAGGCGCTCGTCGAAGCCTATCGTGAGCGCGATCGGTGGCGCGAGTACGCTTACGCGCTCCAATCTGTGCTTCCACCGGAACTCAAGTGGTTGGACGCGGTCGCTCCGCCGGAGTGCGACGACAGGCGATTGAATTAGCAGTCGTTTCGGAAACGCGTAGTGATCCCATGAGGTCGTTGGATTGCCGAACCCGCTGGTGTGTCGTTCAGTCTTCGCCCGCTTCGGGCATGGCGTCGCGCGACAGGAAGCGCGGCAGGACCTCCCCGCGAGCCGCGACGATGATCCGGTCTCCCGAGCGAAGGTCCGAGGCGCCCTTCTGGACGGTCCCCTCACGCGATGGGTTCAGGAAGGAGACGGCCGTTCCAGGCTCGGTGCCGCATCGATCGCACAGGGCGAGGCCGATCTGCGACTCCCCAGCGACGGCAACGCAGCTCGTCACGTGGCCTAGACAGCCGCCACCTCGATCGAGCACAGCCGCTCCTGCGCGAACCGGTCGCGCGCCGGCTTCGACGCTGAATCGAACAACCTCTCGCGTGCGATTCGTGTAGGAGACAACGCATTGGTCTCGACCCACAAAGAAGGGCTTGTGCAGTTTTACGTACGAACCGAATCCGGCTTCGAACGGATCGATTTCGTGTTCGCCTGCGAGTTCGTGTCCGTACAGCGGGAGGCCGGCCTCGGTTCTCGTCGAATCACGGGCCGCCAATCCGCAGGGAGCGATGCCGTTCTCCTGCCCGACGTCAAGGAGTGTCTCCCACAGCCAGGGAGCGCTTTCGCCTCCTGCGTAGATCTCGTATCCGAGCGGCTCACCAGTGTAACCGGTGCGAGAGACCAGCAGCTGATGGCCGTCGACGACGACTTCGCAGAATCGCGTTCGTTCGAGCGCGCCGAGTGTCCGGCGGTCGGACGAGCTCAGGATCTTCTCCAGAATCGGGCGGCTCTGGGGTCCCTGCAATGCGACGTCGATCACTCCGCGTTCCTTCTTCAGATCGCGAAGGACCACGCGTCCGCCGGTGCGTCGGGTGGGCGCGGATCGATCGATCGTGAAGCGGCCTTCGTTGACGCCGTTCAGCCACGCCCAGACCTTCTGCTCGTTGACCGCGTTGACGACGACGAGATAGCGATCGGACGCACGGCGGTAGACGAAGACATCGTCGAGGGCCCTTCCATCCGTGTCGAGGAGATAGGCATACTGAGAACAGCCATCCTCCAACCACGCGGTATAGTTGGAGGTCACGACGTTGAGAAACTCGGTCGCCATGTCTCCCTCGACTTGGAGAACGCCCATGTGCCCGAGATCAAACAGCCCGGCACGGTTGCGCACCGCGCGATGCTCCTCGAGTGTCGACGCGTACCAGACCGGCATCTCCCACCCTGCGAACGGGACGAGCCGCGCACCGAGGTTGGTGTGGAACTCGTGGAGCGGCGTTCTTCGAAGCGGCTCGCCTTCCGGCTCCGTCCACGCGAAGAGCTCTTGAGCAGAGTCGGCCGCTGATAGATCGAGACGCGATTGTCCGACGAAGTAGGGTTTCGCCAGCGCGAAGCGCTCGGGATGGCGAGCCAGCGCTTCTTCGATCGACTCACACGCCGGAGCGACGACGGGACAGCTTTCGAGCCACGCGCGCGCTACATTGGGCAAGCCTTCCACACTGACCTCTTCGACGGTCGCAGGCCCCTGAACCTTGCGGAAGACGTCCTCCAAATCGAAAAGCGTGTACCCCTCGGCGAGACCGACCAGCCAAGCGCTCGCCGAAGCGGCGCTCTCGCGCGGAACGAAGAGGACGTAGTCTTCCTCTCCGAGCTTCCCGATGGCCGCCTCGCTGATCGTTTGGCCGTTCTCATCGAAGAGGAAGGTTCGGCAGGACATTCCGAGTTCGACAGCGAACATGTCTGACGGAGTCGCTTCGTTCAGGAGCGCGCGAACTCGACCACCGCGCAGCCTCAGGGCCGCCCACGGCGTGCCGGCGTCGACGGGCGCCCGAGCGGTGTGAAGCAATGCGATTCTCGGGTCGTTACGAGAGAGCAGGCTGTTCGCATCGCGAGATGCTCGTTCGAGAACGGAGAGCGGGAGCTTCCCGCGAGAGAGCTCGCCGGTCAACCCGACATAGGAGAACGGGCGGATGGCGTGAAGAACCCGAGCGATGATCGCGGCGAGATCGTTCATCTCTTCCTCCCCCATCCCTCGTTGCGTGACCCACGGCGTGCCAAGGCGGATCCCGTGCGCGTCGGCCGCGCTGGTGTCGCCAGGAAGCGTGTTCTTGTTGCAGACAATCCCTGTGAGGTCGAGAATGCGACTGGCGACCTCGCCCATCATCGTGAAGCCGGTCTCGTTTTCCAGCCGGCGAAGGTCGATGAGGAGGAGGTGGGTGTCCGTTCCTCCGTAGGCGAGTGTGAGGCCGTTCGCTTGCAGCGCGTCGGCGAGGAGAGACGCGTTCCGGACGATTCGCTTCTGCAGATCGGCAAACTCAGGCGTCTGGGCAAGCTTCAGGGCCACGGCGATCGCGGCGAACTTGTTCACGTGGGGACCGCCCTGCTGGCCGGGGAAGATGGCACTGTCGATTCGCTCGGCGATCTCCGGGTCGGTCGAGAGAATGATCGCCCCGCGCGGTCCGCAGAGGGTCTTGTGTGTCGTGAGCGTGGCGACGTGTGCGTGCCCGATCGGGCTCGGATAGACGCCACCGACGATCATACCGGCCGTGTGTGCGACGTCGGCGAGGAGGATCGCACCGACGCCGTCCGCGATCTCTCGGAATCTGGCCCAGTCGGGCCGCCACGGATAGGACGTGAATCCGGCGATGATCATCCGCGGACGGTGCTCTTCGGCCATTCGTTGGATCGTTTCATAGTTGAGCTGTCCGGTTTCCGGGTCGACTGCGTAGGAGACGATTCGATATCGTTTTCCGGTAATCGAGAATGGAGACCCGTGGGTCAGATGTCCGCCTTCGGTCAAGGCCATCCCCATCACCGTCTCCCCCGGCTGAACGAACGCGTCGTAAACCGCCAGGTTCGCGGCGGCGCCGGACAGCGGCTGAACGTTGGCGTGAATCCGATCCGACGGGAAGTCGGGCGTCGCGAAGCAGGCGGCGGCCCTCCGTGCGGCGAGAGACTCGACCAGGTTGGCGATCTCGGCACCCTTGTAGAATCGTCGATCGGCGTATCGTCGATAGCTGGCGAGCTGTTCGTCGAGGTCGGCCAGTCTCTCCGGCGGCAAATCCATCATCGCCTTTCGCGGGTACCCCTCGGCGTAGATGCTCGTCAGGACCGATCCGAGAGCTTCACGAACCGCAGGCGGCGTCAGGCTCTCCGACGGGATCAGGATGATCTTCTCTCTCTGGCGACGCTCCTCGGCCGCGATCAGTGCGGCCGTCTGTGGATCGGCGTCGAGCAGAGAGAAAGAGGGAAACGAGTACGTCATGATGGCTCCTTGTGAAGATCGAACGGCTCGGGATGAAGTCTACGGTCCAGGGTACGGCCTTTCCAGCACGCCTCCGCCAGCAAGTAGAGACCTCCGCTTACGGCCGAGTGTCCGCCGAGGAGAACGGGGATCGGTGCAGCGATGGCCGCCTCGGTGAACGACTGCCACAGCGGATCGAGGACATCGTTCGGTCGGAGGAGGTCGCTCGCGAAGCGATCGGCCGGAGGCGGCAACGGACCCGCCCCGGCGAGAAGAGGGCGCGTGTCGATCACGGCGCCATTGCACGCGCGCGACAGACGATCGAAGAAGGTCGCGATCCCGTCTTCCCGAAGCATCTGGTGGAGGATGGGAAGGCGGGTGCTCGTTCCCGCGCGCATCCCACGCCCTTCGAGCAGACCACTCGTGCGACAGGCGACTTCCGTCTCGATGTCGGTCCACGTTCTCGGACTGACGCGACCGACGAGACAGACGTGAGCCGATCGATCGCTGAGGAGCTCGAGGAGATCCGGCATGGATGGATGCGCAAGATCGAGGCGGTCGAGGAGCGAACGGATCGCCGGACCTCCGCGGTCGGTAGCGCCGAGGATGAGAACATCGGTCGGCGTGTCGATGTCAAACTGCGTCTCAGCGCTCCGTTCGAGCGTCGAGCACGGAATGCCGGCGTCGGCAAGTACGAAGCCGAGGGGGTTGTCGATCTCGGGAAGGTCGAGGTCGAGAAGCCGCCCCGCTGCAGAGACGGCCGCGTAGTCGCACGAGTAGAAGTTGTTGAAGACGGCGCCCGGCAGATCGCGCTCGGCAAATCGGCGCAGGTGTTCCATCCGATTGCGCGTGAGCAGCAGCCCGCTACCGCTCCCGAAGTAGAGGAGACCGGCAGGATCGCGTTCTCGGATGAGGTCCTTCAACGTCTCGCCGAAATGAAACGGCGACCGCTTCGGAATCTCGAAGACCTCAGCGTCTGGAACCGGAGTCCGTGTCGGCTCTTCGTCTAGCGACGTAACGGCAAGAACCGGTTCCAGGCCGACGTCCCGGAGTACGGCGATGAGGTCATGTGTGGCGGCCCAACGACCGTCGTGGACGAGGCGCTCGGCGCTGCTTCCGCCTGATGGAGGATGGAAGACGACAGCAAGGATGTCCTTCATCCGAGGCGCTCCACGATGGCCGAGGTTGCCCCACGGCGACGCCGCGCCATGAACTTCTCCAGGGGGCGGTACGTACTCTCAGACGGATCTCCCGCGATACAACCGGTCTTCATGCGGGAAGCGGAGGGAGCCTCCTTCGATGACTCACCTACCGCGAACTTTGATCGCTTCACGCTCTCCGACGTAGGGAAGGAGAGCCAGTTTGCGGGCGCGGTTGATCTCAACCGAGAGTCTGCGCTGATGTTTGGCGCAGAGGTGCGTGGCGCGCTTGGGAAGAATCTTTCCCAAGCGATTCATGTACTGCTTCAACTCCTCGGGCTTCTTGTAGTCGAGCTTGAGTTTGCGCTCGCACACACGGCATTTCCTTCTTCGTTTGGTGAACATCGTCTAGAACGGGACCTCCTCGTCCGGGCCTTGAGTTTTCGTTTCAGGTTCGGGGGGCGGAGACGACACGGAGTCGGGCTGCTGCTGGTCTTGCGACCGAGCCGGGCCGCCGAGGAACTGCACGGCGGAAGCGACGACTTCGACAACCTTCCGGCGCTCGCCCTCTGCATTCTCGAACGAGTCGATGCGGAGCCGTCCGTCGACCGCGACCGATCGACCCTTCGAGAGGTAGTTGGCGCAATTCTCCGCCTGGGAGCCCCACACGACGATCGGGACGAACGTGACCTCCTCCTGCAACTGCCCGGAGGAGTTCTTGTACTGACGGTTGATCGCGATCGAGAATCGCGTCCGCGCCGTCCCGCTTGGCGTGTACCGCATCTCGGGATCGGCGGTCAGGTTCCCTATCAGGATAACTCTGTTCAGACTGGCGGCCATGTTCCCTCTTGTGGATCTTAGTTCCGCACGACGATCTGATAGCGGAGGATCTGCTCGTCGATGTTCAGCCGATCTTCGATCTTCTTGACCCCATCGGGTGGGAGGCGAAACTCAGACAGGCCGTAGAAACCGTCGGCGCAGTGTCTGATCTCGTAGGCGAGGACGCGCTTTCCCCAGTCCTCGATCTTGCCGACTTCGCCACCGTTCTCCTTAACGAGCGCATGGATCCGCTCGACCTTGGCCAACCGATCCTCGTCTGAGAGATCGGGACGAATGACGTACACGATTTCGTAGTCTCTCACGCAAACACCTCTGCCTAGAATCTGCGGATGACTTTACCGGTGGGCGTTCGGGAAGTCAAACGAGCAAGAGATGGACCTTCGTTCATGTATCGTCCATATGATTTCCACTCTAATTGAACCCGGTCGAGCGTTGAAAATCCTATCCTGTTGGTATATACAGCTGTCATCTACGCGTAACGGATGGATTCACATGTAGCCGTTGCTTGACCTAGGGCGGCGAATCCTCCGATACTAGCACATACGAAATGCTCAAGAAGTACCGGGGTGGGTTGACAGGAAACGTCGGATCGCGGTCTTGTTGATCGTCCCCAAGGAGGGTGGGAACGATGCAGATGCGTTGGGGGCAACCGGAACGAAAAGGAGAAGAGACGATGAAGAAGCTGTTCAGCGCGAAGGGATTCACGTATCTACTGACGATCGTGACGCTTGGTCTGCTGCTCGGCGCGAGCGTGAAGTGGCACGGCTAGACCGGACTG
>CAZMYM010000018.1:0-47623 GCA_964570515.1 uncultured Thermotogae bacterium | reverse complement strand
TCGAGATTGGCAACCAGAACCGTGTACTTCTCGCGATCCCCACACATTGTTTCAACCGCATCCCGCTGCCCGGCCCTCCAATCCGGCCAAACGTGCTGATAGACCGAAGAGCCGAGGATACCCTCGAAAGACTCGAAGATCGGAACAAACGCGAGCAGCGTCAGATCGACGAGTACTCGAATATCCTCATCGGAAACAGGACATATTCGAAGGGCCATGCACACCTCCAGGCCGACTAGCCTTGCGATTGACTGAAGCATACCCGAGAGATCGGCAATCGAGCAGACAGGCTGGCTCAAACACGATTCGGGAGTCAAGGCAAGGCTTCTACTCAAGACCAGAATTCAAGAATAAAGCTCTGACCCCGAACCGCCTTTGAACACCAAGAACAAAGACCTGACCCCGAACCTTGTGCAGCTAGCGCTGGCGAGGAGGATTCACCTTGTTGTTGTGGCGTTCCTTCTTGCTGAGTCTGATGGGCACTCTGCCCGACTTCTTCGCTTTCGAGAACCGGCGGTTCATCCACAGAACTTCGGTGCGCGTGTAGTCCTTGCCTGCAGTGTCTCGCGTATGGGTCCGTATTTCCTCCTTCGTCCAACCCGCCTCTGTCGTCAACGTGTCCTCATAGAGCGGGTTGCTGTACCCGCTGATGAGGATCATGCATCTGGCTCTTGTGCACTCGCGGAGCAGGTTCTCATGGAAACCCTGGTCATTCGCATCTATCACGTAGCTGTGCTCGCGCTTCGTGAAGTACGGAGGATCAAGATAGACAAGAGTCGCGGGACGGTCGGCAAACATGGATATGAGCTCACAAGCATCTCGATTCTCGATGCGTACGCCTCGTAGACGCTCGACGACCCCTTCTAGTCTCGCAGGAAGGTTGTACCAGCGATTGACCCGGGCCTCTCTTCCCCCTCTGGCAAAGGACTGGGAGAACGAGAATCCGCATCGCGGCGACCCAATCGTAGCGTTCACGGTCATCATTGTCGCAACCAGGAAGCGCCGAGCGCGTTCGAGGGGATCGGGGTCTCCAGGTGCCGTTCGTACATTCTCGAACTCCTCGCGTGCGTAGGGTGTCAGTGCTACTGCCTCACAGAGAGCTTGAGTGTTGTTGCGTAGTTGTTCGAACAGATTCACGATCTGCCCGTCAAGATCGTTTATCACCTCGATGGGCACTGGCACCTTCGCAAGAGTCAGGGCCGCGGACCCACAGAATCCTTCCACCCAGGCGTTGTGAGGGGGCAGGGCCTCAACGATTCTTCGCGCAATGCGCCGCTTTGCCCCGTAGTAGCCAAAGGCTGCGGTGGCTGGCTTGGCCCGCAAGGACTCTGGAGTATGCGTCGGAGTGACGTAGGCCTCAGCAGTCACTCATGCCCCCTCTCCATCATCTGAGCCGTTTCCCGCACACGGAAGGGTGCAGTGAACCCCGTCCGACTCTACCGCCCAGTCCGAGTTCGCCACAAGGACGCGAGCGCAAGGATTCGGGATTGCCATCAGGCTGTTGACATCAAAGGCCCCACCTTTCGCCACGGGCAAGAGATACAGATAGTACATCCCCCCGAACGCTTCCGCGAAGCTCATCTCATTGCGACTCCAGAAGAATCCCATGGAAGCAGCGGGAACGGCTTTGACCTCGATGAATCGGGGTTCTCTTGAGCCATCTTCTCTCACCGTCAAGCTCCGTATGTCGTATCCTGCTGCTGCATTCCTGAGCGAGACGTGGTCAAGCTCGCTGGCGAGGACCTGGCCGATTCGATGCTTCTCGAACTCCATGATGGTCAACTCTGCCGATAGTCCGAGCTCGTCTCTGGCAGTTGCTGAACGTGCCAATGAGGCAGGAGGCAGTGGACAACTGGTATCTCTTGCTGCCGCGTACAGCAAGACGTACTCGTTCGCTATGAAGTGCTGATCAGCGGAGGCGTCGTGCCCAATGACCGCTAGTTCCATGAGGAAGTTGCGAACGTCGCTCTGCCTCGATCGGTGATGGACTGACTCGCGGCGGATCAGACACCCGTCTACGATCCGGAATCCGCTCAGGTACCGGTACATGTCGACCCGATACCTGGATGCCGTAGTAACGAGCCTTGAAAGCAGCCACTTCCTTTGGATACCGACGTCTGCACTGGGCGGTACAGCGCGCAAGCGTAGTACGCCGGCGCGCGACTGCACAACGCCGATGCGAGCGAGGAAGTCAAGCGTGGGGGCGAATCCCTGAGCTTGTTCAGAGAAGACCGCTCGGATGCGAGCCTTCGTTCGCAGTTCCTGTTCCTCGAGTACCCGCAACAGCGCGAGTGCTTGATGGGCGGTGAGCCCGGTGAAGGAGCTACTAGTCCTGCCCAAAGATCCTCGCATAGGCCTCCAACTCCTCCTCTGCTGCAAACATGTCGAGGGAGTAGATTGGATACTCCTGGTCGATGATCGCGCTCATCCTCTGTGCCTTCTGCTGTACGTTGGAAAAGATGTCTTGATCGAGGGAGTCCTCGTACTGCAAGAAGTCGTAATGTGCCTCCTTCGTCTCCGAACCCCCGACGCGGTGAATTCGATCAAGTGACTGGAGGTACTGGGCGCAATTGTAGGACAAGTCATAGTAGATGGCGTGCGAGCAAGTCTTGTGAAGGGAGACCGACTCCCCGCAAGCAGCGGGGTTCGCGACGAGGACGTCTACACTGCTGTCGGGCGAAGCGAATTCCCGGATGATGCCCTCTCTGGAAAGCTCTTCGTCTATGCTGGCGTTCAGCAGAGGCGTACCGCCGTACACCAGCCTGACACCCACTCCGAGCTGTTGCACGGCATCACGAATGCGTTTGAGAGTGCCAACAAACGTAGACCAGACAACGATCTTCTCCCCATGCTCCAGAAGGTCCCTGACCAGACCGAGAAGAGCTTCAAGCTTGGCCGGCGACTCGAGTTCATCGTAGTGCAGGATTGCGTGAGCCAAGGACTCGCTGTCCTCCAGCAAATCCTCTCGGTACTCGTCGATGGCAGTGCTCAGCATGGCGACGTATGACAAGCACTGACGCAAGCGTGTGATCCTTCCACGCTGCAGTCGCATGATCAGTTCCACGTCGCGGACGTACTCGTCCCGCGATAGCGCGCGGACTCTGTTGATGATGGAATCGTAGACGGCCCGCTCAACAGGGTTCATCCTGATGACGATCGGGGTGTGGAAATGCTGAGGCGAGAGCCCAAGATCCTGCTTGCGCGTTCGGTAGAACAAGGGGGCAATCGCTGCATCCAGCACGTTCGCCGCTTCCTGGTAGTCCTGTCTCTGTGTGTGGAGCTCGATCAGGACCCTCTCCCGGTCCGAGATCGGAGGCGATTCCGGCCAGAGGACTTCGAACAAGTTGAAGGCGTCTCCGTAACTACGAGGGAAGGGGGTCCCCGTTAGGATGCAGCGCCTTGCCGCATGGCGAGAGACGGCTAGAGTCGCCCCTGCCCAGGCGCCGCCGGGCTGCTTCACATAGTGCGCCTCGTCGACCACGAAGAGGAATCTGACTCCTTGGTGCTCGAACAAGATGCGAACATGCTCCCAATCCCGAAGAAGGGTCTGGAACGTCGTGAGGTATAGGTCAGCCACAGTATCCGCATTGACTTCGTAGTTGCTGCGACGATCATCGATATCCCCTCCCGCAAGGAGCACACAGGACGGGCTTTCGCCGAGCGTCAGCTCATACTCTGTCTGCCAAGGGCCAAAACACGCAGGGGGTCCAACAACAAAGAGAGAGTCGACCTCCTCGGTCTCCCTCAACCACTGGAAGACCGACAGCACGACGGCAGTCTTGCCGCTTCCGGGCACAGAGAAGTTCGCTCCATTTCGTACTGCCAGCATGTGGACTGCCGCCTTGCGCTGGTGCGCCTTGAGCTCCCGTGGAATGCTGTTGAGGAACGAGAGAAACCCTGCTGCATCGGCAGGCTCTACGTGCCCCGCCTTGACCTCCTGCCCTGCCGCAAAGGCTGATCTGAGCTCGCCTTCTATACGCTCATGCTCATCAAGCAGCGACTGAGCTTCCTCGGATAACACAACCATGCAGTCGCAGCGTTTCAAGTACTGAACGACCTTCCTAGTTAGACTGCCCGAGAGGCCAGATGGAGACAGGTACTCCTTCGTGCCGGCATCCCGCCTGAAACCCCAGAATGCCAGTTGGCTTGCGTGGCGCGGCGCGAGATCACCCTCCTCAGCAGTTAGCCGGAGCTGCTCGCCCTCAACGCCAATCTGAATCATCGCTTCTTCGTATCAAGCTGGTCGACGCTCTTCTCCAGATGGTAGATCTCTGTCTCCAGTTCGTCTGCCTTCTTCTTGATCTTGGCCGCAAGCTTCATGGCTTTCTTGTGATCGCCAATCTTGATGTCAGTGAGCGTCATCCTGTCGTGCGTGAGCTTCTTCAAGGCAGCTTCTAGCAGGTCAATGGGCGTCTCCTTGAGCCTCACGGTCTCGTACTCATACTTCGCCTTGCTGATCTGCTGAATGATCACCTGTCGGTTTCTCGATGCCCACTTGGCATCGATAGCCGCGGAGTCAAGAGGATTGCCGTCCTTGTCGACGCATTCCTCGCTAGGCAAGATGGGCTCAACAGTGTGGGCTATCCGCAGAAGCTCTCTCTTTCCATCCTTCGTCTCACAGTACTTCTGGAGATTCCGCATGACCATGTGTGGTTTCGGGAGGTCAGGCAGATTGCGCAGGCGGATAATGTCAAAGGCAGCCTCTTCGATGTCCCCAATCTCGTCGTCCATGATTCCCAGCTTGGCCCTGCGATTCTCGTTGCAGATGTGACGGCTGTATGTTAGGCTGTAGTCCTTGATTGCCTGCCACCTACCCTTCGGGTCAGACATTCCTGATGAGATCGCACTGTATTGCCCTTCTCGCCCGAACTGTGCCAAGTACCGGTCAACACAATCAAGCGGTTCAAGGAAATCCCTCTGGTAATCCTTGATGGCGCTCTTGATCTGAGCTTCTGTCGCATTCGAGAACTCGGGATCATCCCTCAACTGGTCTCTGAGGCTGAAATCAAGCCCCATCTTTCGACGAATCGAGAGCGCACGATCGAAGCCGTAGTACTCGGACTTGCCGTCACTCTGCAGCTGATATCGGTTCTCGAGCTTCTCGATCTCAAGGAGAGTCGGCGCCCCACCTGGATCGCCCTCGCCGGGAAGAATCACGACCTTCATGGATGCGAAGTCTTCGTTATGGGGATTCTCGCGTCGTAGAGCCTCCATGACCATCTTCCTGCGGTTGCCGTTAATCAGGAACCCGTCGCAGGTGATTATCGCCGGCTCTCTCTGACCTGAGTGCATGATGGACTTCCGGAGTTGAGCTGTCTTCTCGGGGTCCTTCCGCTCGAGGAACTGCCTGATCTGCTCTTGGGCCTCAGCATCGGACTCGTCAAGGATGCCTAGATTCCTCACGTAGTCCAGCACGTCGGATGCGATGCGACCGTTCATCTTGCGATAGCGGAGGATCTCGATTGGAACGCGCCACACCTTTCGTTCGATGTTGTCTGCCCAGTCACTCCTGAAGTTGATCGTCTTCGTTGAGGGCTTCGCCGTCTCCACACGCCTCTCCCGGATCTCGCGCGCGAAGTCCTCGATGATCTCCCGCCGTGTCGGGGTTGTGATCGCTGGCATCGTACCTCCCATTCCTCGTCGCCATCGACGCTTGTCAGAGTAGTCGTCGAAAGGTAGATACTTCGCAGAACAGGGCAAACCTGCTGTTCAACCCATTTCAATTCTATTCGCCGACGCCTCTAGACTAACACGAGGAGAGCGAACCTGCAATGGCAAGATGGATCGCCCAGAAGTGGCCTTCCCAGGCTCTGTTGTCGTAGACACCGGCTGGGCTCCCGGGGGTGGAGGACGGTGCGTCTGCTTGGACAGGCAGGAGGTCCTCGCAGATCAAGAACGAGTCCAGAGCCTTCATCCCTCATTCATGTGGTGATTCTACCCTCCCTTCATCACCGACCGAAGGAGGACCTATGATGGATATGATCGGGTCTAGAGATGAACGTCGTTCGAACGCCTCAGAGCGTTCTCACTTACGGCGGTTTCGAGCTGCTAGGAGGGTTCAATTGAGGATTGGGAGTGGACGAGAACCGCGCCGCGCGAGCGGCCTGTGGTTCCCGCGCTTACGGCAGTTTCGGGCCTTTGCGGACACCCAGAGGGGGAAACTGCTGCCCGTCATGACGGTGATGCTGGCACTCGTGCTGTCAGGCTGCAATTGGCTGGGGTGGTTTGACGTCGGCGACGCGATCGCGCAAACGTCCTCGCTAACGTATCCGATCGTCGACACCGGCCAGGAGCTGACCTATGACGATTCCTCGGTGATCGCGTCTCCCGTTCCGGGAGACGATTTCTACGGACAGGACGCCCAGATCGACGGCAACCAGATGAGCTACGTCGCCAATGGCGACGGGACGGTGACCGATCTCGTCACGGGCTTGATGTGGCAGCAGGACTACAGCGGGAAGATGAGCTACAGCGAGGCGGTCGCGATGGCGGGCAGCTTCGAGCTTGCCGGACACTCCGACTGGCGGCTGCCGACGATCAAGGAGCTGTACTCGTTGATCGACTTCAGTGGTGAGGACGTCGATCCGATGAGCAGTTCAGCCAACAACCCGTTCATCGACACGGCGTACTTCGACTTCGCCTACGGCGACACATCGGCCGCCGAACGGATCATCGACTCGCAGTGGGCGACAACCTCGCTGTATGTCGCTGGGGACTTGATGTTCGGCGTCAACTTCGCCGACGGGCGGATCAAGGGCTACGGCCTCAACGATCCGCGCGGCGGCGAGATGCAGTTCTACGTTCGCTAAGTCCGCGGCAACACGGCCTACGGTGAGAACGGCTTCATTGATAACGGCAACGGCACGATCACCGACCTGGCGACGGGCTTGATGTGGTCGCAGGACGATTCGGGTACGGGCATGGACTGGGAAGACGCGCTCGCAACCGTCCAGGATCTGAACGACGCGAACTACCTTGGCTACTCGGACTGGTACCTGCCGAACGCCAAGGAGCTGCAGTCGATCGTCGACTACTCCCGTTCGCCGGATACGACGAACTCGGCGGCAATCGATCCGGTCTTCAATGTAACGAGCATCACCAACGAGGCCGGACAGCTTGACTGGGCCTTCTGCTGGACGAGCACGACGCATGCCTCGGCGCGCGGCGGACAGGCCGCCGTCTACATCGCCTTCGGCCGCGGTCTCGGCTACATGAACAACCGCTACGTCGACGTGCATGGCGCCGGCTGCCAGCGCTCCGACCCGAAGTCGGGCCCGGCCATCCCGACCGGACGAGGCCCGCAAGGCGACGTGGTCCGGGTTCAGAATCTCGTACGAGCTGTTCGAAGCATCGGTAGTTTAACGACCACGAGTTTGGGGACGGATTCACCGGCCCCAAACTCGCAAGCAACCGGCGATTCATCGACGGTTGCCGGAGCTAGGGATCAGACATACGTCCTCTTCGCCCCACTTGGAGGCGAAGAGGCGTACTTGGTCGACCTCCAGGGAGACATCATTCATGCCTGGTCCCTCTCGGGGCGGCCTGGGAACTCGGTCTATCTGCTCGACGGTGGGAACCTGCTCGCCACGTACACGGTAGACGGAAGCTTCAAGGGCGGCGGCATCGGCGGTGGCGTGGAGCTGCTGACGTGGGACGGAGAAGAGGTCTGGTCGTACGAGCTGGCGACCGAGCACGCCCATCTCCATCACGACGTCGAGATGCTGCCGAACGGCAACGTTCTGATGATCTCGTGGGAGTCGAAGACGCGTGAGGATGCACTAGCCGCCGGCCTTCGCCGGCAGCAGCTGCCGGAGTCGGGCGAGGTCTGGAGCGAGATGATCCTCGAGTACGACCCGATCGCCGGCAAACCTGTGTGGGAGTGGCACCTGTGGGATCACGTGCTGCCCGCAGGGCAAGCTGCGTCCGAGCATCCGGAGAAGGTCGACCTTGCATACTTCTCCAATCGTCAGAGCTCCGACTGGTGGCACTTCAACTCGGTCGACTACAGCGCCGAGCTGGATCAGATTGTCATCTCCAGTCGAGCGGCATCCGAGATCTGGGTTATCGATCACGACCTGACCACAGACGAGGCCAAGGGCTCGGCTGGCGATCTGCTCTACCGCTTCGGGAACCCGGCCGCCCACGGCGGCTCAGGCACACAAGAGCTGGTGCATCAACATGATGGTGAGTGGCTGGATGGTGACACGATCCTCGTCTTCGACAACGGCGACAAGCGGACCCGCCCCTATTCCCGGGTTCTTGAGCTAGCCCTTCCAGCGTACGACACGTCACCAACCGGTGTATTCCCAGAACCGCAGATCATCTGGGAATACCCGAGCGAACCAGGCGACGAAGAAACTGCCTGGTTCGCCGATCACATCTCCGGAGCGCAGCGGCTCGAAAGCGGGAACACGCTGATCTGCTCGGGCGTCGAAGGCCGGTTCTTCGAAGTGACGCCGGAGGGCGAAACCGTCTGGGAGTATGTCAACCCGTTCACGTCTTCCGGACCAGACGGCAAGAGAAACGAGGTCTTCCGGTGTGAGGCGTACTCGGCGGAGTTCCTAGGGGAGAACTAAGCGGTTCCGCCGAGTCCGGGGCGAGTTCCGCATCGCCATCGGTGATGTTCGAGGCCATGACCTGGTCACGCAACGGCCTCACGCTCCGCGCGTGGTTCGACGTCCCATCACAGCTTCCGGCCGGAACCTATCCCCTCACCGTCACCTTCCCAGGCCGCGAGAGCGAGCTCATCACGTTCGCCAAACCCATCGAGATCCGCTAGGTCGCGTCTCCGCTCTCCGGCGGCAAGAAGTAGAAGTGAATCCCTGTCCCGAAGAGCATCTGAACGTCTCCGTACGTAGAGATCGAGAATCCGAATTCGATGTTCCATGCGAGGCTCGGGGCGAAGCGGAACCCGAACTCGATCCCGCCTGCGGCGGAGACAATGATCGGCTCGTGGTCGTAGGCGTACGACGAAAACGGAATCGTCGCTCCGGCGACGCCGTAGAAGTCGACGACCGGCCCGTCGGCGACCCGGTACAGCCCGCGCGCTGTGACAGTTCCCTCCACCGTGCCATCGTATCCCCAGAGGAACAGGATCCCTTCGAGGCCATACGCCGACTCGATCCAGTACCGGGCGCTGATCAGTCCGCCGAACGGGAAATCAAGCTGCATGCCGACGCCGAGTCCTCGTCCCTCCGACAGATTGATCGCGTCGACCGTCGGCCCAACCTCCTGCGCTACACAGACCAGCACACTCAACGCCGCCGCCACCATCAGAACACCGATCGCTCCCCATCGCTTCATGGCTCTCCTCTCAAGCTCGATCGAGCACCGGGCACGAACCACCGCGGGACCGCCCACAGCGCACCTAAGTCGTGACGCAAACACAGGAACCCTACGACTCAATTCTCGGGGCGTCAAGGTGCGCGAGCACGTGAAGGGCGCAGCAGGGAACACAGGCCGCAGACGCGCCGGTCACGTGTCCCGGAGAAACCCCACAAAAGCAGTAGGGCAAAGAAGCAGATCCAGTGCATTATGCTTGTGAGAATCATGCTCAGCTCGTCTGGGAATACACAGAAGATCGGCTACGCCGCGCTCGGCCTCCTGGTACTCGTCGGCCTCTACGTGCTCGCGCAGCACGACTACCTTCTCTTCCACACGTCCGTCGAGCTGCTCAGCGTCATTGTCGGTGTCGGAATGTTCATGATCGCTTGGAACAGCCGTCACTACCTCGGAAACGGGTACCTGGCGCTCCTCGGCGTCGCGTATCTGTGCATCGCCGGAGTCGATTTCGTCCACACCCTGGCGTACAAGGGGATGGGCCTCCTCGCCGGCGATGGTGCGAATCCTGCGACGCAACTGTGGATCGCGGCTCGCTACCTCGAAGCAGGAACGCTGGTCGTCGCACCGTTCTTCCTACGGAGAAAGGTTCGCAGCGCACTGGCGCTCTGGGCCTACGCCGGGATCTTCGCGCTCATCATCCTCTCCGTCTTCGTCTGGAGAGTCTTCCCGACGTGCTTCGTCGACGGCGTCGGCCTCACCCTGTTCAAGAAGGTCAGCGAGTACGTCATCTCGCTCCTACTCGCCGTCGCCGTTGCACTTCTCATCCGCAGGCGCTCCGAGTTCGATCGACACGTCCTGCGATGGCTGGTCGCCTCACTCGTTCTTACGATCGGCTCGGAACTGTTGTTCACGTTCTACGCGAGCGTCTACGGGGTATTGAACCTGTTCGGGCACATCCTCAAGCTGGCCTCGTTCTATCTCATCTATCGGGCGATCATCGAGACAGGCCTTCGTCAGCCGTCCTCGCTCGTCTTCCGGGAGCTCAAGCAGAGCCGGGAGGCTCTGGAGGAGACGAACGCGTCACTCGAGCGGCGCGTTGAGGAACGAACGGAGGAGCTTCGCCGAGCCAACGTGCATCTGTATGACGAATTGAACGTACGAGCGGCAACCGAGAAGCGTCTTCGAAGGCTGAACTTCGTCCTTCGGGCGATCCGTAGTGTGAACCAGCTCATTGTCAGGGAACGGGACCGGAACCGAATCCTGGGCGAGGTATGCACGGCTCTGGTCGAGGGGAGCGGATACTCGACCGCTTGGATCACGCTGAACGACCCGACCATGAGGCTCATCGCGTCGTCCCATCGCAGTATCCGCGAGACGTCCCCGGCGTTCAGCAGGCTCCTTTCGGAGGGCAAGCTCCCAGCCTGCGGTCGATTGGCGTGGGCCAAGGGAGGCATCACGCCCATCGACGCGTCGGGACCACTCTGCAACGAATGCCCCGGCGGAGGTGCGAGCTGCGATCGCGACAGAATGGCGGCCTGTCTCGAGCATGAGGGGGTCCGATACGGAATCCTTGGGGTCACGTCGTCCGGCGAGCTGGTCACGAGCGAAGAAGAGATCGACTTGCTGGCCGAGGTCGTGGAAGACATCGCGTTCGCCCTTCACGGCATGGATGTCGAAGAGGAGAAAGATCAGGCCGTCGACGCGCTCCGCAAAGCGCTGAAGGGTACGACCCACGCGATCGCCGCGACGGCCGAGAGCCGAGATCCCTACACCGCGGGGCACCAGCGCAAGGTGACCGAACTCGCCGTCGCCATCGGCGCGGAATTGGGTTTCGATCAAGACCGGCTCGAATCGCTCCAGATAGCGGGGCTGATGCACGATATCGGGAAGATCGGCGTTCCCTCGGAGATCCTCAGCAAGCCGTCTCGGCTGACGGATGCCGAGATGGCCCTCATCCAGAACCACCCGCAGATGGCGTACGACATCCTG
Organism: uncultured Thermotogae bacterium; assembly: GCA_964570515.1. Lineage (GTDB taxonomy): Bacteria > Bipolaricaulota > Bipolaricaulia > UBA7950 > UBA9294 > CAZMYM01. The sequence goes on along the minus strand of CAZMYM010000018.1, from coordinate 36,352 downwards.
AGGAACATCGATTTCCCTTGGCCCATCGCTGAGTTCGTCCTGCAGCATCATGAGCGTCTCGACGGGTCAGGCTACCCCAACGGGCTTTCCGGCGATCAGATCCGACTTGAGGCAAGGATCATCGCCGTCGCCGATGTCGTGGAAGCGGTTTCCAGCCATCGACCGTATCGCGCCGCACTGGGACTCGATGCCGCGCTGGACGAGATCACCGAGGGCTCGGGAACCGCGTACGATCCGGCCGTCGTCGGCGTTTGCGTGCGGCTCTTCCGCGAGAAGGGATTCCAGTTCGACAAGGCGACCTAGCCAGGGTGTTCTCCGCTGCTGCTGCTGCTGCTGCTGTGCTCCTTGGGCTCTCCAAGACGCCGTCTCCGACCAAGCCTGCGCCGTAGCGAGATCACGGATCGCCGCGAGACGTTGAGACAACGGGGCATCGCGATTCTTTCGGCCACAAGATCCGAAAGACTGAAAGGAACGCGAGATGTCTACAGACTATCCCGTGAAGCACGTCGAGCCGCTTCACGTGTTGACCGTACGAAGATCCCTAGCGGACCAGAGCGAGGTGGCCCGGGAGCTCGCCGAGCTCCTCCCGAGTGTGTCCGACGTGCTCACCGGGCCGCCGATGGCGCTACGTCTCGGGTTTCCCAAGGACGGCGTGGCTGACTTCGAGCTGGCCTTCCCAGTGAACGAGACGATCGAGCGCGAGGGATTCGTCTGCAAGGAGCTTCCCGCGCTACCCGTTTTCTCCATCCGCCATGAGGGCGCGCTGAAGGACGGCCCCGAAGGGACGAACCTCGCCGACACGTGGAAGGGATTCGCTGAGTTTGTCGGCGAGGAATCCATTCTCGTCGGCGACGACCCCGTCCGCTTCCTCTACCACGACGGCCTGGACACGGTCGGCACGGATGATGAGCGATTCGTGCTGGAGGTGCAGTACGCCTACCACATGCCGATGTGGCTCGACGCACTCCGCGAGGGTGTCTCCAGCTGCGTCGACGCCGAGGCGGCCGGGCGCGTCATGGCGGGAAGCGACGGTCTAGCCGAGATGTTCGACGGGCGCCGCGCAGCGGAATGGGTCCAAGGCGCCGTGGAGCGGCTGGATCACGAAATCCCCGACGAACGCGCCCGCGCCTGCATCTTGAACGCCTGTGCCCACCACTACATCGTGCAGAGCGGCGAGCTGCTCAAAGCAGCGTGGGACGAGGTCGATCACGACCTGCGCAAGCTAGTGAAGAAGATCACCGACGAGCCGTTCCTCGGCAGCAAGTACTGGCTGGATGAGTCCGGCGACGAGCCGCTTCTCTACATCCAGCGTCGGCCGGCCCGCCAGGAAGCGTACGACCAGGCGACGGTTCCGGTGGAGAAGCGCTATCACGTTTGCTTCTGCCCGCTCGTCCGCGAGGCCATCCATGATGGGAAGCAGGTCTCCCGGACCTTTTGCCACTGCTCGGGCGGCTGGTACGTGCAGGAGTGGGAGATCGTCTTCGGCGTGAAGCCGCAGGTCGATCTCGTCGAAACGATGCTCGAAGGCGCCGACGCGTGCCTGTTCGCCGTACGAATCCCGGCGGGGTTCCTCTAGGGAGAGGCCGCGCGCGCCCCGGAGGGCGACCAAGCTCTCTTGGCGCCCACATCGGAGCGATCCATCTGCGTCTGCCCGGCTACGGCGCTGACGGCCTAACACTCGGGATCTTCGAATACGGGAAGCCGTCCCCTAGTGCTGGATCTCCAGACCGCCCGGCGCAGATCCAGGGAACCCCGTGATCTGTGTACCGGTCAGTGCACCGGTCTCCAGATCGAGCTGGACGATGCGATGCCGATCGATGTCGATCGCCCACAGGTATCCATCGTAGATGTCGACGGCAACGACGGGGAAGATCTCGTCGGCCAGCTCGACCGGGTCCCCGGCGATCCGAAGCTGGGTGTTCGACATGATGTCGTAGCTGGCGATCATCTCGATCTCGTAGAACAGATGCGTCTCCCCTTCCAGGTACCAGAGCCGGCCCAACGTGTTCGGATAGGGCGTCCAATCGAGCCCCTGCGGCGTCCGCAGAAAGGAAACGTCTCTGACTTCCGGTGAGGTCGCCTTGAAGTACGCCTGGCTGTAGGTTTCGTACACATACGCGTCCAGCGGCCTGAGTCGGGTCAGTTTCCGCGACACTCCGTCCACGTGCCACAACTGCTTCTGTCCGTCCGGGCCGTAGGTTAGCTGCTGCGGCGACTGGCCCGTTGCGGGAACCTCCTGTTCGAGCGCGCCGGTGACCGGATCGAGGTAGACGAATCGCTGCACGCCTTCGTTGGCGCAGGCGACGACGAGCGTCGCTTCCCCGTTGACCTCGGCGATCGTGATCCCACGAGGCTCCTTCACTGGAAGATCGAAGAAGACGATAGTATTCCCATCCATGTCCAGTTTGTAGACGCGATCGAGATTCCCGTCGGTGATCCAGATCGCCGGCTCGACGACGATGGTGACCGTGGCGGTATCCGTCTTTCCATCATGACTGCGCACCATCAGCGTGAGCGTAAACGTTCCCGCCTGCTGGTACGTATAGGTCCCCGTCGGGTCGCTGGACTCATCCTCGGTGCCGAAACCCCAGTGGTAGGTGGAGATTCCGTCGGGTCCAATCGAGGCGGTCCCGTCGAACGAGATCGTCAGCGGGACGGTCCCCGACGTCGTGTCGACGTGGATCACCGCTTCCGTCGGTCGGAAGAGCGTACAGCCGCCGACCGCTGCCAGAAGCGCGACGCTGAGCAAGAGACAGGCCAGGACAATCGGTGCCTTCGACATGTCGACCTCCTTGTCGAGGGGATACTACACGAACCGGGCGATCCCGGTCCAAGCGAGGAAGAATGCGTGGAGGCGCCCATTCGGCTCAGCCGAAGTCGTAGCGATCGACGAAGTTCGCAAGACGATCGACCGCGGCAGGGAAAGACCTTCGGCCGAAGCCGATCCGGAAGTGGTTCTCCGCGTCGTCGAAGACGGATCCGGGCAACAGGAGGACGCCGGCCTCCTCAACCGCCGCACGCCAGAACGCCTCGATGTCTCCCTTCAGTACGCGCGGATACGCGATCGAGCCGGCGATCGGTCGGACCCAGCTGAACAGGTCGGCGTACCGTTCGAAGAACCGATCGAGGATGAGCAGATTCGCGGAGAGGATCCCGAGATTCCGGGAAACAATCTCCTCTCGGTGTCGCAGCGCCACCTCGGCGAGGAACTCACTCGGCGCGCTGGCGCAGATCGTCGTGTAGTCCTTCAGCTCGGCGATCCTGGTGCGAACCGCATCGTTTCTCGTCGCGATCCAGCCGATCCGCAGCCCGGCCAGCCCGTAGGTCTTCGACATCACGCCGAGGGAGACGCCGTGAGGTCCGAGGTCGCACGCGGCCGGTAGGCGGTCGGCGCTGTCGTACTCCGACTCACGATAGACCTCGTCCGAGAACAGGAGGATCCCGTTCTCACGCGCGATCCGATCGACCTCACCGAACGTCTCGCGCGCCATCAGAAAGCCTGTCGGATTGTGCGGAACGTTGAGCACGATCGCCTTCGTGTTCGGTCGCAGGAGCGCTTCCAGTTCGTCCGTGTCGAGTGCCCACGCGTCGGCCTCGCGGGCCTGCCATCGCGACACTTCGCAGCCGATGCTGCGCGCGACCTCGAACAGAGATTGGTAGCACGGCCAGTGAACGACGATGTGATCCGATCGATCGAGGACCGCGTGCATGAACAGGAAGATGCCCTCTTCCGCTCCGGCGACGACCACGACGTGGTCCGGACTCGTCGCGGCGTAGATGCGAGCGATCTCGTCTCGTAGCGCCGCACTCCCTTGAGACTCCGTGTAGCCGAGCCCGAGGCGTTCAAATCGCTCGCGAGCACCCGCCTCGAGCGCGAGCACCTCACGAATCGCGAGCGATTCGCAATCCGAGCCGCACAGAAGGTGCTCGACGTTGAACTCGTACGCTGCGAAGAAACGCTCCAACTTGAACCGTGGAATCTTCATCCTTCCTCCTCGCAGCTGACGTCGCCGGCCGCTAGCGGCCCAAAGGCTCGCGTCGGTGAGGATCGTCCTCCACCGCCTGTCGTCGGTTCAAGGCGCCACGAACAGCCGAAGCTGCTCTCCTGTCGGCGCAAGAGAAGGCTGGACGGACGTGGCGATTCCGTATTCGGCACACAAGCGCGTGAATCGCTCGAACAGGCGGTCGGCGCTCGGGGACGGACACATGTAGTCGTCTCCGTAGCGCTCTTCGTACCGCCGTCGCATGCCTGGAAACAGCTCGTCCAGCCGATCGTAGAAGTGAGCCCGCTGCCGGTCGCGCATGCTCATTCCGAACCAAGGAACGATCGCCGTGACCCCGCAACGGTGCGACGCCTCGGCGAGGTTCCGCAGTGCGTGGAATCTCGCCGACGAAGGGGGCGCGCCGGGCTCGATCTTCCGAGACAGATCGTCGTCCGCTGTGGTGATCGTCAGAGAGACCACCGATCTGGCAACCCGCGAGACCTTCTGCAGGATCGCGATGTCCCGCAGGACAAGATCGCTCTTCGTCACAACGTGCACGCCGAAACCGTAGCTCGCGATCACTTCGAGTGCACGCCTGGTCAGACGAACCTTGTCCTCAAGGGGCATGTAAGGATCGTTCATCGACCCGGTGCCGATGATTCCCTTCTTCCGCTTCCGCCTCAGTTCGCTCTCGAGCAACTCCACGGCGTTTGCCTTGATCAGGACGTCTCGGTCGAACGCGTCGATTCCGTAGCACAGACTCCGTGAGTCGCAGTAAATGCAGTGGTGTTGGCATCCTCGATAGAGGTTCATCCCGTAGTCGAGGCCGAAGTACGTGTCGAGCCCCTGGACCCTCGAGACGAGCGTCTTGGCACGAATTTCCGCGATCGCGGCATCTCAAAGTGTATCGCATGCAGCACCTCCGCCGGCCTTTCATCGCCGCCGGCTACCGCGTATCCTTCTGTTCCGAATCAAGGAGGTCTGTATGCGCACTCGTTCTTTCCTGCCGATTGCCTTGCTAATTGCACTTGCGTTTCTCCTCATCGCAGGCTGCGGACGTCAACCGTCCGATCAGCCCCCGTCTCAGCCTGCCCAAGAGACGCCTGAAGAGGTGACACCCGATGTCGTCGCAACGCCGACCGACGAACCGATCACGGCTGATGAGGTAGAGATCGTTGCCTATGTGAACGGCCGCCCTCTGTACGAAGATGGATTGGCACGCGAAGCCGCGGCCGTCGCGTCACAGTACCAGCAGGTCTACGCTCAGTTTGGCATGAATTTCGCAGAGATGCTCGTGGGGGCGTCGGGCCTTGAGCTCTCACTAAGCCTGGAGCTTCAAGGGCTCCAGCAGCTGGCGGGACGCGAAGTCCTCTTCGAAGAGGCCGAGAAACGTGGGCTCGTCGTGAGCGACGAGGAGGCAGAAGCCCGGTTCCAGGAGCTTCTCAGCGCGTTTCTTGATGCCCAGGGGATGACCGAGGAGCAGTTCGCCGCCACCCTGGAGGAAGGCGGCGGAAGCATGGAGGTGTTCCTCAAGGAGTCGCGGAAGAGCGTCCGCGATCAGATGCTCGCCGATGCTGTCCGCGCCGCCGTGATCCCACCCGTCGAGCTTCCTCTGGACGAGGTCGCCATATTCTTCGAAGAGAACCGCTCAAACTACGAATCTGAAGAGCAGATCCGCGCGATGCACATCCTGTTGGAGACGAAGGAGGATGCTCAAGCGGTTCTGACGGACCTTGAGGGCGGAGCAGACTTCGCGGAGCTGGCTCGCGAACGTTCGATAGGGCCGACGGCCTCGGCCGGAGGCGATCTCGGTTGGTTCAGCCGAGGGCAGATGGCGGAACCGTTCGAGGAGGCCGCGTTCGCGCTGGAAGAGCGTGAAATCAGCGCTATCGTCGAGACGGAGTTCGGGTTTCACGTGATCCAGGTCACCGGGCACCGAGACGCTGTGCGTCCGACGCTGGAAGAGATCATCGATCAGGTCCGCGCGGACGCCGTGAATGCCCGGACGGAAGAGGGATTCGGCGTGTGGTTTCAGACCGTGTTCGATGCCGCCGAGATCGAGATCGAGCGCCCCATCCTAGCAGCGGTCCGCTTGCAGACCGAAGACGCGGATCTCGGGTTGGAGGCGTTGGAGGCATTGCTGGATGACGCCAACGTCGACGAGCCGTTCCTTCCGTACCTCGTCGGCGTCGCCTATGAACAGAAGCGCGAACGGGCGCTCATTGAGAAGGCGACGCTTGAGGAGAACCCGTCAGAGGATCCGGAGTTCGTTGCCGCGATCGCGGACCTCGACAAGGAGATCGAGGAGTTGTCCGCCCGCGCCATCGCCTTGTACCAGGAGCTGCTCGACGAACTCGGCCAAGACGCGACCATCCAGGCGCGCTTGAACATCCTCCTGCCGCCCGTACCGCAGACGCCGTCCGAGGTTGTTCCTTAGGTCGCCGACCATCGGGAACTTCGGCTCGTTCGATGTGTACACCCGAATGATCGATCGCGAGACGCGTCGCCTGCGACCGAAGGGAGACTGAACTGAGAGCGAAATGCTTCGCCGCGTTGCTGTTTGCTATTGCGGTTGTCTGCTTCGTGGCGACCGCGAACACAACTCCCGTCGCCAGCTTCTCGGCCTATCGCCTCCTTGGCGGAGCGGAGTCGACCGTCCTGCTCGACGCATCGGCATCGACGGATTCAGATGGTCGGATCGTGTCCTACCAGTGGGTCTTCGGCGACGGGACCTCCGGATCCGGCATCGAAGCCGAGCACACGTTTCCCCGTGTTGATCGCTACAACGTCAGGCTTCTGACGAGCGATGACGGCGGATCGTGGCACATGATCACCCGAACCATCGATGTGTCCGCGCTTCCTTCCCGGGAATCGGGCTCCGTTCCTGTGGATTCCGCTGGTCAGGAAGCGACGGCTTTCGTGGCGACATCCGACGTGCCGATCGGTACGGGCGTCGGCCAGCGGGCTCCCGACTTCGCGTTGCCTGATCTCGAGGGTTCAATCGTCCATCTCTCCAACTTCCGCGGAGAGGTCATCCTCCTCGAGTTCTGGAAAAGCACGTGCCCGGCCTGCCAGACGTCCGCTGTCCGACTGGAGGCCCTTCGCCGGCAATATGAGACGGAAGGCATGGTCATCATTCTTCTGGATCTCGGAGAGAGCGCCTCGACCGTCGCTCGATACATGACGAGCTACGGATACGGCGGATTCGTCGTCGTGCTGGAGTCCAGGGGATTCTCCAGCCCCATTGCGGAGATGTACAACATCTCTGGAACGCCACGGCTCGTGTTGGTCGACCGCTCAGGGGTCATCCGATACAACGGCTCGGCGTCAGCACTGTCGCACGAACTCGTCCTCGACTGGCTCTAGCCTCTTCACGCGACGCGCACATCTACGACACAGACGACCCACTCGATCTTCACCGTCCATCGATAACCAAACCGTACGCTCCTAGATGGAAGCGCGGTATGGGCCTCGCTTCCACGTTCCTTCGTCCGGTGGGTACGAAAGGTAGGGAGTGGGATGCGGAAGCTCGTCATGGTAGTTCCTCTCATCGCGATCCTCGCAGGGAGCGTCACGTCATTCGCTTCATCGATCTCCAGGCAGTATGCGTGGGCGTACTTGGGTCGAACGTGGACTCTGACCCATGAGTACGCCAATGATGCGTATCACCGGTTTCGATCGCTGCCTCGCGTAGCGACCTACACCTCCTACGCAGACTACATCCAGGATCCGGCCAACGACGAGACGCTCGGCTCGCTGATTGCGGAGCTCGAGGAGTTGGCCGTCTCCGCCGGTCTCAATGTGTGGGAGAAGCTCAATCTCATCGTCTCCTTCGTTCAGTCGTTCCGCTACGTATCAGAAGACGGTGAGTATCCCCGGTACCCGATCGAGACACTCGTCGAAGGCTGCGGCGATTGCGAAGACCTCGCGATTCTCACCGCGGCCATCCTGCGTCAGATGGGTTTCGGCGTCGTTCTCCTAGCGTTTACGAGCGAAGGCCACATGGCCGTTGGGATTCGTGTCCTTCCGCCCGGGTCCGGAGATGGTCAAACCTATGAATGGAACGGAGACACGTACTACTACCTGGAGACAACGGGTGCCGGGTGGACGATCGGGAAGATGCCGACGCGATACACCTCTTCACCCGACATCATCGCCGTCTCTTCGACGACACCGTAGCCGCTGGACCCTCTCTTTCTCGGGGAGTTGCACTGCAACTGCGTACCCCGTACAACGAGCATGACGATCGCCAGACGGAAGGAAGGGTCCGTGAGAGAAACGCGGTTTGCTAGAAGGGCAGGAGCTTTCGCAGGAATCGGCGGGCTGATCGCGCTCGTCTTGCTGTTCTCGGGGTGCTGGTTCCTGCCCATCACGCTCCACGACACGGACGACGGCACGTTCCAGTCCGTCAACGTCGGAGACAGGATCAGCATTCAGCTCCCCGGCAGCGCATCGACCGGGCACCAGTGGATTCGGGTCGGTCCGGAATCGTTCGATGGGTCGCCTCTAGCGGCGATCGCGGAGGGGGAATACGAACAAGAGCACCCGTCCGTCTGCGGAGGGCCCGGCGTGTTCACATTCCGCTACGAGGCCGTGGCCTCGGGGACGATCACCCTCTCCTACGTCCATCGGCGTCCGTGGGAGGACGAGGTGATCGGCGAGTTCTCCGTCATCATCTGGGTGCGGTAGCCGCTCAGACGGCGTGCCTGCAGGAACGCGGGCGAGCGTAGCTGTCCCCTGTCGGCACCTCGCAAGCAGGCTCACAAGTTGCCTGTCCGGCGAAGCGACGCTACGCTCTTGAGCACCAGCGAACCAAGGAGGAACCGTGTTCTGGCGGAAGCAGAGCAAGATTCGGCAGCTCGTCTTCGAACATCTGAACCTCGTAGAGACCACGATCGAGTGCTACTACCAGTCCCTGATCGCATACTTGGGTGAGGACACCGTCGAGCAGGCCGATGCGCTGGCCCTCGAGACGCACAAGGCCGAAGGGCGCGCCGACGACGCCAGGCGTCGCGTCGAGACTCATCTGTTATCCAGCTCGCTGCTTCCCATTTCGCGCCGAGACATTCTCCAGGTCATCGAACAGGTGGATCGTCTCGCCAATGCGGCCGAGGCGGCCGTCGACTACCTCAGCGTGCAGCACATCCGGATTCCTCCTGATCTTCAATCCGGACTCATGGAGATCGCCTCGAAATCCCGCGACGTCTTCGCCGAGGTCAAGGCAGCCGTCACGAGTCTCTTCGACAACATGGGCGAGACGATGGAACACACGAAAGCGATCGAACATCTCGAGGGCGAGATCGATCATCTGGAACGAGCGGCGGGAAGGAAGCTGTTCAAGCTGGACATCGATCTTGCATGGAAGCTTCAGGTTTACGGGCTGATCAAGGAGCTGGTCGATCTCTCTGATCGGGCCGAGGATCTCTCCGACTTGATCGAGCTTCTCGTCGCGCAGCGACGCTTCTGACTCGCGAGCGGCGGTCTCCGCCTAGACGGAGACAGTGTTCAAGGTCCAGTCCGGCCTTCCCTGATGTCCTGAAGGGATAAGCGTGACGGCGTCACGCTTGCGCTGGTCGTGCTGCGAATGCCTCATCCCTTACGACGTACCTGCCGACTCGCGCGATTGCCAGACAATCACAAGTGTGACGGCGTCACGTTTGCGCTGGTCGTGCTGCGAATGCCTCATCCCTTACGACGTACCTGCCAACTCGAGCGATTGCCAGACGACTGCAAGCGTGACGGCGTCACGTTTGCTGTTGGCCACAATCCGAGGGAGTCGTCCCCTACAACGTGGGTGCCAAGTTGAGAGATTACCGGTCAGCGGGCAAACGTGACGGTCGTTACCGACGAAAACGCAGATCCTCCCTATACTTCAGGCCTACAAGAGACCAACGTCCGATCGCGCGGAGAAGCGACGTCAAGGAGACAACGATGCGTAGGCAGGGGATTCCGATGGCAGTCTCGGTCGCACTCCTCCTCGTCACGGTGGGGCTGATGAGCGGACAGGCTGACAACACGCTCGGCTGCTGGGTAGATCGGGAGACAATCTACATCTACGGTGACGCGGACTTCACCTACCAGAACGGCGTCGTGGCCGGATGCGGAACCGCGGAGAGCCCATACATCATCGAAGGCTGGCGCATCGTCGCGAATCGAACCAGCTTCGGCATCAGCATTGAGCGCACGACACGGTGCTTCCGCATTCGTAACTGCATCGTCGTCGGCGGATCGGGCGCCGCCATCCGGCTCAACACGCTCTCCAACGGGGCCGTCGAGGGTTGCCAACTGCTGCGAGCCGAACGGGGAATCCTGCTCGAGAACGTGTCTCGGAACCTGATCGCCGGGAATCTGATCTCCGAGAACCGCAGAGGCGCGGTGCCGTCCCTCGGATCCTGGGGAAACATCTTCACGGGGAACAGCTTCGTCGCCAACGGTCACGCGGCCGACGATCCGCAGGAAGAGAACCACTGGCACTGGTCCGGAGTCGGGAACTACTGGAGCGACTATGGCGGTGAAGACTGCAATCGCGACGGAATCGGCGACACACCCTACTCTCGCGTCGACGATTCGTTCCCGCTCATGGCGACTCCGGCCAGCTGCGCCGCCGGACTGTCAAGCCTGCTCGTAGGCCTTTGCGGCATCTCCGGTCACTCAGCCGATTGCGGCATGCTTGGCACACCCTGCTACGCGCCAAGCATGCCCATCTCATCCCCCGAGCCGATCGTTCCGTGTGGACCCGGCGTGGTTTGCACGCATGTCCCCGCCTGTCCTTCGGTAGGTGCCTGTCCGACGACCTCGGTCTGCGAGCCTGTCGCCGTCTGCCCGACAGCCCGTGTCTGCAATCCTTGCGTGACGCCGTGCGAAGACCAGATTCTGGACTGCACGCGCACCGCCGTCACGCTCACTGCCGACGTCCTTCCTGGAAACCCGTCCTGCGCGCCCTGCTCGATCCGGTGGACGAAGAACGGGGCCGAGATCGTCGGCACCGAACGGAACATCATGGTTCGCGAGCCCGGCATCTACACGATCACCGTCACCGGCGCGGACGGCTGTTCGGTCAGCGACTCCGTCGCCGTCTTTCAGGACACCGCCCCGCCCGTCGTTCAGCTGACCGTCGACGGGGTTCTCACGTGCGGAGTCCGCGAGGTCGATCTGATCGCGCAGATCCCGGGAGGACGTCCCCCGTTCGCCGTTGCATGGTCGGGACCTGGCGGAACTCTCACCGGATGCGATCCGCGCATCACGGTAAGCGCACCAGGAACCTACACCGTGACAGTCACCGGCGCCAACGGGTGCGTAGCGACCGCCAACGTCGTCGTCACACAGGACATTTCGTCGCCTGTTGTCCAGGCAACCGTGAACGGAACGCTCACCTGCAGCACGACCTCGGTGACGCTGAACGCGAACGTCACGAGCGGCAAACCGCCGTACTCGTACGCTTGGACGAAGCCGGGCGTCAATCTTGTCGGAAGCACGGAGTCGATCTCCGTCAGCGAGGCGGGTACCTACGCCGTGACGGTCACCGGAGCCAATGGCTGCTCGGCGACGAGTGCCGTCACGGTCACCGGGGACATGAACCCGCCGACGGTCAGCGCGTATGGAAGCGGCGTCCTCACTTGTGCCCTCTCCGAAGTCTCTCTCAGCGCGACGGTCTCCGGCGGAAGGCCTCCGTACGAGATCGCGTGGACGGCACCGGGCCGAGGCGTCGGCGGCGAAGGCGCGTCCATCCTGGTCAGCGAACCGGGGATCTACACGGTGACCGCGACCGGCTCGAACGGCTGCTGGGCGAGCGAGACTGTGGTTGTCGAACAGGACCTCGCCCTGCCCGCCGTCGAGGCCGGTCCCGACCAGATGCTGACCCTCGAAACACGGCAGGTGACGCTGACCGCGACGATCACGGATTGCGACGGATCGTGTACGGTGACGTGGGAGGACACGTTTGGCGAGCTCGTCGGAACGAGCGCGTCGATCACGGTGGACCGAACCGGACTCTACCGCGCCACAGCGACCAACGTCGCCACCGGCTGCAGCGCATACGACGAAGTCTCGGTCGGCTCGGACACGGTGAGTGAGGTCCTGCTCGAATCGAGCATCGAGGGACTTGCCGTCTTCGGGCAGCTGACGAAAGACGGCGTGCCGATCCCGGGCTCGGCCTTCATGTTCCAGGTGGGCGAGGACGTCTCGCCAACCACGGGCGCCGAGATCTCCTCGGTCCAGATGACCGGTGGTCTCGCCGGAGCCGGGTACGAGGCGAACGGTGCCGAGGTCAACTACATCATCCCGACGAACGCCATCGTCCGCTTCACGATTCACAAGGACCAGTTCATCCTGGGAAAGAGATACTACCTGCTGCACCTGCCGACAGATCCGGAAGGCAACGCTGCCGTCGCATTCTTCTAGGATCGCGAAGGGAGACGCGTCGCCTTCTTCCAGCCCGAACGGAGATATTCTCGCATCTGATTCCGGAAGGTACTGCCCGTACCCGAGGGCGCCTTCCCCGAAAGGGCGGCCTCCTGCTGAACGGTTAACTTGAGGCTGTCTGTTTGTGCCGCTCCCACTCCGTCACGATCTCACGGCACGCGTCGAGGAAGCCGGCGCGGAGGCCGTCGTCCCGAATCGTCTCCGCGCGCTCGACGACCGAACGGTGGGCAAGCTCTAGATGCGGCGTTGACTCGTCTGCACGCCCGATCGCCCTGAGAACCGCTGCGTGCGTAAAGTGGAGTTCGTTGGCGTCCGGGGGCATCGAGTCTCCCAACCGATCGATCACCTCAAGAGAGAGCTCATGGGCCTTCTCAGCCTCACCGCGGAAAAGCTCCGCTCGCGCCAATGCCGCGAGGCTCTGCATCTCGACACTCGAGAGCCTCATCTCACGACTGAGATCGAGCGCGACCCGAAGGTGCGGTGTTGCAGCTTCGATCTCTCCGGTGCCGAGCAGCGCCGAGCCGAGCTTGAAGTTCGACAGAACCTTACCGCGCTGACTGCCGATTCCCGCGTAGATTTCGAGCGCCTCCTCGTAGCGTTCGATGGCTTCGAAGAGCTGAGGCGACTCGGTATGGGCTCTGAATGTTAGATTGGGATACCCGCCGACGCCCAACGCTTGAAGCGCGATCCCGACATTGAACAGACTGTCCGCGCGACCATTCGCGTCCTCCAGCTGCTGATAGATTTCGAGAGCTTGTTCGTGAGAGCGCAGGCCCTCGGCGAAAGCGCCGAGTTCGCTGTACGCGTTCCCGACGTTGGTCAGGCACTTGGCCGATCCGATCCGATTCCCCATCTCGTGAAAGACCCGCTGGGCGGCCTCCGTGTTCTCGATGGACTTCTCGTATTCGCCCCAGTAGTAATGCACCGCGCCGAGGTTCCCCAGAATGTCCGCTTCGCCCTTTCGGTCTCCGAGCTTCCTGAAGAGTTCGTGTGCTTCGCCGAATCGCTCCATCGCCTGCGGGAACTCCCCCAGTCTGGCACTGACGACGCCGAGGGTCTTTAGAGTCGCTGCCTGCCCGTCGAGCGCGTCGAGCGAGCGGAAGAGAGCAAGAGCCTCTTCCACGCGTAAACGGGCGTCGGCGAACCGCCCCAGTCCCTCGAGCGCGCTGCCGATGGATGTCAGCGCCCGTGCCGCGCCGGCCTGCTCTCCCGAAGCGCGCATCTTCTCGAGCGCACGTCCCGCCTCCTCGATGGCCTCAGAGAACTGTCCCCCGCGCCGGTGGAAGTCGGACCAAAGGAGGTCGACTTCCGCTTGCCGGACTGGCGATCCGGCGCTTTCGGAGATCGACCGAAGCGCCTCCAGATCGGCGCGCTCCTCGCCAACCCGCCCAAGCAGAGCAAAAAGGCCCGCTCGCGACTCGAGCGCTTCGAAGCGTTGTTCCGAGTGCGGGTCTTGATCGAGGCGATCGATCAGCTCGACGGCCCGCGAGTAATACACGAGCGCCTCGACGTTTGCGCCCTGCCCCGCCGCCTGGCTTCCCGCGAGCCGGCAGCAGCGATGCTCGTTCTCCTCGTCTCCGGCGCGGTTCCAGTGGAAGACCAGGAGCGGGTAGTGAAGGCTCAAACTCTCAGCATGCGCGGTCTCAACCCAGCCGGCGACGTCCCGATGGAGTGTCCGGCGCTGCTCGAAAAGGAGCGTGTCGTAGGCGACTTGCTGTGTCACAATGTGCTGAAAGGCATCGCTTCGCTCCGGCTCTTCGGCCTCTTGCACCGTCAGCCGTCGCTTTCCGGTCTCCTCGAGCTGCGTCTCCAGAAGCTCCGACTCGACTCCACCAGGGTACACGTCCCGAAGCGCTCTGAACGGGAACGATCGGCCGATGACGGACGCAACCTTGACGGTCAACTGCACCTCGCTTGGCAGCTGGTCTAGACGCGAGAGCACGACACCTTCCAGCGTCGTTGGCACGCTGTCGCGCACGGTCTCGAGGTCGGCGGTGAGCGAACAAGTCTCCCCGTCCACGACAAGAAGCTCGCGATCCCGAAGGGCTCCGACCAGCTCCAACGCGAAGAACGGATTCCCTCCGGCGCGCTCGATCAAGAACGACCCCACCTCGCGCGGAAGAGCGTCGGGGGCAAGACCGAGCCGGATCGCGGCAAGGGCCACCGTATCCTCAGGAGGAAGAGAGGTTAGCGGCAGCGCCTCGGCGTCGGCCAGAGCGGAGAGCATCGTGAACGAGCGGGGAATGGGCTCCGACATCGGTCGATGCGCCAACACCAAAAGGACCGGTCGATCGGCGAGCGTGCGCGCAACGGAGAGGAGAAGGTCCCACGACAGCGAATCCATCCACTGAACGTCATCGATGACCAGAACGATGGCACGCTCCTCAGCTCGTCGTCGTAACAACTCACCGATCAATGAGGCGAGGCCTTCGTGGCGAAGCTGGGGATCGTAACTTCGGGTGAGATCCGTCTCCGCAAGATCAAGGCCAAGGACATCGTTCAGCAAGGAGACGCGTTCCTCGTATGACGGGTTGAGCGCCACGATGGTTTCCACGACGCGTCGCCGCCGCTCGGCCGGATCGACTTCGCTCTCGACCCCAAACAGCGAGAGCGCCACCTCTCGCCACGCGCGATACGGCGTGTGCTGTTCCATGCTGCTCGCCGCGCCGAAGAGCCAATCGGTAAAGGTTTCGGCCGCCAGCCTGTGAAGCTCTCCGACCAGCCGGCTCTTCCCGATTCCGGCCTCGCCCTCGATGCGCAGGACGCGTCGTCCGCCGGCGCGCGCCTCGCCCAAACACCGCCGAAGAGTCTCCATCTCCTCAGTCCGTCCGATCAGGTCGCCCTGCTCTATCGCGCGCCGCTCGCTCTTCCTCGCCGTCGGGCGGTAGATCCGTTGCGGGCGCCGCATCCCCTTGAGCGTCACTTCCGGCAGCTCGACGAACGCGAAGCACGCCTTCGTCGACGCGTGAACCTGCTCGTCACACCGGATCTCGCCAGGCGGGGCCACGCCCATCAGACGTGCAGCCCGATTCACCGTCTCGCCCAGCGCGCCATAGGTCCTACGCGTTTCGCCGCCGTAGCCTCCGACGCGCACGCGTCCCTGGCTGACGCCGATCTGCAGGCCCTCGACGAAGTCGAATTCCTCCGGGACTCGGCTGAGAGCCATCGCCGCGGCGACGGCACGCTCCGCATCGTTCTCATGCGCCTCGAGGGCTCCGAACGCGGCATAGAGGTGGCTTCCCTTGTCCGCCGTCGTCAAGAGGAGGACGTGCCCTCCGTAGCGCCTCGTGACTTGCTGAACCCTACGCGCGAACGCGTCGAGCTTCTTGCCGACGTCATCGTCGCCGTCGTAGTCGAGGCCTTCAAAGCGCAAGAACAACGCGGCAATCGGCCGTAGCTCCGCGAGGAAACCGCCGCGTCCACCGATGACCCGGTGGTAGACCTCAGGAAGCACGAGAGGACGGATCGAATCCGGGTCAACGGCATCGATCGCCAATCCCGGCCAAGGCTGCGCTTCCGGAGTCTCCCTCAGCCCTCGGATGACACAGAAACGATCACGCCGTTCTTCGATCAGGAGATCCGCGTTGAGTCGCTCGGCAAGAGCCGGGCCGACGACAACCTCACCCCGGCCCGCGAGATGCTCTCCGTCACCCAGGCGATCGATCGTCGCACCGGCGAGGACGTCGATCCGGCGAACCGCTTCGTCGCCGACGAGGAACCGGCGCACGGGCCCCGTCTCCACAGCCGCCTTCATCGCGAGGGAGACGGCCGCACCTCCCGGAACCGAGACCGCATGGAACGCGTCCATCGCTTTCTGCATCTGAAGGGCGCAGGCGACACCGCGTGATCCCGGATCGCGGTCGAAGACGCCGATGAGTGCGTCGCCAATGAAACAGACGACGCTGCCACCGAAGTCGTGGACGCAGGAGACGAGCGACGTGTAGACCGTGTTCAGGATGTCGGTCAGTTCCTCGGCGCCACGGCGCGGTCCGAGCCCGTCGACCAGCGCTTCGGTCAACGGCGTGAACCCCGAGACGTCCGCAAGGAGAACGGAGCCCGTCGTACGATCCGGAAGCTCTTCTCCGCGGACGAGCGCGTGCCTTCGATCCATCGCGATGTACGTAGACAGCAGGTCGACGGACACTAGCGCTCTCCCAGGGTGGCCCGGCTCGCGTCATGCCGGAGTCGTAGCTGAAGAGGGGTCCGTTGGATGCTCTTACACACTGCGTTCCGGGCCATGGGGCAGAGTACCCGCCCACGGCAGCCGGTCACAATACATAGCGTCCCGATTCGCCCCTGAATCGGCAACGCGCTTCACAAACGCTTCACAATCTCTCCACGCGCCCTTGACACCTGCACCGTAGGTTAATGCTCGTACGAGAGGGGACCCAAGGCCAAAGAATATGCGAGGCTCCGCTACGGGGCCTCGTAGGCTTTCTAGGAGCCGTTTGGACCCAAGACAGAGGGCAAAGCGTCTATTCGCAGGGACACTGGCAGCCCTGGTGTGCGTTTCCCTCGCCGCCTGTTTGGCACTCAATCGAACTCCAATCCCTTCCTTCACCCGCACGCCTGACTCAGGGGACGCGCCGCTCGCCGTCTTCTTCGATGCGAACGTGTCGATCGACCCGGACGGGGCGATCACGTCCTACGCTTGGGCCTTCGGTGATGGAACCACGGGGAACGGAGCCACCACAACTCACGTCTACATGGTCCCGGGAACGTTCGAGGCAAGACTCACCGTGACCGATGATCGCGGCACCGAAGCGTCGACGGTCCGTGCAATCGGCGTCTCCGACTCCGCGAATCCCCCGGCGATCGGGACGGATGTCGGTCAACGTGCTCCTGACTTCACCCTCCGAAGCCTCGACGGGCCGGCGGCCGCTCTGACCGATTACCGGGGATACGTCATCCTCCTCGACTTCTGGCAGAGCACGTGCCCTCCCTGCCGTACGACGATGCCTCACTTGGAGGCACTCCGGGAGAAGTTCGCCGAGGGCGGTTTGATTGTTGTCACCGTGAACCTGGATACCTCCGAAGCCGCGGCCCGGGCGTTTCTCGAGGAGAACGGTTTCGACGACTTCATCGTCTTGCGTGGGGATCTGGCCGACACAGTGGCCGTTCGGGCCCTATACGGCGTCGACGAGATTCCGTATACGTTCGTGATCGATCGACAAGGGATCGTCCGCCACGCCGATCACCCGATTCGGCTTCGCGACCGGCATATCGATCCCTGGCTGTGAGCGCCGAGAGGGTTCCTTTGCCCGTTGATGGTCCCCTCACCGTTTTGCTGCTCGATGGTGAGGCCCTCACCGCTCCGCTCCTCCATGGTGAGGCCCTCGTCCTTTCGCTATAGTTTCGCGTCATGGCTGGGAAAGTATTCACCGTCGAGAAACCGTTGATCGGGATGATCCACCTGCCCCCGCTGGCAGGGAGTGTCCGATACAGACAGCAGGGCCCGAAGCCGCTCATCGATGCGGCGCTCGGTGATCTCTACGCGCTCGAATCAGGCGGGGCCGATGCCGTCCTCATAGAGAATCTCGGCGACGCGCCGTATGCCGTCGCCGCGCCGCGCGAGACGATCGCCATGATGGCCGTCGTCGTCGATCGGCTCGCCGAAAGGGCGCACGTGCCCATCGGGATCAACGTCCTGCGGAACGATGCCGTCGCAGCGCTGTCGATCGCCGCCGCGACGGGAGCGTCCTTCATCCGTGTCAACGTGTTCGCCGGCGTCGCATTCGCGGATCAGGGGATCATCGAGGGGCAGGCACGCGAGCTGTTGTGGTTGAAACGCGACCTGGGTGTGGAGACGAGGATTCTCGCCGACATCCACGTCAAGCATGCCGCGCATCTGACCCGGCTCGAAGAAGCGGCGATCGATGCCGCCCGCAACGGTCCCGATGGACTCATCGTTTCCGGGATCGGTACCGGGCGTAGAACGGACCCCGACGACCTCCAAACGGTCAAGTGTGCAGTCGACCTTCCCGTGTTCGTCGGAAGCGGTGTACGGATCGACAATCTCGCCACGTACCGAGACGCCGACGGATTCATCGTCGGCACAGCACTCAGGGAGGACGGACGCCTAGGCGGGCCGATCGACGTCGACAGGGTTCGCGCCCTCTCAGACGCTGTCGCCAGTCTCAGGATCGGCGGATGAGCCACATCGTCGTCGTCGGTGACCTGAATCTCGACGTTCACGCGCAGTGTCCGGCCGACCTCGATCCGGGCACCGAGGTCCGCTCCAACGTCTGGGCTGGACCCGGGGGAAGCGCGGGGACGTTCGCACGAGTTGCAGCCGGCGCGGGCGCCTCCGTCACGTTCTTCGGCTGCGTCGGCGATGACCTAATCGGGGATCTTCTCGTCCGTTCGCTCGAGGTATGCGGCATTCACCCGATCGTCGGACGGGTGGAGGGACCGAGCGGCACGATCTTGGCCCTCGAGCAGGGGACCGAGCGAACCATGATCTGCTCGCGCGGAGCGAACGACGGGCTGACCGCGAAGTGGATCGACGAGGCCGCGTTCGCTGCGGCCGACCACCTTCACGTCTCCGGGTATGCCTTCCTGTCCGCCACGCAACGAGAGGCAGCGCAACGCGCGATCGCCATCGGCCGCGCGCGCGCGATCACGATCTCCGTCGATCCGCCGCCGGCAAGCCTGATCGCCGCCCTCGGTGTCGGCGCGTTTCGCTCCGCGCTGACCGGAGTCACCTGGATCTTCCCCAACCTTACAGAAGCCCAGACCCTCACGAACCTCGACGCCCCCAAGGCGATCGCGGACGCATTGGCGAGCCGGTTCCCGACCGGAGCGATCACGCTTGGGCCATCCGGCGCGCTCGCCTGGAGCGGAGAAGACCGCAGCCTGCACACACCGACGGAGACTCTATCAGGCGACTCCACCGGAGCCGGCGACGCGTTCGCTGCGGCCTTCGTCGTCGCCATCCTCGAACATGCGCCCCTCTCTCAAGCCAACGCCAGCGGGTGCGAAGCCGCCGCGGCCCACATCCGATCGGGGCGCGGCACGTGCGAAGCCTCGTAGAGGAACCGTCGGACCCCTTGAATCCCGTCGACCCAACCGTGTACGGTGGGGCGTCCGATGTAAGCTGATTCCCGGGAGGTGGACGATGGACGACACTGTGGGCCTGTTGATTGCGGTCGTCGTCGGCGTTCTGCTGGTGGCGACGCTCTTTCTGTTCTTCATCCCTGAGCCGTCTGAACAGGCCGTGATCGCAAACGAGCGCCTCGACGTTGGCGTCCTTGCGTTCACCAACAGCTCGAGTTGGCCCGGGGTGGGAGAGACGTTGGGAGGTCGGGTCGAGACGAAACTGGTGAACGCGCAAGGCATTGATGTCTATTCGCGTGCCCAGCTCGACGCCCTGCTGATCGAACACGCGCTGTCCGAAACCGGCTTCATCGATCCGAAGACCGCCGTCGAGATCGGATCCCTGACAGGCGTCAGCAAACTGATCACGGGATCGGTCTACGCCGTAGACACCAGTTCGCGCGAGACGCAGATCTGCGTCGCTTGGGAAAACGGCAACTGCGTCAACGAGACGCCGGCAACGGAGTACAGCGCGCGCATCCGAGCCCAGATTGAAGTGGTCGATGCCCGTTCCGGGCTAATCGAGCGGGCACTCGATCTGCAGGCCTCCGACTCGACGACCCTCCGTGAAGGAAGCCTCTTCGGCGGATTCGACTCGCTTCTCGCCAACGCCGCGACGTCCATCGCCGGAGACGTCCAAGGCGCACTCACGGCCGCCTACACGAGGGAACTGCGCTACGGCCTCTACCGTTCGGTGGAGGCGAAGCGCGACGGATACATCGGCGAAGGGGAAACGAGTCGCTTCTCCCAGACCGACGACGCCGTTCACCTCATCGTTCATTTCACGCGGATCCAGCGGCGGGATGTCTTCGACATCGCTTGGGTCGACTCGGACGGCGTGCCCGTCGCACAGACGGAAGACGTCGTCTCCCCGGGCGACTGGCGACACTACCATCTCGACCCCTCGGGCCTTGGGCAGGGCAGGTACAGGGCTCACGCGGTCCTGAATGGAGTCGAAGCGTTCGACGAGCCGTTCACGATTTCACCGTAGCGGAGATGGGCACATCGCGCATCTTCCTCGCCATTCTCGGCGTGGCGGCTCTCTTCGCCGCAGGCTGGCTGGCGGTTCGAGCCATCGATGAAGCTCTCGCCATGGGCAGAGGATGGGAGATCGTCGTCGGCGATCCCGTTCTCGTCGGCGACATCGAGGATCCGTTCGCCTACGCCGGGGGCGAGGACGTCCGACCTCTCGACGGAGAGGGGCGAATTCGAGTGTCCGAAGGAGGGACGCGAGGCTTCGTACGGCTCACGATCGAGCTCGACGGGGCCACCACGGTCCTGGGCGCCGGTGAACCGTGGATCGGGACACTCTCCTTGCGCTCGGAGAGCGAAGAGAGTGCGACCGTGCTGAGCGACGTCACGACCCACGGTGAGACTGCGCGGGGCGAGTCCAGGCTCCCTGAGACCTACGCGGTTCTGTTGGGGACGAGCGCATACGCCCTCCGCCTCGACGGGGAGCCGCTCCGAAGTGCGATGAAAGGCACGTGGACGCTCGCGCACGCACTACGGAAGGGGGACGGCGCCATCCGCAACCAGGGCCTCGTCTTCAGCCCGCTCCTGCGCGACAACACCGTCTTCGCGGATCCGGACCGACTCGAGTTCACGCTGCTGCTCTACGAACCGGCCGAAGACGGAACCGCGAGGGTGGCACTTCACCTGGTCTTCCGCCAGGTTGACATCATCCGCGCTCCCGCTACGTCAGAGGAGTAGGAGGCAATCCTTCATCCGCCCCCTCCTCGGCCTCTTCGACGCCGTCCACGGACGCTTCCAGCCGCGCCTGCGTCTCGTCGTCTACGGCGTCTTCTCCGCCGCGGACTCGGCGGAGGAACGCCGCAAGCCCTCGTTTCTCACCGAACAGCTCCAGCGCCCGCGTCAGTCCGTCGATCGTCCCGACAAGAAGGACTCGATCTCCGGGAAGCACGCGATCCCGCCCCGACGGGAACAGCAGGCGATCGACCTCGGACCGCATCAGACCCGAAACCGCACACCCGTGAGGAAACCGCCGATCTGCTCGAACCTCGTCGAGCGGACGGTTGCACACCGCCGCCCCATCGGCGACCGTGACCCAGACGATCGCTCCCTGCCCGTCGGCGATCGACGCCACCTGATGGACCGGTGGATGCTCGATCTCCAGAACGAGACGATCGAGGAACAGGCCCACGACGTCCAAGATGCTCGTTACGCCCGCACTTTCGTAGGCCGCCCGGTACTTCGGGTTCGGCATGCGAGCAATGATCCGCTCGACACCGGCCCCGCGCGTTAGAAGGGAGAACGCCAAGTTGTCAGCGTTCGAGCCCATCAACGCCACGGCGACATCGGCCCGATCGATCTCGGCGGCCTCCAATGTCGAGACGTCGGTGGCGTTGCCGCAGATGGCGACGGCGCCGAATTCGGCACTGATCGCCTCGCAAAGATCGCGATTGAGATCGATCACCACCAAGTCGTGGCGACCGTCCGCTAGTTTTCCTACCAGCCGCCGGCCTGTCACGCCGGCTCCAGCTACAACGATGCGCATTGATTCCTCACCTACCTCCAGGCCCGGCGGGAGAAGATCAGAAGGAACGGAAGAATCTCCAACCGCCCGGCAACCATCGCGAGAATGTAGAAGACCTTGGCCGTCGCGCCTATCTCGGCGAACGTCTCCGCGGCGACGAAGTGCGGTCCGATGTTCCCCAGCGCCGAGACGGCTGCGGAGAGCGACCCCCACGCGTCAAGGGTAGAGACGAACGTCGTCGCAAGCCAGACGATGAGAAGAGCAAGCGTCCAGCCGACCGCGATCGCCACCGTCCGCTCGGCTTCGTCGAGCGAAACGGAATGTCCTCCGACGGTGAGCGGCACGATCTCCTGTCGGGAGCGAGTCGTCAAACGGAGCCTCCGCCCCAGCAGCTTGCTCAGAATCGTCGTCCGCATCACCTTGAGCCCGCCAGCCGTCGACCCCACGCAGCCGCCGACCAACATCAGGATCAGCAGGATCTGCTTGGAGAACGGGGAGAACAACGCAAGCTCCCTCGTCGTGAACCCGGTCGACGTTGCGATGGAAACGACGTGAAACAGGGACGTCCGCACGTGGTCGTGCAGGCCGATCTCGGCGACCCGAGACCGATCTGCAAACGCCACCAGAATCGTCGCCCCGAGCAGCAGCACCAGCCAGGCGCGCAGCTCGACGTTTCCCAAGGCCGACCTCCACCGTCGCCGCAACAGGTTCCAATGGACGAGGAAGCTTGTCCCGCCGAGGAACATGAAGACCAGGATCGTGTACTCGATCACCACGGCGTGGCGGAATCCTCCGGCGGCGAAGTGAGCAACGCTGGCATCGTAGTTGGAGAACCCGCCGGTCGAAACCGTGGTCAGCGCATGCGTCACCGCATCGAACAGACTCAAACCCTCGATCCAAAGGAGGACCACGCAGGCTACGGTCAGCCCCCCGTAGATCGACCAAAGGATGCGAAGCGAGCTGAACACGCCGGGCGAGAAGCGCTCCGAGGATGCCTTGTGTGTTTCGGCGCCAAGGAGCGCGTGTCGTGCGCCCCCCTCACGGATGACGAACAGGAACAGGGTGAAGATGCCGAGTCCGCCGATCCATTCGGTCAGCGCGCGCCAGAAGAGAAGGCTCTTCGGAAGGATCGAAAGCCCCGTGAACAGGGTCGCGCCGGTCGTCGTGAAGCCGCTCGCCGTCTCGAAGAACGCATCGAGGTACGTGATCCGAAGAGCCATCCAAAACGGGATGGCTCCGACCAAGGAGAGGACGAACCATCCAAGCGCTCCCACAGCCATCGCCGTGCCGACAGTCAGACGCCGCGGTCGAAAGAAGAACGCCATCGCGAGGCCCAGCGCCAGGCTGAGGCCGGCCGGAACGGCGAAGTTCCGCATCGGAAACTGGACCGTCTCGCGGTAGATGACGCTGACAATGAGCGGCGCCGCCTGCAGAATCGAGAACGCGATGAGGATGATGCCCAAGTAGTGCAAGATCGAGGCTCGGCTTCGCACGGACCCTCCTTCGGTCCATTCTACTGGCGATCCTGTATCCTTCGCGAAGCCCACCGAACACGACGACGCAGCCACGATGAGGAGGAGGGATGCGAAGCCATCGAAAGGAACTCTGGTTCGAGACGCCGACGCGCAGAGCGTTCGTCAACGTCACATCGGACGTCGCGGCCGCCCTATCGGAGAGCGGGATCCGCGACGGGCTATGCCTCGTCAACGCCATGCACATCACCGCCAGCGTGTTCGTCAACGACGATGAGCCGGGACTCCACGCCGACTACGAACGCTGGCTGGAGGAACTCGCGCCGCACGAGCCGATCGAACACTACCGTCACAACCGAACCGGCGAAGACAATGGGGACGCGCACCTCAAGCGCCAAGTGATGGGGAGGGAAGTCACGGTCGCCGTCTCCGATGGGCGCCTCGATCTCGGCCCATGGGAGCAGATCTTCTACGGGGAGTTCGACGGACGGCGGAAGAAGCGGGTTCTGGTCAAGATTATCGGCGAGTAGCCGACCGCTTTAGGGCTCCCGAGACAGGGGCAAGAGGAGTGCCTCGCCCTCGACATCGGTGACCCAAACGCAGATCGTGCCCGTCGGCCAGCCCGTTCAGGATCTGAATCGACGTCGGCCGCGCCGTCGCCTCGACGCTTGATGCGGCGAACGCCGCGCCTTCGCATGGCAGGATGAGTACCGAGGTTGCCTGGCTCCGCAGAGGTCTTCGAAGTGCTCGCGGACGGGAGTCCCTGTACCCCGCCGACCGGACAAACGCGATGAGGCGATCCGCTAGGCGAACAGACGTCTGGATCGGTAGAAGTACTCGGCGCCCGAGATTGCCGAGAGCGCGAGCGCGAGGATCAAACACGCCGTCTTCGCGACGCCGCCGCCCGGCCCGAGTGCAAACGAACGATCGGCGAGGATGGCGAGAACCAGAGCGACGTGCGAAACTGTCTTCGCTTTCCCGAGGAGGCTCGCGCCGATCTCGTTGCCCTCGGAGATGGCGAGGATCCGCAGGCCGGTCACCAAGAACTCGCGTGCGATGATGAGCATCACCGCCCAAGCCCCCAGCTCGCCGAGTTGTAGTAGGGCGATGAGCGCGCCGGCGATGAGCAACTTGTCGGCGATCGGGTCGGCGAACTTCCCGAACAGCGATGTCTGGTTGAGGCTGCGGGCGATGTAGCCGTCCGCCGCATCAGAGACGGCAGCAAGGAAGAACAGGACCATCGCGAGGATCCGCGTGATGTCCGAATCGAACAGGACAAGGAACATCAGCAGCGGAACGAAGAGGATCCGCGACAGCGTGATCTGATTCGGAATCGTGCGGAAAATCCTCACGGCGCCTCCCTTTGCCCGTTCGCTGCAACGAGGATGCGAGCAAACGCGTCCGGATCGAGCGACGCGCCGCCGACGAGGGCACCGTCGATGTCCGGCTGCGCAACAAGCGACGCCGCGTTCTCCGGCTTGACGCTGCCGCCGTAGAGGATGCGTGCTCGCTCCGCGAGCACGATGTCGAATCGTTCGGCCAACCACCCGCGAATCGCGGCGATCGCGTCCTGTGCCTGGTCCGGCGACGCCGTCTCCCCGGTGCCGATCGCCCAGACCGGTTCGTAGGCGATCACGACCCGAGCGACCTCTTCCGAGTCCACGTTCTGCACTGCGGCGCGGAGCTGGGCGAAGACGACGTCCTCCGTCCTTCCCGATCGACGCTCCTCGAGGACCTCGCCGACGCACAGGATGGGGAGAAGACCGACATGGAGCGCCGCGCGAAGCTTGCGGGTAACGGTTTCGTCGTCGTCGTCGAAGACGTGCCGTCGCTCCGAGTGTCCAACGAGAACGTATCGGCATCCACAAGCGCGGATCATGCTCCCGGAAACGGCCCCGGTGTACGCACCTTGCTCTTCGTGGTGGAGATCTTGAGCTCCAAGTTCGACGCCGGCTCCCTCAAGAAGACGGGCGGCACGGTCGAGGCTCGTGTACGGGGGAATGAGCAGGGTTTCGGGGGCATCGGCCTCTCGTTCCCCGGAGATCCGATCGAGGAACGCAGAGATGAACGCCTCCGTTTCCTGCGGCGTCATGTGCATCTTCCAGTTCCCTGCGACCAAACGTCGCCTCATCAATCGAACACCTCCCCGACGGGATCGGAGTATACCGAACCAGCCCCTCGGCCGGCACAATTGACATTCCCAAGCGGGGTCCCTACCATCGTACGGGTTCGTCCGAACCTGAACCGTGGGAGGGGAAAACCATGTATACAGCTGTTGCAGCAATCATCGCCGTCCTGTTCCTGTTTCTCTCAAGCGCGGTCAAGATCGTTCGCGAGTACGAGCGCGGCGTCATCTTCCGCCTCGGGCGGCTGGTCGGCCCCAAGGGGCCCGGGATCTTCTTGATCATCCCGCTCATCGACAAGATGGTGCGAGTGAGTCTGCGTATAGTCACGCTCGACGTACCGCCGCAAGAAGTGATCACCAAGGACAATGTCTCAGCTCAAGTCAACGCCGTGCTCTTCTTCCGCGTCCTCGATCCGAATGACGCCGTCGTTCAAGTGCAGAACTACATGGAGGCGACGCGTCAGATCGCGATGACCACGTTGCGGAGCGTTCTGGGCGGATTCGAACTCGACCAGGTCCTCGGAGAACGCGACAAGATCAACATGCAGCTTCAGCAGATCGTCGACGAGCAGACCGACCCGTGGGGAATCAAGGTCAAGAACATGGAGATCAAGGACGTCAAGCTCCCGGCCGACATGCAGCGAGCGATCGCCAGGCAGGCCGAGGCCGAGCGAGAACGCCGCGCGAAGGTCATCAACGCCGAGGGTGAACTCCAGGCGGCGACCAAGCTCGGCGAAGCTGCCGCGATCATCGAGCGCAATCCGGCAGCTCTGCAGCTTCGCTATCTGCAGACCCTGAACGCCATTTCGGCCGAGAACGCTTCGACGATCGTCTTCCCGTTCCCGATCGAGATGTTCGAGTGGTTCAAGCTGGCAAAGAAGGACTGAAGAAGCAAGCGTGATGCCCGAGTACGATGTCGTTGTGATCGGCGCCGGCCATGCCGGCTGCGAGGCAGCGCTTGCCGCCCACCGCCTCGGGGTCACGACGGCCCTGATCACGATCAACCTGAACGAGATCGGCAAGATGCCGTGCAATCCGGCAATCGGTGGGCCGGGAAAATCTCAGCTCGTTCGTGAAATCGACGCCCTCGGCGGGGCGATGGCCCGCGTCACCGACGAGGCGATGATCCACATCCGCCTGCTAAACACGAGCAAGGGACCTGCAATGCAGGTTCGGCGTGCCCAGGCGGACCGCGATGAGTACAAGCGTTCGTGGAGACGAATCCTCGAAGCCGCGGACGGCCTCGACGTCGTGGAAGGGATGGTTGGCGAGCTGGTTCTCCGAGGTCGCCGGGTCGCCGGCGTTCGACTTCAAGGAGGTCCGGAGCTCAGATCGCGCGCTGTCATCGTCTGTGTCGGCACGTTTCTCAACGGTGCTGTCCTGCTCGGCAACATGTCGCATCCTGCCGGTCGCGCCGGCGAACCGCCGTCCGTCGCGTTCGCACAGTCGCTTTGCAACCTCGGACTCCGCATGCAGCGTCTGAAGACAGGAACGCCACCACGCGCACACCGCGACACAATCGCCACGGACTCGCTCGAGCGTCAGTCGACCAGCGACCGATCGCTGGCGTTCTCCTTCGGGTCCGAGCCTCGCGTGCTTCCGGACGATTTTCCCGTCTACGTCACGCACACCAACGCAGAGACACACGCGATCATCGCGTCAAACCTCGATCAGAGCGCCAACTACAACGGACTGATGGACGGGGTCGGACCTCGGCACTGCCCGTCTCTCGAGACGAAGATCGTCCGGTTCCCCGACAAGGCGTCGCACAAAATCTTCTGCGAGCCGGAGGGGCGACACAACGCCGAGGTCTATCTGCAAGGCATCTACACCGCCTTCTCCCCCGAGATCCAGGACCGGATCGTTCACTCCATCCGGGGACTCGAGGAAGCCCACATCGAGCGCTACGGCTACAACATCGAGTACGACTACGTCGATCCGCTCCACGTCGATCAAACGCTGGCCGTCGACGGCATCAACGGCCTCTATCTCGCCGGGCAGATCATCGGCACCACCGGATACGAAGAGGCGGCCGCCCTCGGCCTCCTGGCGGGGGTGAATGCCGCCCGCGCCGTCCGCGGGCACGAGCCGGTCGTCATCGATCGCGGCCGCGCGTTCATCGGCGTGATGATCGATGACCTCGTGACGAAGGGGATCACCGAGCCCTACAGGATGCTGCCTTCCAGAGCCGAGTACCGCGTCACGCTCCGCGAAGGGAACGCCGACCTGCGCTTGTCCGACGTGGGACACGAGATCGGACTTCTGTCCGAGGCGCGGTACGAGGCCTTCGTTGCGCGAAGGGACGCGATCGAGCGGCTCACGGCGCATATGAAGAAGACGCGAATCGGACCGACCGATCCGATCAACCTCAGGCTGCTCCAACGGGGAAATCCGGGGCTGTCGAACAACGGCGCATCCCTGTTCGATCTCCTGCGGCGCCCCGAGATTCGCTTCGGGGACCTGATCGACCCGGACGGCCTCCCGGCCGACGTCTGTTTCGAGGTGGAGATCGAGGGCAAGTACTCCGGGTATCTCGCACAACAGGAGCGAGAAATCCAGCGACTGCGTCGAATGGAGGGAGTCACGATCCCTGGGAGCCTTGATTACGCGGCCCTGGAGGGCGTCTCAATGGAAGGGCGTGATCTGCTGGGCCGCGTGCGGCCTAGCACGCTCGGGCAGGCGAGCCGCGTCCCCGGGGTCTCCCAGGCCGACCTATCGATGCTCGCCATCCACCTCCGGCGATAGCACCGCCGTCGATCTGCTGCCAAACCGGATCAACCGAAGCCCAGCGTTTCACTTGCGCCTCATCGACACACCGCATGCGCCAGATGCGCATGCGAGCCTTTGAGCCGCTATCGGCTCAAAGGCCGCCCGCAATCGGAGTCAGTCGCTCAGCGTGGATCATTCGCGTCGCCGCCTCACGGAAGATCTGCCCGGCCGTGTACCCGCCCCAGACCGGCGTCGTCTTGACCTCATCCAGAACCACGAGCACGACGACAGACGGATCGTCCGCGGGGAAGAAGCCCGCAAAGAGTGACGTGTACTTCCCCTCTACATATCCACGCCCCGCCACCGCCTTTTGAGCCGTTCCCGTCTTGCCGGCCACGTCAAACCCATCGACCGCGGCGAGTGTTCCCGTGCCCGACGCCACAACGCGCGTCATCAGTTCGCGCATCGTCGCCGTCGCCTCGGCCGTCGCGACCTCGCGGCCGCTCATCCGATCTGCGTCCACGACAATATGCGCGTCCGGCAGGAAGCCGCCGTTAGCGATAGTCACCATCGCCCGAGCAAGCTGAAGCCCGGTTACGGCGACGGACTGGCCGATCGAGGCTGCCGCCAAATCGAGCTGCGACCAAGCATCGGGGGGCCGGAGAATCCCGGCCTCCTCGCCGGGGAGCTCGATCCCCGTTCGCCGACCGAACCCAAGTCGCTCCAGGAACGCGTGCAACGCATCTTCGCCAAGGAGGAGTCCGACGCGAATCATCGCGGTGTTGATCGAGTGCTCGATGATCTCCGCGAACGTCACGATCCCGTACGGCTCGGGCTCGGCGTTGTGCATGACGTGCCCCGAAATTTCGATCCCGTCGTTTCCGTCGAAGGTGTCGTCAACACGCACAACGCTCGACTCCAGCGCGGCCAATCCAGTGAAGACCTTGAAGATCGACCCCGGCTCGAACAACGACGAAACCGCAAGGTTCTTGCGAGCGGCGACCGTCGACGACCTGAAGCGATTCAGGTCGTACCCCTTGTCTTGCGCCATCGCCAGGACCTCGCCCGAAACCGGATCGAGAACCACGATCATGCCGGCGTCGGCGCGGAACCGAGCGACGCCCCCCTCGATCTCCTGTTCGCAGATGAACTGCAGATCCGAATCGAGCGTGAGGACAAGGTCGTCTCCGGGCCTCCCTTCGTCGATGATCTCCGTCTGGTACGTCCGACCGTCGGCGCCCTCGACGACGTGAATCCGCGCCGGGGCCCCACGTAGCGCCTCATCGAATTGCAGTTCGATCCCCTCGAGACCGACACCGTCCGTACCGACGAACCCAATGACGTTCGACGCCAGCCGACCCTGCGGATAGCAGCGCTTCCACGTGTCGAGAAGGATCACCCCGCGGACGTCCGCCTCTCGAACCCGGCGATCAATGCGCTGGGCGGTCTCCAGCTCAACACCACGGTCGACCCACGTGAAGTAGCTTGGACGGTAGACGAGATCTGAGATCTCGTTCGTCGGCCGACCGAGCTCCTCCACCAGAATCGCGACAAGAGTCGCAGGCTTCGTCATGTTGTAGCCGTCGACCGCGAGCGCCATTGCCTTCACGTCGAACGCGAACACGGTACCTTCTCTGTCGAAGATTGCCCCTCTTCGAGGCGGGAGGTCGATCGTTCGCTCCTGGGCCGACGCGGCAAGGGCTCGCCACCGTCCGCCTTGGATGAGCTGGAGCTGAACGAGCCGCCCAACGACCGTCAACGCGCACAGAATCAGCACGGCCGCCAACACGCGGCCACGTCTCCGTGTGACGTGTTCTCTATCCGTCTGACGCAGGAAGGGGAACATATCTGACGACCGAAGGTTCGACCATGCCAAGCTGCTCGCGGGCAATCCGCGAGATCCGCTCCAACGAGAATGTCTGCCCGATGCGGAACTCAAGCGTTCGGTTCACTTCCTCTACGCGGACGAGTTCCTCGTCGGCCAGCGCGCACTGCGCAGTCAGATCACGAAGCGCCGTGCTCTGAAACACGTAGAGAAAGAAGAGAGCGAGGATCGTAACGCCGGCGAACGCAACGAGCGAGCCTGGAATCAACATCCCCCGGCGTCGCGAACGTCCGCGCCCAATAGACCGGTCCCGACCGCGATGCGACATCTCACGCTGAGGATAGCTGAGCAGGGGACGAACGGAGCGGACACCTGTCGTTCCGAGGCCCGAACTAGACGACCTTCTTCGCCGCGCGCAGCTTCGCGCTACGGGCGCGTGGGTTCTCCGCGATCTCCTCGGGGCGGGGAACGATCGGCTTCCGCGTGAGGATCTCGGCTTCGACACGCTTGTCGCAGACGCACTCGGGAAGATCGTGCGGACAGACGCAGGACGCCGCCCTCTCCCGCAGGAAGCCCTTTACCATTCGGTCCTCGAGAGAGTGAAAGCTGATCACAACCAGGATTCCGCCGGTCGCAAGGACATCGAACCCCGCCTGTAGACCGCGGCGCAGGCCCGCCAACTCATCGTTGACAGCGATCCGGACCGCCTGGAACGTCCGCGTGGCCGGGTCGATCGCTTGACCGAAGTACCTGCGAGCCACGGCGCCGTGAACGATCCGTCGAAG
Organism: uncultured Thermotogae bacterium; assembly: GCA_964570515.1. Classification (GTDB taxonomy): domain Bacteria; phylum Bipolaricaulota; class Bipolaricaulia; order UBA7950; family UBA9294; genus CAZMYM01. The sequence continues at coordinate 5,443 of CAZMYM010000018.1, read as the reverse complement.
ATCCGTCGTCGTCGCGATCGGTTCGCGCCCGCGAGCCCGAACGATCGCCCTGGCGATCCGTCGAGCGTAGCGTTCCTCCCCGTACTCCCGCAGCGCATCGGCGATCTCGGTTTCTGCGGCGGCCGCGATCCAGTCCGACGCCGGGCGCCCGCACGATCGGTCCATTCGCATGTCGAGCGGACCGTCGCTTCGAAAGCTGAATCCTCGTTGCGGATCGTCGAGCTGCAGGGACGACACCCCGACATCCAGAAGGAGGCCGTCGACCCGGTCGATCTCGGCGGCATCAAGATGTGAAGCAATGTCGCGGTAGTCCCCATGAATGAGGAGGATCCGATCCTCAAAGGGCGCGAGGCGCTGTCTGGCGTGTGCCAGCGCCGCCTCGTCGCGATCGATCCCGACGACGCGCGTGCCCTCGGTCGCCTCGAGGAGAGCTTCGGCGTGCCCCCCGAGACCGACGGTCCCATCAACCACCGTACGTCCGGGGAGGCCCGACAGGAGCCGCACGACCTCGTCCCGAAGAACCGGTCGATGAATCTCGTACCGCGGCACGGTGTTCAATCAAGCTCCGCGATCAGCTTCGCCAAGGCCTGCAGCGCCTCGAGCGGCGTCATCCGATCCGGATCGAGCGACCGCAGCTTCTTGATCACGGGATGATCGTCCGAGCCGAATAACGGCAGCCTCTCCGCCACCTGTCGAGCGCCCAGATCGGACAGCGGAGCGTCCGCGAGGAGTTCGGCCAGAATTCGGTCAGCCGCCTCGGTGACGTGGGCAGGCAGCCCGGCGAGCCGCGCAACATGCACGCCGTAGCTTCCCTCCGCGATCCCTGACTCGACACGGTGAAGGAAGACCACTTCGTGGCCGACCTCCCTGACGGCCACGTGAAGGTTGACCACGTTCGCCACCTCGTCGGCGAGCCTCGTCAGCTCTTGATAGTGCGTTGCAAACAGGGTCTTCGCCCGCGTCTTCCGCGCGAGTTCCTCGGCGACCGCCCAGGCGATCGCGACCCCGTCGAACGTGCTTGTGCCTCGCCCCATCTCGTCGAGGATGATCAGACTTCGCGACGTCGCCCGGTCGAGGATCGCCGCGACTTCGAGCATCTCCATCATGAACGTGCTCACGCCGGCAACGAGCATGTCGCTCGCCCCGACGCGCGCAAAGATGCGATCCACGATCGGCAGCGTCGCCTCCGCCGCGGGGACGAACGATCCGATCTGAGCCATCAGGCAGACAAGCGCCGTCTGCCTCAGGTAGACGGACTTCCCGGCCATGTTCGGCCCGGTCAGGATCACCAGGTCCCGCCCCTCCGGGAGATCCAGATCGTTCGGCACAAACTCCTCGACGTGCTCGACGACCGGGTGCCGCCCGGCGTGGATCGAGATCGCGTGACCATCGGTGAACGCCGGCCTCACGTACCGATTGCGATGCGCCGTGTCGGCAAGGCCGAGATACAGATCGAGCTCGCCCAGCGCATCGGCTACGTTCTGAACCTGCGGGATCCTTCCGCGGATGGCTTCGACCGCCTCGTCGAACAGAAGCTGTTCGAGGGCCACCGCGCGCTCCTCGCAGAGCGCGATCTTCTCTTCGATGCCGCGCAGCTCGTCGGTCACGAAACGCTCCGCGTTCGCCAGTGTCTGTCGGCGACGATAGTCTTCCGGAACCTTGTCGAGATGAGGCCGCGTAACCTCAAGGTAATACCCGAACACTCTGTTGTAGCCAACCTTCAGCGACGGAATGCCGGTCTTCTCTCTCTCGGCTCCCTCAAGCGTCGTCAAACCCTCACGATGGGAGCGGGTCTCCTCTCGGAGTTGATCGAGGTCGGAGTCGTATCCATCTCGGATCATGCCGCCGTCTCGGAAGTCGAGGGGTGGTTGATCGACCAACATCCGAGCGTAGTCGGAGCAAAGCGCCTCCACTTCAGGATCCCGCAATACATCGCGGATTCGCTCCAACTCTCTCGGCAGGCCCTGTCGGAGTCCCTCGTCAATGCCGCACGAGATCGAGGGAACCGCCGCCGCCGAGCGAAGAAGAAGGTTCAGATCGTAGGGACGCATGCGCCCTGCGCCGAGCCTGCCGATGAGCCGCTCGAGATCGTGCACCTCTCCCAGCCGCTCGCGGAGATCCTGGCGGAAGAGACTGGCCTCCACAAGACTGTCTATGACGTCAAGGCGCGCTTCGATCGCCGTGCGGTCGGTCAAGGGGGCGAGAATCAGCCGACGCAGCCGACGCCGCCCCATGCTAGTCAGGGTCCGATCGAGGACGTGAAGAAGCGTTCCGCTCTCCTGTCCTTCTCGGATCGGCCGAACGAGCTCCAGGCTGCTCACCGTGAATGGATCGAGATCCACGTGATCGGAGACGTTGTATGGGCTCAGTGGGCGCATCTGGGACTGCGCCGCCTTCTGCGTCGCTGCTACGTATTCGAGAATCGCACCGGCCGCCTGGAGCGCGGCTTCGTCAACACCGAGTTCGCCGTGGGGGGCCGCCGTGAATGCAGCCGGGGGAAGCTCGGTGATCGTGCACTCGCCAAAGAGTCTAGCCATCTCGCTCGCTGTTCCCTCGGGCAAGAGAATCTCCACCGGGTCGCGCCGCTCGATTTCGGAACGGCAGGCGGCCTCCGACGCGACAACCGTGCACGTGAACTCGCCCGTGGAAAGATCGACGAATGATAGGCCGACGTGCCTCGCGCCGGTCGCTCGGTACGCCGCGGCGAGGTAGTTGTTGGCCCCGGCGTCGAGAACCGACTCGTCGATCACGGTCCCCGGCGTCACGACACGCACGACGTCTCGCTTGACCAGACCCTGTGCCTTCTTCGGATCTTCGACCTGCTGACACACGGCAACCTTGTAACCCTTCTTCAAGAGCTGATTGATGTAGACAACCCCTCGACGGACGGGAACTCCCGCCATCGGGTGCCCGTTCCGCGCGGTCAAGACAATGTCAAGCTCGCGAGCGAGGGTCTCGGCGTCCTCGAAGAACGCTTCGTAGAAGTCCCCCAGATGAAAGAAGAGGATCGCGCCCGGATGCTCGGCCTTGAAACGCAGATACTGCTTCATCATCGGTGTCTGCTCGGCCTTCATTGTGGCAACGAGTATAGATCACACGCAGATCGACCCGCAATCGGCCGCGGAATTTCATCACCTTATCCAAAGTTCCCTCTGGGAGCGGTTTTCGAGCGCCGCTCGCGCAGCTTGACAAGCACCGCGCCGATGCCTATACTTGCCGCACTTAGTTCGTACTCCTGAAAAGGGCAAACCTATCGCAAGGTAGGGGCGCAAAACTTCGGGCCGAGGCGGACAGCAGGCTGTCCGTTGACGAATCAGAGAGATTCGTGGTAGCCGGGTTACCAGGGAAGAAACTGGAACCCGGTCTTTCTCTTGGGAACAGGGTTCCGAAGAGGAAGGAGCCGTACCGTGCAGACGACGATCTACTACAACGAGGGGGACGCCTACCTGATGAAACAGGTAGACGCGAAGGGAAGGCGTGAACGCAAGAGCCGCAGCGCCGTCATCCTTTCGATCATCGAGAAGCACTTCGAGCGCGAGAAGCGGCTCGGAGAAATCCTCGTCGACTTGGGCGTGATCAGTCACGCCGACCTGGCGAAAGGTCTCGAGCTTCAGAAGACGAAGTTCACAGACAAGCTTCTCGGTGATATCCTGCTCGAGGAGCGAATGGTCGACCCGGAGTCGGTCGAACGCGCCTTGATCATCCAAGGGCGCAACGAAAGTTCATGACGCGAACGAGGACTACAAGATCCACATCGTTGCTTCGCGCTGAAGACACTGTCTGGGCGCTAGCATGTGTATTGGACAGAACTACGACAAAGGCAAACTGCCCGCGAGGGCAGGACGCAAAGCCATGGACCTCCCGTAGGCAGCCAGGTTGCCAGCTTCAAGGAGGATTCGATGGCTTTGCTACAGAGCAAGGCGTCCTGGGGTGAGAGGAGAGGGCGGGGGGGGCCGCGCAAAGCAGTTCGCCATGCCGTAGGAGTGACTCTGCTCGCGTTTGCTGTGCTGTTCGTGTCGTTCGCGGCCGGCGCGATCTTTCCGGATGAATGCGACTGGCTCTGCCCAGCGAATGACACGAATCTCATCACCGTTTGGCTGGGCGACTCAATCGGCAACCCCGTCGACATCGGCACGAAGCTTCCAGGGGAGTCGCTCTCCGTCTATCTCTGGGCAAGGCTCGATAACACGACGGCCACCGCCCGATACTGCCTTCACGTCTGGGCGACGCTCACGTCGTCGCTCGCGGGGGACCGGACGATTCGGCAACTGGCGGTCGGTGGGGACGTCATCCTCCCAGGGGAGAACGACTACATCTTGTACCAGTTCTCTTGGACGGTCGGAGCTGAGCTCGATCTCGCTGTTCACCTGCTGAGCTGGTTGGTCAGTGCGCCGAAGGGCTCGTGCGCGGACACTCTGACGTGTGAAGTGCGCATCAAGTCGAAGTGTGGCGCGGACCTCCCCACCATTCACGTGAATGCGCCCCTCGTCCCCAACTTCGAGGGGATCCCGACGAGCGGCTGCGCCCCACTGACCGTGGAGTTCACAGATCTCACAACCGGGGGCCTGGGAACCTACATCTACAGCTGGAACTTCGGGGACGGCGGCTCAAGTTCCGCGTCTGATCCCGCGCACGTGTATGCATCACCAGGAATGTATTCCGTCACTCTCACCGTGACGGACGATGAGGTAACCCGCAGCGTGACGTTTACGGATTACATTGATGTCGTCGACTGCAACGCGGACGTCTCGATCACGAAGTCGGCTTCTTCGGCAACTCTCGCAGTCGGCGACCTGCTTACGTATACGCTGACGGTCTACAACGCCGGGCCTTCGGATGCCTCAGGCGTCGTCGTGACCGATGTGATTCCGGCCGGGCTCGATGCGAGCACGGCCGAGTACTCGATCAACGGAGGATCCTGGAGTAGTTATCCCCTTGACGGAAAGATCGTCTTGGGAAATCTCAGCCATCTTAGCTCTGCCGAGATCCGCATCCGCGCTACCGCGTTGTGCACTGGCGTCGGAACGATCTCCAATGAGGCCAGTGTCTCATCGGTCAGCGTTGATCCGAATCCTGCCAATGATCAGACATTGCCGGTATCGACCACGATCGTGGATGACGTCTTGCCGTCGATCACCTGTCCCGACGACATCACCAACGCCGCCAACGACCCCGGTTTCTGCTACGCCACCGGTGTTGAGCTTGGCACCCCGACGACGTCTGACAACTGCGGCGTCGCCTCGGTTGACAACGACGCGCCGGCCCAGTTCCCGGTGGGGACGACAACGGTGACCTGGACCGTGACCGACATCCACGGCAACACCGCCCAGTGCACGCAGACTGTGACCGTTGTCGACACCGAACTCCCGACCATCACCTGTCCCGACAACATCACCAACGCCGCCAACGACCCCGGTTTCTGCTACGCCACCGGTGTTGAGCT
>CAZMYM010000017.1:36332-50325 GCA_964570515.1 uncultured Thermotogae bacterium | reverse complement strand
GCTCTCGCAAGATGACGTCTCGGCCGCCCTCCGCGAAATCCGCATTGCCCTCCTCGAGGCAGACGTGCACTACCAAGTCGTCAAGCAGTTGGTTGCCCGCATCCGTGAGCGAGCAATCGGCGCCGAGGTCTTCGAGAGCCTGACGCCCGGACAGCAAGTCGTCAAGATCGTTCGGAGCGCGCTGACCGAGGCGATGGGGGGGGAGCGATCACCTCTTTCTCTCGATCGTCGACCCTCCGCGATCCTACTGGTCGGCCTGCAGGGGTCGGGGAAGACGACGACGGCGGCGAAGTTGGCTGCGGTGCTCTCGAGGGAAGGACGTAGGCCGGTCCTCGCGGCCTGCGATGTTCGACGTCCGGCGGCGATCGATCAGCTGGAGAAGCTCGGGCGCGATTTGGAGATCCCCGTTGTCACGCGGGCCGACGCAACTCCCGCAACGATCGCTCGGGAGTCCTTGGCCTGGGCGGAGGAGCATGCGCGAGACGTGGTTCTCGTCGACACAGCCGGTCGACTACAGATCGACGAGGGGATGATGAGCGAACTTGCCGAGATTGCGGCCGCCGTCGAGCCCGACGAAACGCTCCTCGTCGTCGACGCCATGACCGGACAAGAGGCCGTCGGGGTCGCCGCGGCGTTCAATGAGCGGATCGGGCTGACCGGCATCGTTCTGGCCAAGCTCGACGGCGACGCGCGAGGCGGCGCCGCCCTGTCGATCCGCCACGTCATCGGGGTGCCGGTCGTCTACGTCGGAACGGGGGAGAAGACCGATCGCCTCGAGGCGTTTCACCCGGGCAGGATGGCCGATCGAATCCTTGGCATGGGCGACGTCCTCTCGCTGATCGAGGAGGCCGAGGATCGAATCGATCAGCAGAAGGCCGAGGATCTCGTCGGACGGATCCGGAAGGACCGGTTCACCCTGCAGGACTTCCTCGAGCAGCTCGAGGAGATGCAGAAGATGGGTCCCGTCTCCCAGATTCTTGAGCGACTGCCAGGCGCGGCGAAGCTCAAGGCGAAGGCGCCGTCCGGTGCCGACGAACAGGAGCTGAAGAGAACGGTTGCGGTTCTTCGCTCGATGACGTCGCAAGAACGCTTGCGCCCGTCTATAATCGGCGGAAGTCGGAAGAAGCGGATCGCCCGCGGAAGCGGCACGAAGGTGCGGGACGTCAACCGCGTCCTCTCGCGTTTCGGAGACGCCAAGCGAGCCCTCAAGCTGGTTGGAGGGCGTCGGGGGAAAGAGCACTTCCCGGCGGATCTACTCGGGAATCCGTAGCGTTCGCCCGTCTTGAGCAAGCGACAACACAGACTGAGGTGAGGATATGGCAGCGAAGATTCGGTTGAAGAGGGTTGGACGACGAGGGCAGCCGTCGTACCGCGTGGTCGTGCTCGACGGGCGAAAGCCCCGAGACGCGAAGGTCGTCGCCGATCTCGGACATTACGATCCGAAGACGAATCCGGCGACGTTCGAAGTCGATGGCGATGCCGCATTGGAGTGGCTTCTCAAGGGTGCCAAGGCGACGAGGGCGGCGCGCGACATTCTCTCGAAAGCCGGCGTGATGGCGGCGTGGGATGCGGCGAAACGTGGCGTGACGGTCGCGATCGAGGCGAAGGAGCTGAAGCCGACATCGAAGCCGAAGAAGTCCAAGGCAACGGCCGACGATGGAGCCGTCGGAGCTGACGACGAAACTGCCGGAGTCGGGGAAGAGCCGACGGCGACTGACGCGGAGACATCGGCCCCGGAGGTTCCGGTGGGCCAAGTCGACGAGGCGTCTGTCGAGGTCGACGAAACGCCTGCTGAGGCCGAACAGGAGTCCGAGGCGAAGGCGGAGGCTGAGGCCGAACCCGTCGAGCCTGAAGCCGAGTCGGCAGCCGCGGACGAAGAGGCTTCGGAAGACGAGGCGGACGACGCCGTCGAAGAGAAGTCCGCTTCAGAAGATGAGCCCGTCGCCGAGGGCGCGGACGAAGAAGACGGAGAAGACGAGAAAGAGACGGCCTAGGGTCGAAGGCCGGATCCGGGAGGCCGCTTGCTCTATCGCCTGTGTGAATACGTGGTTCAGGCGTTGGTCGAACGACCGGACGCGCTCAAGATCGATCGCATCGAGACGGAGAAGGTCGACATCTTCTTCCTCCGGGTCGCAAAAGACGATCGCGGGAGAATCTTGGGCAAGGGCGGCCGGACGATCGGCGCGGTGAGGACGTTCCTCGAGGGCGTCGCTGCGCGGTTCGATCGCGAAGTCGTCGTGGAGATCGTTGACTGAAGGATTCCGTTAGCATGCGGTTCGATATCATCACGATTTTTCCCGAAGCGCTCGAAGGCCTGTTCTCGGTCGGCGTGATCGGTCAGGCGCGTGAAAGCGGGCTGATCGAGATTCGCCTCCACGATCTGCGTGACTTCACGGATGACCCTCATCGCGTGGTCGACGATCGCCCGTACGGCGGCGGAGCGGGAATGGTGCTGAAGGTCGAGCCGTTCGTTCGCGCGATCGAGACGATTCGTCCGGCGCGCGGTGAAAAGACTCGCGTGATTCTCCTTTCCTCGCAGGGGACGCTCTTCCGGCACGCCGACGCTGTGCGTTGGGCGTCGCTCGACGGCCTGATCCTTCTCTGCGGCCGGTACGAGGGGGTCGACGAGCGAATCCTCGACTTCGTCGACGAGGAGATCGCCATCGGCGACTACGTCCTCGCCGGCGGCGAGAGTGCCGCCGCGGCCGTCGTGGAAGCAACAGCGCGTCTCACCCCCGGTGTCGTCGGGAAGTTCGACTCGGTCTCGAGTGACTCGTTCTACGATGAGCTTCGCCTCGGTCCACCCCAATACACGCGCCCTCCGGCGTTTCGGGGAGCGACCGTGCCCGACGTTCTCCTGACGGGCGACCATGCGAAGATCGAGAGCTTCCGCCAACACGAGGCATGGAAGAAGACCGTCCGCAATCGACCCGACCTCCTCGGACTCGATCCGAAGCGTGAGGCGCACGATGGGTAGTCTGTACGTCGGGCTCCTCCACTTCCCCATGCGCAACCGCCAGGGCGAGATCGTTGCCACGTCGACGACATCGATGGACATTCATGACATCGCCCGATCGGCGCGCACGTACGACGTTGTGCGATACTTCGTGATCACGCCGCTTCCTTCACAGCGGGAGATCGCTTGGCGAATCCGAGGGTTCTGGACCGAGGGCGAGGGGGCGAGCGAGAACAGCCGGCGGGGCGAAGCGATGGAATACGTCGTGGTCTCGGAGGATCTGGACGAAACCTTGCAGTGGATTCAACAGGCGGAAGGGACCGCCCCGTACTTGGTCGCGACGTCGGCGAGGCCGAAGACGAAACAGGTCGTCTCCTACGAAGCACTCAAGGATCGATTGCGAACGGACCCCCGCCCGGTTTATATTCTGTTCGGTACGGGATGGGGGATGGCCGACGAAGTGATCGAGGCCAGCGATGCCCTCCTCCCACCGATCATGCCCGACGCTGACTTCAATCACTTGTCGGTCCGTGCTGCGGTTGCGATCGTTCTCGATCGCGTGGCCGGAGACGATCGGCGGGCGTAGATGCGACGTAGTAGGAGGAACTGATGGACGATGCTGTGCGCGCGATCGAGAAAGAACATCTGAAAGAGCGGGCCGATTTCAGCCCGGGAGACATCGTTCGGATTCACGAGAGGATCACCGAGGGAGCCAAGGAACGGGTCCAAGTCTTCGAGGGCATCGTCCTCAAGCGAAGCGGCGGCGGCACGCGTGAGATGGTGACCGTTCGCAAGATCTCGTCCGGCATCGGCGTGGAGAAGACATACCCTGTCCATGCGCCGAAGGTCGAGAAGGTCGAACTGGTCAAGCAGGGACGGTCGCGCCAAGCGCGTCCCTACTACCTGCGACGTCTACGCCGGATCCGCTAGCTGCGGTCTTGGGTCGCCGCCTCGCTGGATTCGATCATGATTCGAGAACGGCCGACCGGATCGAAAGCCGAGGAACTGCTCGCCTACGACCTTGCCGTCTGTGCGTGGCTGGAAAGCGATGGCGGAATGGAGGCGGGCGGCGGCGAGATTCCGTTTGACGTTGCGCCCAGTCTTGGGCCGGGCGCAATGTCACGCTCTGAACTCCCCTTCGCTGGATTCGACGAGGTCGGCCGTGGCAGCCCGCCTCGCCCCATCCTTCGACTGGCAGGTTTCGACGAAGCTGGGCGAGGCGCAGTTGCAGGGCCGGTTGTCGTCGCCTGCGTGCGCCTAGACCTGCGGCCGATCGGAGGGCGCGCGAGGCTCAGAGACCTCACCGAATGCCTTCGCGGCGTCGACGACTCGAAGCGTCTGTCGGCGAAAAAGCGCGAAGACCTCTTCGGTCGAATCACGACGCGAGCGGCGTGGGGCGTCGGATCGTCCTCCGCGGACGACATCGATCGCATCGGGATCGTTTCCGCCTGCCGCCTCGCGGCGGCGAGGGCCTACCGGAATCTGGGCGCCGATGTCGACGTCGGGTTGTTCGATCGCGGGCTGTCGCTCCGCCCGATCGGTGGTCTACTGCAGGCGGAGAGGGCGCTGCCGATCGAGGTGACGTCGACGGGTGCGGACGGGCGGTCTCTTCACGTCGCGTCGGCGTCGATCGTCGCCAAGGTCAGCCGGGATCGGATGATGTGTCGTCTCGACGAGACCTTTCGCGGGTACGGGCTCGCACGCCACAAGGGATACGGAACGGCTGCGCATCGCGAGGCGATTGACGCACTCGGCGCGTCGCGGATCCACCGCCGGACCTTCCTGAAGGGGCAGGAGGGCGCCAAGAGTCAATCCTGTTGACACTTTTGCGGGTGCTAACTATACTCGGCAAGAGCGTAATCCTGTCTCACGAGGGGGGTTCAAGGTGAAACGCACACGAACAATCATCTGCTGCGGTCTGCTTCTGACGATTCTCTGCGGAGTCGTTGCGTGGGCACAGACCGGGAACGGCCATGCGGAGCCGCCGAACACGGGCGGGCTGTTCACTGACGTGCCGAGGGATCACTGGGCGTACGAGGATCTGGAGTACCTCGCTGCACGCGGGATCATCACCGGTCTGCCGGGCGGTCAGTTCAACGGGGACGGAACGTACGATCGATATTCGATTGCGGCGCTGATCGCGCGCGCGATCCAGTACATGCAGAACAACCCGGCGAGCGTGACGCCCGATGACCTCGACGTGCTCAAGGACTTGATCTTCGGGCTCACCGACGATCTGGATACGTTGCGGGCGGAGGTCGGCGGCCTGCAGCGCGGCGGAGACACCGAGCTTGAGGCGAGAGTCGCAAGCAATGAACAAGAGATATCTCAAATTAACGTGCAATTACAGGGTGGATCTTCCTCGAGTCCGACGACGTTGACGAAGCGCGTACAGGCGAACTTCATCATCTCGCTAACGGCTCTTCTGGTCGGCATCATCGGCGTCGCGCTCGCTACGCTCGGCCTCGGATGAGTGTGATGCGCATCACTTGACTTCGCAAGGGGCCGGGACTAAGATGGTTTCAAGATCTAGTGGAGAGGCGTATGTTGTTAACTGAGGAGGTGGTCGGACGGCAAGCATCTCTCGGACAGGTAGGTAGAGCACGCTTCTTGTCGAAAGCTACCTTTATGCATGCGTAAGGAGGTATGTCAACAATGAAAAGAGCTCTCGTACTCAGCCTTGCACTCGTGTTGGGCTTGGGTATCGCATCGTTTACACAGGTTGGTGACATCACCGGCACGTGGGCAACCAATCTCACGATCACGCCGGGCGCCGCCGCACTGGCCGATTTCTTCGCCTTCGAGACCGAACTGACGGTGAACTACATCGTCGGCGGCTGGACGTTCACGTCCTACTCGAAGCTCGATGATACCGGATGGATCGAGCAGACGTTCGCGGCCGACGGCGCCTTCGGGGCGTTCGGAATCGACTCGACGCTCGTCTTCTCTACGGGCATTCCGGCGGCGGTGGGTTTCACGTCGCTTGATTTTGGTGTCGACTACACGTTCGGCGCTGTGGCGATCACCATCGACGCCACGCTGATCCCGAACGACCTCTCGCTGGTCATCGGGGGAACGGCTTCGACCGGTCTCGTCGACATCACGGCGACCCTCACGTTTGGGGACCTCATTGGGGCGGGCATTGGCATTTGTGACCTCAACTGGACGGGCGCGACGATCGCGATCGACTTCCCGTTCTGCTGTGCCGAAGTGTCCGCGTCGATCGACTTTGACTGCAGCGGCTTCGTCATCGCCTGCTTCGAGGTCGACGGCATCGCCCTCGCGAATCTGCCTTGGGTGACGTTCGGCGCCGAGGTCTGCTTCGATATGCAGACCAAGTCGCTGCTGCTCAGCCCGTCGTTCACCTTCGGTGACGACGCCTGCTTCGTGCTGTACGTCGACCAGATTACCACGGGCGGCGGCGTCAACATCGGCGGCGCAGTGCCCGCTGGCGGCAGCGCACCCCTCTTGTTCGGGGACTTCTCGATCGTCGGTATCAGTCTCGAGTGTGAGATCGGCGGCGTGACGTTCGTCGGCGTGTCCTACTGGGGCACCGGCACCAAGCCGCTCATCCTGGAGGGCCTCACCTACTGGGAGGGCTACCAGATCTCCACAGGAGATCGTGCGGGGACCTGCTGCGGTCCGTTCAACTTCGACGTAGCGGTCTTCTTCGACGCCGGCGGCACGATGCTGTTTGACGTGGCGGCGTTCGATGCCAACTTCTCGTACGACTTCGGGGAGAGCTTCACCTTCACGATGGGCTTCGATTACACAGCCGCGGCACCTGGGCTGACGCTCTGGGAAGTCGGCTTCATCGTTACCTGGGAATAATCGTCTAACGACGAATCATCACGGGCCCCGATCCTCGGGGCCCGTTTCTTTTTCCGCCGTACGTCCGTTCTGTAAGGCCTTCGTATAGACCCCAGCCACCCGCGCGGATTGGCGCTCCTGTGTCTGTCGCGCCGCGCGTCCTGCCACCGTGTTGGGCGGTGTGGTGCGGATCGTGTGTGATGTGCGGCACGGACTTCTTCTTCTCCTCCGATCACCCGTTGTCCGATCTTCGCGCGGCTGTCTGCCGCATAGAAGAGGACGGGCGGGGCGGGGTGTCGCGGTTCGTCAGCCTAGGATGTGATGGGAAAGGGGATCCGTGGGTGGGGGTGTCCGAAGCGGCGCTCGGCGCCTCGCAGCGCCGCGGACACGACGGGCGCCCCGATCGGTGGCTCTGTTGCTCTGGGGAAGACGACGTGAGGAGGTTGGACGACGATGAGAAGTCTCGTACTCGGTCTTGCGGTGATTCTCGCGTTAGGGGGTGCGACGGCATGTGCGCAGACGTTCTCCGGCATCTTCGATGTCGAGATCACGATCGACCCCGCCGCCGCGGGCATCCCGGCGTTCTTTGACTTCGCCACAAACCTGACGGTCACCTACGAGGTCGGCGGTTGGGCGTTCACCTCTTTCACCCAGCTCGACGATACCGGATGGATCGAGCAGACGTTCTCGGTCGGCGGCTTCCTCGGGGCTTTCGTCTTCGGCATGCACCTCGACTTCGATCCGGCCGGGGCGTTCGAAAGGTGGGAAGTGACCACGGGACTGACATTCGGGGGCGTTGCCATCGACAGCGAATTCACGCTCGCCGATCAGGACGTCACGCTCATCATCGGAGGCTCCGGGACGACCGGGATCGTCGAGATCGACGTCGAGGTGACACTCGGCGGCGACGACAACGACGTGTGCGATCTGGTCTGGGCCGGATTCGACGTTACCCTGGAGCTGCCGTTCTGTTGTGCCGACGTGACGGCGACCGTCGCGTTCGATTGCGATGGATTCGAATCCGTGAGGCTCGCTGTAGACGGGATCTCGATCCCGACGCTTCCGTGGTTGACGATCGGTGCGGAGCTGACGTTCCGGATGGAAACGAAATCTCTCGTCCTCAGCCCGGCCTTCGACTTCGACGACGACTACTGTGTTGACGTCTACGTCAGTGTCGACCACAACGGTAACCTGGACATCGGTGACATCTACATCGACGGAATCAAGTTGGTTTGCGAGTTCGGTCGGGTCACGTTCACCGGGATCTCGTATTGGGGAGCCACGGGCAAACCGGGCGAACTCGGCAACTACTGGGAGATGTACAAGATCGAGTCCGACGATGAAGCATGCTGCGGTCAGCTCTCGTTCGAAGCGGCCGTCTTCTTTGACGCCACGAGCAGCAATCTGGCTGACGTCGCGATGTTCACCGCCGCCGCCGAGGTCGAGTTCGGGGAACCGTTTGTGTTCAGGATCGGCCTCGAGAGCGACGTGGTCGCCGGCACGGTCGAGCTGGGGTTCGGTTTCACAATTACCTGGTAGGTGAGACGCCTCGCTGGAGGATGCGCCGCCGGCCGGGAGTTGTCATCCGGCCGGCGGTCTCGTTTGCCAGAGCGGCCATCCGGATCTTCTTTTCCGAAACGCTTCGCCGGCCCGCTGTGTAGAGGGAGTGGGGTATACTCCCCAAACGAAACCCATTGCGCACGGCGGAGGTGGCGAAGTATGAAGCGACGGTCAATCAGGCTCCTGGCTCCATCCTTTCTCTTGGTTGTGTTGGTCGGACTTCTCACCGCACAGGCGGCAGACGTTCCCGTCGTCCTGCAACCTACGGATCCGACGTTCTCTGCGAGCGAGAGCGCGGCGCTCCTCGCTGCGGCGCGGGACGTGGAGCGGATCCTTCAACAGGGATGTCCGGTCTCCTACGCCAGTCTGGTTTCCAAGGGGTGGCTCGATCGTGACTTCGTTGTGCTCACGGCCGGGATCCTGCAGTCCGCCGGATACGAGGTTGTCATTGTAGAAGGAGACGACGGATCCGGAGGAAGCCTTCTCTGGATCCTGGTCGGGATCCCCCTTGGGGAGCGCACGGGGTGGATTCCGGTCGAGGCGAGTCCGTCGGACGGAACGTCTTGCCATCTCAGGGGGGTCGCATGGTCCGGGGGCTTCGACACCGAGTTCGAGGCGTCCCACCTGGTGTTCGACCGAGTCGTTGAGCTCGTCCCGAATGCAGCACCGACGGCGAGAATCGTCAGCGTTGGGATGGTGGTCGTCGATGAGCAGACGACCTTCCACGGGAGGGCCGAGGATCGAGACGGAACGATCATCGCCTACGTGTGGTCGATCGACGGCGAAGAGGTGGAGATCAGCACGAGCTTCGTGCTTCGCTACACCTTCTCCGATGTCAAGGAATACGAAGTGACGCTCGTCGTGTTCGACGATCGCGGCGCGCAGGCGACGGCGACGAAGGTCATCGAGGTCCTGGCCGAGGGGAACCGCGGGTGTTGTGGTGCCCCCTGAGTTGGCCGCAGTCGAGGTCGAGTGTCCGGAGGCGCGTGCCGGGCTGCCCCTGAGCGTTTGACTATGATCCCCGAGCAGGTTCGGGCGAACGCCCCGCTTCACTGCCATACGTCTCTGCGGGTCGGAGGTCTTGCGAGGTTCCTCGCCGAACCGTCCGACGCGAGGATCCTCGTGTCTTCCTTGCGATGGGTGATAGCCGAAGGGCTTGCGTGGGTCTGCCTCGGCGCGGGGACCAACGTCATCTTTCCCGATTCCGGGTTCCCAGGCGTTGTCCTTCACGCGGGCGGTCTTCGCGGGACCCGAATCGACGGAGTTCGTGTCGCGGCCGCAGCCGGAGAGCCGCTCTCACGGGTGGCTCGGCTTGCCTGCGAAGCGGGCCTTTCGGGCATGGAGTGGGCGTGGGGAATTCCCGGCTCCGTCGGCGGGGCCGTGGCAATGAATGCGGGAGCGCAGGGCGGCGAGACGGCCGACGTCTTGGTGGACGTGGAGACGGCGACGGCCGAGGGGGTGAACCGGAGGCGGGCGCACGACCTCGGGTTCGGGTATCGACGAAGCTTGTTCCTCACCGAGAAGCCATGCGAAGTCGTTACTGAAGCAACGTTTGAGCTTGCCGTGAGTACGCCTGAACGGACCGTCGAGAGGGCGCAGAAGCTCCTCGCGGAACGTGGACGGAAGTTCCCGAGCGGTGCGACGGCGGGCTGCACGTTTCGCAATCCACCCGAAGGGCCGGCGGTGGGAGAACTCCTCGACAGAGCCGGCTGCAAGGGATTACGCGTCGGATCCGCATGGGTCTCGGACATCCACGCAAACTTCATCATCAACGACGGCTCGGAGAACGCGGCCGACGTGCTCGAGCTGATCGAGGCGATGAGACGGCGGGTCAGAGACGCTTGCGGCGTCGACCTTATCGAGGAGATCGTCCTCTATCCGTAGACGCTGAGTTCGCAAGCGCTCAATGTCTCGCCGAGGACGCGGATCTGCTTTGGCAATCGCGTCGGGAAAGCGGGACAATCGAAGACGCGATGGGCACAACGGAAGGGTTGGATGCGATGAGGCTGCGCGAACGAATTGAGGATCGAAGCGCGCTGATCGCCGTCATCGGGCTGGGTTACGTCGGCCTTCCCCTCTCGGTTGAGAAGGCGAAAGCCGGGTTCCACGTCGTCGGCATCGAGCGGATCCCTGAGCGCGTCGAGATGGTCAACCGTGGCGAGAACTACATCGGCGACGTGGTCGCGGAGGACCTGACGGAGGCCGTCGCGAGTGGAAGGTTGCGTGCCACGGCCGACTTCGATGTGGTCGCCGACGCGGACGTCATCGCGATTTGCGTGCCGACGCCGCTCGATAAGAACAAACAGCCGGATACCTCGTTCATCGAGCACGTCCTTGATCGGTCGCTTCCCCACGTCCATCCGGGTCAGCTGATCGTGCTGGAGTCGACGACCTATCCTGGGACGACGGAGGAGGTCATCCGGCCTCGAATCGAGGCGCGCGGGTTTGTTGTCGGCAAGGATGTGTTCCTCGCTTTCTCGCCGGAACGCGTCGATCCGGGAAACGCCCACTACAAGACGCGGAACACGCCCAAGATCGTCGGCGGCGTGACGCAGGCGTGCACCGAGACTGCCGCTGCGCTCTACGAGCAGGTCCTCGAGAGCTCGGTCTGCCGTGTTTCGTCGCCGCGCGTTGCGGAAATGGCCAAGATCCTCGAGAACGTGTTCCGCATCGTCAACATCTCGCTCGTCAACGAGCTTGCCCTGCTTTGCGAGCGGATGCGGATTGACATCTGGGAGGTCATTGAGGCGGCGAAGACCAAGCCATTCGGGTTCATGCCGTTCTACCCCGGGCCGGGCCTGGGCGGGCATTGCATCCCTCTCGATCCGTTCTACCTGTCGTGGAAAGCGCGGGAGTACGACTTCGCGACGCGCTTCATCGAGCTGGCCGGCGAGATCAACGACCTGATGCCCTACCACGTCGTCGAACGTGCGATGGAGATCCTCAATCGCCAAGGGAAGGCCCTCCGCGGCGCGCGGATACTGCTTCTGGGGGTGGCCTACAAGAGGGACATCAATGACGTGCGAGAGTCGGCCGCGCTGAAAGTGGCGCATCACCTCCTTCGCCACGGAGCCGACGTCTCGTACCACGATTCGCATGTCCCGACGGTCAAGATCGACGACCGGGAGCTTGTCGGCGTGGGTTGCTCGCACGAGGTACTCGCCGGCCAGGATCTCGTCATCATCATGACCGCGCACTCCGATGTCGACTACGAGCAGGTCGTTCGCTCGTCCCCGCTCGTCTTCGATACGCGGAATGCGACGGGCTCGATCGCTGCGGAGAACGTGATCCGGCTGGGAGTCGGCTGACATGCGGGTGGCTGTTTTCGGCGCGGGAGGGTGGGGGAAGAACCACGTACGCACGTTCTGCTCGATCCTCGGTGAGGATGCAGTCGTCGTCTGCGATCCTGATCCTGCCCGCCTCGATGCGGTCCGGTCGAGTCATCCCGGGATCGAGACTTGCGATCGCCCCCGGTTCGAGGGGGTCGACGCGATCATCGTTGCCGCACCGGCCGCCCTGCATTACGAGCTGACGAGAGAAGCGCTCACGAGCGGGCTTCATGTGCTCGTCGAGAAACCGATCGCGCTCACGGTGACGGAGGCGCAGGAGCTCGTCCGATTGGCCGACGCGCAGGAGCTGATCCTGATGGTCGATCACCTCCTCGAGTATCACCCCGCGATCGTCCGTCTGAAGGAACTCACTGACGAGGGTCGGTTCGGCCGCCTCCTCCACTTGACCAGCCGGCGCCTGAATCTCGGGGTCATCCGTACCGAGGAGAATGCCTTGTGGAGTCTCGCACCGCATGACATCTCCGTCATTCTTCGACTGCTCGACGAGGAGCCGATCGAGGTCAGTGCGCACGGCGCTACGTGTCTACAAGAGGGGATTCCGGACGTAGTCCACGTGTCGTTGTGGTTCTCGAGCGGCGTACTCGGACACGTGCATGTAAGCTGGCTCGATCCGGCCAAGGTGCGGGAACTGACGGTCGTCGGCGAGGAGGCGATGGTCATCTTCGACGACGTCGGGCCCGACAGGCTGACGGTGTTCGACGCCAAGGCGAGCTGGGCGGAATCACGCTACGTCTCGCAACGAAAGGACGCGAGCGTCCTCGATTTGCCCCCCAGTGAGCCGTTGAGGCGCGTTGCCGAGGCGTTTCTCGAGAGCGTCGAGACGGGGCGACCGCCGATGGCGGATGGGGCCGACGGCCTGCGCGTCGTTCGCGTCCTTGAGGCCGCACAGAGATCGCTGGATGCCGGCGGCGCGGCGGTCCGGATCGACGGAGAACCATGAGCGACGTCTTCATCCACGCGACATCGATCGTCGATGACGATGTCGAAATCGGTGCCGGTACCAAGATCTGGCACTTCTCGCACGTCATGTCGGGAAGCCGAATCGGGAAGGGTTGCACACTCGGCCAGAACGTCCTCGTCGGTCCGAACGTGACCGTAGGGAACAACGTCAAGATTCAGAACAACGTCTCCGTCTATCAAGGCGTCGTCTTGGAGGACGACGTCCTCTGCGGTCCGAGCTGTGTCTTCACCAACGTCGATCGACCGCGATCCGGTTTTCCCACGGACTCGTCCGACTACCGAGTGACCATCGTCAAGCGTGGCGCGACGATCGGTGCGAACGCGACCATCGTCTGCGGTCACACCCTCGGCGAGCATGCGTTCGTCGGCGCGGGATCGGTCGTCACCACGGATGTGCCTGACTATGGCCTCGTCTACGGAAATCCCGCACGACTCCGCGGTCATGCCTGCCAATGCGGTGCGCCGCTGGCCTTCGACGCCGATCGAGCGACGTGCGGAGCCTGCAAGCGCAAGTACGAGAAGACGGCCGAGGCCGTGACGTTGGCCGAATGAAGAAGCCAATGGTTCATGGGGCTCGTAGGGTTCGTTGAGTCGAAGGGCAAGTAGCTGCGATGTCAAAGGTTGAGCGGTTCGAGGATCTTCATGCGTGGCAAGGGGCTCGTGAGATTGTCTCGATCGTATATCGGATGACCTCCGAGGATGGTTTCTCGCGCGACTTCGCACTTCGGGATCAGATTCGGAGAGCAGCGATCTCTATCCCCTCAAACATTGCAGAAGGTTTCTCGAGGCGTTCGAACCGGGAGTTTGTTCAATTCTTGTTCATTGCCAAGGGCTCTGCTGGCGAAGTTCAGAGCCAGCTTTACGTAGCGCTCGATCAAGGGTACATTTCCCAGGAGACATTCACCGAGGCGTACGCGAAGCTGGAGATGATTGCCAAGCAGCTCTCGCGGTTCATCACGTACTTGAAAGGTGCCGACTGACCCATGAACTCAATGAACCCAACGAACTCAACAGACCCCACGAACCCAACGAACCCGACTTCCGTTCCCGTTCTCGACCTGAAGCGGCAGTACGGGGCGATCGAAGCCGAGATGAATGCGGCGATCCTCGACGTCGTCGGATCGACGAAGTTCGTCCTCGGTCCCTACGTGGCGGATTTCGAGGAGAAGGCAGCCGCCTATTGCGGAGTGAGACACGCGGTCGGCGTGGCAAGCGGGACCGACGCACTGTTGTTGTCCCTTCGCGTCCTCGGGATCGGCTCGGGTGACGCGGTCATCCTGCCCAGCTTCACGTTCTTCGCCACCGCAGGCGTGGTGCACAACGTCGGCGCCACTCCGGTCTTCTGCGACATCGACCC
>CAZMYM010000017.1:0-36232 GCA_964570515.1 uncultured Thermotogae bacterium | reverse complement strand
CCATCGGCGATCTCGGTTGCTTCAGTTTCTATCCGACCAAGAATCTTGGTGCGTACGGCGATGCGGGGATGGTCATCACGAGCGACGACGATCTGGCGGACACCGTCCGGATGCTGCGCGTGCACGGCGCGAAACCGAAGTACTTCCATCGAATGGTCGGCGTGAATTCGCGGCTTGACGCGATCCAGGCGGCGATTCTTACGGTGAAGCTGGCCTATCTCGATCGGTGGTCGGCGGCGCGCGCGGAGAAGGCCGATGTGTACGATGAGGCGTTCGCTGAGCTGGACGGTATCGTTGCGCCGCACCGGGCCGACAACCGAACGCACATCTTTAACCAGTACACGATCCGGGTTCTCGACGGGCGGCGCGACGCCCTTCGCGAGCACCTCAGCGAACGGGGGATCGGAACGATCATCTACTACCCGAAGCCCCTTCATCTGCAGGAATGCTTCGCGCATCTCGGCTACAAGGAAGGCCAACTCCCTCAATCGGAGGCGGCGAGCCGCGAAGTCTTTTCGCTGCCGGTCTTCCCGGAGATGACCGCGGCTGAGCAGAACTACGTCGCCGAAACGATCCGCGATTTCATGAAGCGTGGGTCGTAGTCCGCAGGCGCACGCTCGGGGTTGGCTTGCTTGGCACGAAGGTCGTTGGCTGTCAGTCGTCCGCGGGCGGAGCCGGGGACAGGAGGATCCTTCAATGGGTGCACCGCGTCCCCGATCGAAGAGGACATGCCGGTTGCAGACGCGATCGGCTGTGGGCAGAATGGATCTTGCGAGGGTGGTGACTCCCTGAATGCTGGATTCTCAGAGCGGTCTTGCTGAAGAGACCGAGCCGCGCCGGAAAGATGTCGCTGTCATTGGCCTCGGCTACGTCGGCCTCCCACTGGCGATGGAGTTCTGCGAGCGGGAGTTCAGTGTCGTAGGCATCGACACGGACGAAGGGAGACTTGAGTCCCTGCGCCAAGGCCACAGCTACGTCGGCGATGTGTCGTCGGAGCGCATTCAGTGGGCTCTGTCCGAAGGCAAGCTGCTGCCAAGCGGCGAGTATGACGACATCGGGTCCGCGTCCGCCATCATCATCTGTGTGCCCACGCCTCTTACGAAGACGCGTGATCCGGACATGTCGTACGTCATCGATGCCGCGGAGCGGGTCGCGCGTGTCCTGCGCCGCGGACAGATCGTCATTCTGGAGAGCACGGTCTACCCAGGCGCGACGGAAGAACTGATCGCTCCGTTGCTGGAGATGTCGGGTCTAGAAGCCGGGAGAGACTTCTCCTTGGCCTTTTCTCCCGAACGGATCGACCCCGGGAACCGCACGCACCGTGTCGCTGATATCCCGAAAGCCGTGGGCGGAGTGAGTCCCAGCTGTACAGATTCCGCCGCCGCGCTGTATCGCCAAGTGTTTCGCGAAGTGGTTCCGATGTCGGTGAGAGAAGCGGAGATGGCGAAGTTGCTCGAAAACACGTTCCGCGCGGTGAACATCGGTTTGGTCAACGAATTAGCGCAGGCCTGTCACCGAATGGGGATCAACATCTGGAACGTGATCGACGCCGCCAAGACCAAGCCGTTCGGCTTCATGCCGTTCTACCCCGGCCCCGGCCTAGGCGGTCACTGCATTCCGATCGATCCGAGCTACCTGTCGTGGAGGGCGAAGGCCTACCGTGCCGATACGGCGTTTATCGATGCGGCGGATCGAGTGAACGCTCGGATGCCCGAGTACGTCGTCGAGCGAATCGGTGCGCTCCTGAACGAGCGAGGGAAGCCGTTGAAGGCGAGCCGGATCCTGCTCCTCGGCGTGGCCTACAAGCGCGATGTCGCCGACACCCGTGAGTCGCCGGCCCTCGATATTCTGGCACTGCTGACAGACAGAGGATGTTGCGTCTCCTACCACGATCCGCACGTGCAGATTCTGACGCACGCTGAGAGTTCCTGGACGTCGTGCGAGCTGAACGCCGAGACTCTGAGTGACTCAGACTGCGTCGTCATCACGACGGACCATGCGGCCTACGACTGGGAGTGGGTGGTGCGGAGTGCCCGGCTCATCTTCGACACACGGAACGCGACCCGCGCCGTTCAGGGCGAGCGCTCACACGTGGTCCTGTTATGACGCGCCGGGCAGACGGGGGCCTTTACCTCGTCACGGGAGGTGCCGGATTCATCGGATCACACCTTGTGGAGCGACTCGTCGAAGAAGGCCAACGAGTGCGCGTGATCGACGATCTCTCCACCGGGAAGCGCGACAACATTGATCCCTTTCTGGACAGGATCGACTTTCACGAGGCGTCCATCCTCGATGTCGCCAGCGTCCGTTCGGCCATGGAGGGAGTCCGCTATGTCCTGCATCAAGCCGCGCTGTCGTCTGTGCCCCGATCAATCCGGGACCCTCACCGAGCGAATCAGGTGAACGTCGAGGGGACACTGGGCGTTCTCCTTGCCGCCAGAGACGCGGAGGTCCAGCGTGTCGTGTACGCATCGTCTTCCTCGGTCTACGGCGACACGCCGACGCTCCCGAAAGAGGAGACGATGACGCCCGCGCCGCTCTCTCCCTACGCGGTCGGAAAGCTTGCTGCCGAGCAGTACTGCCGTGTCTTTCATGGCGTCTATGGTCTGGAAACGGTGTCGCTGCGCTACTTCAATGTCTTCGGCCCGAGGCAGGATCCCGAATCCGAGTACGCCGCAGCGGTACCGAAGTTCGCGTTGGCTCTTCTCTCCGGGCGGCGTCCCACGGTGTACGGTGACGGAAGCCAATCGCGCGACTTTACGTACGTGGCGAATGTCGTCGAAGCGAATCTCCTAGCGGCAAGAGCGCCCGCGGGAGCAGGGGAGGCGTTCAATATCGCTTGCGGCGAGCAGACGACGGTCAACGAGCTGATCACTGCGCTTGCGCGGATCGTGGAGTGCGCTGCGGAGCCTGAGTATCACGCGCCCAGGACGGGCGACGTCGTGCACTCGTTTGCGGACATCTCCAAGGCCAAGCGGGTGCTTGGATACGCTCCGTCCGTGAGCCTACAAGAGGGGCTCTCCAAGACCGTCGTGTCGTACTCGTAGGCATGAATCGTCATGTAGTCGCGATGTCGAGAGGCCGGGTGCTGGATCCCTCTCTGATCTTGCCTGAGGGTGTGAGCCCAGGATTCGCCTTCGCAGTCCTCTGAAAAACAGCGCTTCAGGCTGAAACCGGATGCATGATTCCTCATGAAGTTCCGTCAGTGCGCCAGCTCTCACGTGGTGGGCAGCGGATCTTGGCGCGTGCCTGTCGATGGGATTGCATCCGGGGTAAGATTGGCCGTGAACATGTGTGTGTCGTATCTCAGGAATCCGGGAGCCACGACAGATCGGGATCCATCCAACGAGGACAAGCAAGACGTGAAGATGAAACTGCGATGTCCACGCGATACCGGCGGCTGGAAAGCCTTGGAGGTTCGTATGCCGCGTAGATGCTGCAGGGAGCGGCGATGAGGACGACGGAGCGTGTCGGCACGGTGTCGGTGTTGATCCGGCCGACGCACGGCTGGGCCTTCCCTGATTTTGTGGAGCTTTGGCGAGCGCGCGAACTCGTCTATTTCCTCGTTTGGCGCGACGTCAGAGCGCGCTATAAGCAGGCACTGCTCGGCATTGCGTGGGTGGTGCTTCGACCGATCGCGATGGTGGTTGTGTTCAGCCTGTTCTTCGGGCGCTTGCTCAATGTGCCATCAGGGGACATTCCGTACCCCGTGTTTGCCTTCGCAGGCCTTCTTCCTTGGAGCTACTTCTCGGCCTCACTCTCTCGTGTGGCGGGTAGTCTTGTCGTGAACCAGAACCTACTCAAGAAGGTGTACGTGCCTCGCCTGGCGATCCCCATCGGCTCCATTCTGTCAGGATTGATCGACACTGGGATCTCCTTTGTCGTACTCATCGGCGTGATGCTCTTGTATCGGATTCCCTTGACGCCGATGGCGCTCATGGCGTTGCCGTTGCTTGCCCTGGCAGCCGTGACGGCCCTCGGGTTCGGTCTGTGGTTGGGTTCGCTGAACGTCCGCTATCGGGACGTTGGGCACCTCGTTCCGTTTCTGGTTCAGATCTGGATGTACATGACTCCAGTCATCTACCCGAGTTCGCTTATCCCGGAAAGCCTCCGCTTCCTGCTAGCGCTCAATCCGATGACGCTCGTGGTCGAAGGAATGCGTTGGGCTCTTCTCGGACAATCTCCGGCCACGGTGGCGGAGCCGTGGCTACTGGCGATCTCGATGGGGATCGTGGGGTTGGTTCTCCTGACGGGACTTCTTTTCTTCAATCGTGTTGAGAAGTCATTTGCGGACGTGGTGTAGACATGGGAGACGTGGCGATCCGAGTCGAGAACCTGAGCAAGCAGTATCGAATTGGGCAGAGAACTGGGTACGGGATGTTGCGCGAGTCCTTCGCGGATCGGCTCCATGGGCGCAGGACAAGGCGGCGTATCCGCGGGAAGATGGGCCACAGGGATCACATCTGGGCTTTGAAGGACATCTCTTTCGAACTTGAGCGGGGAGGGATCCTCGGCATCATTGGGAGCAACGGCTCGGGCAAGAGCACACTGCTGAAGATTCTGTCGAGGATCACCCAGCCGACGTCTGGGCGGGCAGAGATTCGTGGGCGCGTGGGCTCACTGCTCGAGGTGGGGACAGGCTTCCACCCGGAGCTCACAGGGCGAGAGAACGTTTACCTCAGCGGCAACATCCTCGGCATGCGAAGGGCGGAGATCGCCCGGAAGTTCGATGAGATCGTCGAGTTCTCGGGTGTCGAGCAGTTCATCGACACACCCGTGAAACGCTACTCCAGTGGGATGGCCGTGCGATTGGGATTCGCCGTCGCAGCGCATCTGGAGCCCGAAGTTCTCCTGGTTGACGAAGTACTGGCCGTGGGAGATGCAGCCTTCCAGAAGAAGTGCTCGGGGAAGATGGGCGAGGAAGCGAAGAAGGGGCGCACCGTGCTGTTTGTGAGCCACAACATGGGAGCCATCGTCACGCTCACCAACCAGTGCCTGCTCCTTGAGAGCGGCGCCCTTTCACGTCAAGGCTCAACACGGGATGTGGTGGCGCACTATCTTGCGAGGGGAGATCAGGCCGTCAAGAGCTTCTCTGACCTCGCAGACGTCGAACGATTCGGCACAGGAAGGGCAGCCTTCACGTCGATTCTTGTTGCTCCGCGTGATGAAAACGAGAGACGCGGTGACGCTCTTGTGGTCGGGCAAGATCTCGAGGTGAAACTCACGATTCGTGCGCGTGCGAAAGTAGAAGACGTAAATGTGGCCGTGACGGTGTACGATTCGACAGGATACAGAGTGATCGATGTAAACTCCGCCTTGAAGGGTTGTTTCCTCGCGTTGGAGGAAACACAGACTGCGATCGTAGAATTCAAGCTTCAGCACGTCCTCCTGAAACCTGGCACGTACACCATTGGCCTTTGGATGGGCAGGGGTTCGGTAGAAGCCATCGACGGGATCACGACGGCCGCGCGCTTCGCCGTTTCGCCGGATCTGTCGGACGTACGGCACTCGGAGGTCTTCCCAGGCGTGTATCAGTGCGGGTTTACGTACAGCATGGATTCTGATGGAGAGACAGCATGATGAAGCCGAACACAGAGCCAGTAGGGAGCGGGTGATGGAGAAGCCGCGGGGGCCATGTCGGGGCGCGCTGTCCCACTGGGTACGTCATGTGGCATCCGGGGCGATCCGAAGACTTCGACCAACCGGGCTCTCTGATCTTCAGAAGAGGATCGAAGACCTTGAGAGCCGCCTCATGGACTATCATCGCAATCGGTGGGATGCGATAGACAATCTAGTTGACTACCTTGTTGGGGCGCAGGTGCCGGGTGACTATTTGGAGTTCGGTGTGTATACGGGGACGACTTTCGCTTACGCCTGCAGGAAGCTTGCGCCCAGCTTCCCTGAAATGAGATTCGTGGCTTTCGACTCCTTCGAAGGACTGCCTGAACCCGCTGGCATTGACACGTTGAGCGCCTATTCCAGCGGGTTCTTCGGGGGACAGTTTGCGTGCCCTCGGACAGAATTCGTTGCCCATCTTGGAGACAAGGGGGTTGACATGGACCGGGTCGTAGTTGTGGAAGGTTGGTTCGACAAGACGCTAACTGAGGAAAACGCGAGATCGCGTGACATAGATCTGATTGCCGCTGCTTGGATTGACTGTGACCTGTATGAATCTACCGTTCCGGTTCTCCGATTCATAACGCGACGACTAACTGAAGGCTCCGTCGTCCTGTTCGACGATTGGCATTGCTTCCGGAACCTCCCGGATCGCGGACAGCAACGCGCGTGTCGCGAGTGGTTGACTGCAAATCCCGAACTGAAGCTAAGGAACTTGTTCTCGTTCGGCTTCCACGGAGAAGCGTTCACGGTCATGTCCCATGAAGAGCGGAGTGTGCACTGATGCCGTGCGGGTGGCTGGTAGACTTGACGATGCTCTCCGGTGATGCTCCTGTCTGGGAGAGATGTGGGTTGATGCGCGCAGGCGCTGCCCCCGCCATCGGGTGTGTGTCTTTGCCCATGGTTTGTCGATCAGCTTCGGCGGCGATGATGCCTGATCCAAGGAGAGAACGATGAACGGGGATGAGACCGCAACCGACACGTCCTGCCCAGTCTGTGGGAGTGCACTGGCACCCGTCGGGCGGTCGTATTCCGTAGAGGAGCTCTTCTCTCTTTGGGAGCCCATGCACCGCTTCTCGGACGGCGTTGCCGTTCAACATCGCGAACAGAGTAGCTCCACGCGACTGCACGTTTGCCCGGGGTGCCTGCTGGGCATCTACTTGCCGAGAATCATCGGAACAAGGGCGTTCTATGAGGAGCTCGGGGCGAACATGGAATACTACTCTGACAGCAAGTGGGACTTCACCGTAGCACTACGGGACTGCAAAGCCTGTGATTCGCTGATAGAGATAGGGTGTGGGCCGGGCAGTTTCTTGCGACTGGCCAGTCAGAAGGTTCCGCAAGTGTATGGCACAGAACTCAATGAGGACGCTCGGCGAGTAGCTCAATCCCAAGGGTTCTCAGCCTTTGGCGCAGCCGACATCCCTGAGCGTCTGAGGGGGCATCTTGCAGCGGCATTCTCGTTTCATGTTCTTGAGCACGTCGAGGACCCGATGGCCTTCATGCGAGAGCTTTGCTCGTGGATTCGACCGGGCGGGAAGATCGGACTATCGGTCCCGAATCAAGACGGCCCCGTCAAGTACATAGATCCCTGCATCATGAACATGCCGCCTCACCACGCCACTCGATGGCGTCTTCCGACATTGCGCATACTCGCAGATCGGCTTGGTATGGAAATCAAGCGAGTGGCGTATGAACCGCTTCTCCTGAGAAGCCACTACTACTACTCTAGCTATTGGATCCGACAGAAGTGTCAGGGGAGAACCCACATTCATCGTGCTGGACGAGCGCTTGCCGAACGCGGGCTTCGCCGTTTCTTCGAGCTGATGTCCAAGACGGGGGCGGAGTACTTCCCTCTTCTTCGCGGTCAATCTATCTATGTACTCATGACCTCTGCAAGGGCAGGGAGGAACAAGGGGTGACATGTGCGGCATCTGTGGAGCGTGGGGAAACCTGGAGCGTGGTTCACTTGAGGCCATGGTGGCGGCGATGCATCATCGCGGGCCGGACGACCGTGGTGCACACCAGGAGCCGGGGGTTGCCCTAGGGGCCACACGCCTCAAGATCCTGGATCTCTCGCCGTGCGGGCACCAGCCCATGAGTAATCCAGACGAAACGGTCTGGATCGTCTACAACGGTGAGATCTACAACTTCCGCGAAGAGAGGGAGCTGCTCGAAGCCAGGGGGCTTCGATTCGCCTCGTCCTCTGACACGGAAGTCGTCCTCCGGATGTACGAGCACTACGGCGACGACTTCCTCCTTCGGCTTCGAGGGATGTTCGCCCTCGCCATTTACGATCGGCGTCGTGGCTCAGGCCGGGAGCGGCTCCTTCTCGCCCGCGATCATCTGGGCATCAAGCCGCTGCTCTACACCCAGGTTGGATCGACCCTCGTCTTCGCCTCGGAGCTGAAGGCACTGCTCGCAAGCGGCCTTGTGCAAAGGGAGATCGATCCCGTGTCCTTGCGGCAGCTACTGACCCTGGGCTCTGTCTACCAGCCGAGAACGATGCTCGCAGGGGTGAAGATGCTTCTGCCGGCGCATCGCATGATCGTTGAACGCGGTCGCACACGCATTGACCGCTATTGGACCCTGTCTGTGGACCGCGTCCGAGGACTTCGTCATCGTCCCTACGAGGAGATGGTGGACGAAGTCCGTTGCGCGTTGGAGGAGTCCTTGCGGCTGCACCTCGTCAGTGATGTGCCGGTTGGGGCATTCTTGAGCGGGGGGGTCGATTCATCGATTGCCGTTGCGCTGATGGCTCGGGACTTGGGTGCCGGAGTGAAGACATTCTCGGTAGGTTTCGAGGGCGAAGGTTCCCAAATCGATGAGAGCGAGGAGGCGGCACGGACCGCTTCATTCCTCGGCACGGACCACACGCATGTCGTCGTCACCGGCGGGCAGGTAAGAGATCGCATCAGGCACATCGCACAGAGCCTTGATCAGCCCTGTGTGGACGGTGCAAACAGCTACGTCATTTCACTCGCAGCGCGACAGGCAGTCACCGTCGCGGTGTCGGGCACAGGAGGAGATGAGATCTTCGCCGGATACCCGTGGTTCGCGAACATGGCACTTTTTGAGCATCGGAACCACAAACAGCCGTGGAGGGCTCTGGCAAAACGCGTTCTTTCGGCAATTGGCCGGCAACGAGTCTTCGATCCTGTCCTACGTACGCCCGACGGCGCGAAGCTGCGGCTGCTTCGGAAAGGCAGAGACTTCCTGACAAGGTACGCGACAGAGTATCGGATCTTCGCTCCCGAAGTTTCAGCGCGGCTTCTCTCTCCCGAGGTCCGTCGGCTTGCCGGTGTTCAGCAATCCCCATACTGGGATCTAGCTCCAATCGATGAACTTCGCAGGGCTTCGGCGATTGAGCGAGTCACAGGTCTCTGTCTGCGAGGATACACGAGCAATCAGCTCCTCCGAGACATCGATGCCGTATCCATGGCTCACTCCTTGGAGGTCCGCGTTCCCTTCCTTGATCGAGTGGTTGTCGACACTGCGCTTTCGCTGCCAGACGGAGCGAAGCTTGCCGATTCAGCGAGGCTGCCGTCTCCCGCCGGCAAGACCTACCGCGAGCTTGGTGCAAAGCGAGTCCTGATCGACGCAGGGCGGGATCTCCTTCCACGCGACTTCGACCTGCAACCGAAACGTGGTTTCGGCATGCCCTTTGGCGGGTGGCTTGCCGGTCCCCTCAGAGAGATTCTTCTCGATACACTTGATGATCGTCGAATCCACAGGCGGGGCTGGTTGGACGTGGGAGAAGTCGGCCGAACAAGGGACCGCTTTCTGGCTGGCCAGCTCAATTGGTCTCAACCGTGGCTCCTCATGATGCTGGAGTTATGGGGACAGGAGGTTCTGGACCACCCCTGGAACGTGGGGAGTTCCGAAAACGGAGGGTCGGATTGGCGAGAGGTGCACAGTGAGGCGTAAGGGCAACGCTCGATC
The DNA here is from genome assembly GCA_964570515.1 of uncultured Thermotogae bacterium. Lineage (GTDB taxonomy): Bacteria > Bipolaricaulota > Bipolaricaulia > UBA7950 > UBA9294 > CAZMYM01. Next base: position 26,674 of record CAZMYM010000017.1, on the reverse strand, counting down.
TGCGGCGTCGTTCTCGCGCGATGCTTCCTCCGGCGGGCCGAGGATTCTCTTCGTGGGGCTGTCGCAAAGCACCCATACGCACTCCTGGATGGATCTGCTGCAAGGCGCGGACTTCGATGTCCGGCTCTTCGCCTTGCCCGAGGGGTGTCCGCCACAGAACTGGAACGTGAGGACCTACGTCACGACTCCTCATCTTCCGGAGGGCCTCGACCCTGAGTTTCGTGAGGCGCTCTACTGGACTCCAGAGGAAGCGCGGGCAAGGCAGCGAGGCTTTCGTTACCTCGTGCAACGCGCAGTGCGCAAGGCCACGCTCACGATGGATCGGTTCCTTGATATGATCCCTCCCCTGGTCGGTGGCTTCCGGCCGGCTCGAGCGGACTCCCCTGAAGAGTGGCTGGCTCGGATCGTGGAGGACTGGAGACCCGACGTGATTCACACGCTGGGGCTCGACCCGGCAGGCCTCTTCTACCGGAAGGTTCGAAGCGAGTTCCATCTGGAAGGGATTGGGCGGTGGGTTCTTCAGCTTCGGGGCGGGTCGGATCTTGCCTTGAGCCGTTTTGATCCCGCGATGGCCCCAGAGATCAGCTCTGCCCTTCGACAGTGCGATCAGCTGCTGAGCGACAACCTGATGAACCTCGAATACGCCCGACAAATGGGTGTGCTGGAGGAGCAGTTTGCTCCTATCGTCCCCGTGCCGGGGACGGGGGGTATCGATGTCGATGCGCTCGCGCTCTCCTGGCAGGGATCGCCTTCGCAGCGGCGAGTGATCCTTTGGCCCAAGGCGTATGACAGCCCTTGGTCCCTCGCCCTGCCCGTGTTCGAGGCGATCAGACTGGCGTGGGACAGGATCCAGCCGGCCGAGATCTGGATGTTGGCGATGAACCCCGGGGCGCGAATGTGGTACTGGAATCTGCCGGAGGAGACCCGGGGGCACTGCCACATTGCGGACAGGTTGCCGCGAGACCAGGTACTGAAGCTCATGGCTTCGGCGCGGGTGATGCTCGCTCCGTCTCTGGTGGACGGGACGCCGAACACGATGTTCGAAGCGATGGCGGCAGGGGCTCTGCCGATTCTCTCGCCCCTCGACACGATTGCCGCTGTCGTTCGTCATGAGGAGAACGTGTTGTTCGCTCGCAACCTGTATCCAGAGGAGATCGCGGAAGCGCTTGTCCGAGCCATGGCCGACGATTCGCTCGTGGACGATGCGGCGACTCGTAATGGTGTGCTTGTCAGGAAGCTGGCGGATCGAGCTGCGATCCGTGAGCGTGTCCGAGCGTACTACCGGGACCTCTCTCGGTAGGGTGCGGGAAGCTAGGAGCAAGAGGCTAGGGAGGAGGAGTGGGAGCGAAAAAAACGCGCAGGAACGGCCCTTCTCAGCATCGACTTGGTCGCCCAGTCTCCCGCCGGGGAGGCAGAGTTGCGATTCTGTCCCACATCCTCCCGCCAGCCCCATCTGGTCAAGCCGCTGTCCTGGAGCGGCTATTGAGGGTATGGGATCCCGATGAGTACTGTCTGATCTCGGCTGAACCCGCTCCGCCTGACTCACAGGATGGGGCAGCATTGCCGGGGCATGCGTATCGTGTCCCCACGGGCTGTTCGCTTCCCGTCCCCCGAGTCGCGCGCCTTCGGAGGCTGGCCTCGAGCGCGAATCTGCTGCTGCGCACTGTGCACCGCGCTGCCGCGATCACCTGCATCTTGCACCGAGAGTCGTGTCAAGCGATCGTGGCTTGCACCGGAGACCTGATTGACCTCCCCGCCGGATACCTGGCAGCTCGGTGGAGCGGCGTTCCTTTCTATATCCACATGTTTGACGACTATGAGAGGCAGTGGGTGGCTCCGCGGGCTCGCTGCGTGGCGAAACGGATCATGCCGCACCTGATGCAGCGTGTTGAGGGCGTCATCGTGACGAATGAGTTCCTGCGGGACGAGTACATCCGACGATATGGGGTCGAAGCGACGGTCGTCCGCAATCCGTGTAATTGGCCTCCTCCACCTTTGGAGGAAGCCACACCCTGGCCGGAGGACCTATCGGAGATCAAGATCGTCTACACGGGCTCGATCTACGGGGCTCAGTTGAACGCGTTTGTCGATCTGATTGGGGCTCTGCGGAAACTGGGAAGATCGCACATACGGCTTCACGTCTATACATCCCAGGACCCGGAGGAGCTTGCCTCTCATGGGATCTCCGGACCCGTCGATTTCCATGAACACGTCTCCAGGGACGCTGTCCGAGAGATTCAGCGTCGATCCGATCTGCTCTTCTTGCCGCTTGCCTTCGATTCCCCCTATGAAAAGGGATTGATCGAAACGTCGGCCCCGGGGAAAATGGCTGAGTACCTTGCCTCCGGACGGCCGACTCTCGTTTATGCCCCCCCCGAGTCCTTCGTCGCTCACTACTTCCGCGAGCACGGCTGCGGAGCGGTTGTCGATTGCCGCAGTGTAGATGACCTGTCGGCGAAGATTGGGAAGCTTGTTGATGACGGGGAGTACAGGGAGCGAATCACACAGTCAGCCAGCGAACGTGCGGTAGCGGACTTCGATCTGGCCAAGGCGCAGAGGGTCTTCCGAGGCGCTCTTCTGGGGGTGCGTGGGCGGCGGATCTGAACTTGCTCTGGCCTGACGGCCCATGGATACTCGATCGAAGCGCGAGGCGAGGGCCTCAGGAGACGGTCCACCGGCTTGGTCAGGTATCGGAGACGATGAGGGAGATCCATCCCAGGAGCTACCGTTCGAGCATGTTGGCCACCGCATGGATGACAGGCGGTGTCGAAAGGAAGTCGTGATGCCTCGAGTCCTTTTTGTTGCGATGGTCAACAGTATCCATGCGGCACGGTGGATCGGTCAACTCTCGGGCCTGGACTTCGATGTCCACGTGTTCCCGTGTCAGACTGCCGGTCCGCATCCGCTGATGACGCATGCGACCACCCACTTCACAGGTCTGGGCTTGCGAGCCGTCGGGCTTTCCGTGGCGCTGGCGCAACAGGCTCGGTTGAAGGAGAGATTGGGTGTGTCTTCGCTTCCTGCCGTGTTCGATCGTTCTCTGTGGCTTGCGCGTGCGATCCGCCGCCTCAAGCCCGACCTCGTCCATTCCCTCGAGTTCCAGCACGCCGGGTACCTAACCCTGAAGGCGCGAGAGCGCCTACATGGGCGCTTCCCTACTTGGGTCGCGACAAACTGGGGCAGTGACATCTCACTCTTCGGGCAACTGCCGGAGCATGCTCCACGCATTCGAGAGATCCTCGAAACGTGCGACTACTACTCGTGCGAATGCGAACGCGATGTGAATCTTGCTCGCGAGATGGGATTGAGGGGGACGGTCCTCCCCGTTCTACCGAACGGAGGCGGGTACAACCTTGAGAAAGCACGAAGCCTCCGGTCTCCGGTGCCGACCTCGGTGCGGAGGACGATCGTGCTCAAGGGGTACCAGGGATGGGCGGGACGTGCGCTGGTCGGACTGCGGGCGTTGGAGCTCTGCGCATCCAAGTTGGAGGGATACCGCATCGCGATGTACTTGACCTCTCCCGAGGTGGAGTTGGCCGCCCGTCTGTTCTCTGCGCGGACGGGAATTCCCGTGGAGATCGTCCCTCGGACGTCCCACGAGGAGATCCTGCGACTACACGGCTCGGCGAGGATTTCGATCGGATTGAGCATTGGCGATGCGATCAGCACTTCGCTGCTTGAGGCGATCCTGATGGGGGCGTTTCCTGTTCAATCCTGTACGGCCTGTGCGGAGGAGTGGATTGAAGACGAGAAGACAGGCTTCGTCGTGCCCCCGGAAGATCCGCAGATCGTGGCGGCTGCTATCGAGCGAGCCCTTGACGATGACGGACTCGTCGATCGCGCGGCCGAGTTGAATTGGCGAACCTGCGAGAACAGACTGGATCGACGGCGCATCCAGCCCCAGGTCGCGGCCATGTACTGGAGCATCTTGCGTGAATCCGGCGAAGCGCGCTGGAAGGAACTTCCGACGGGGCGGAGGGTCTTCACCACAGGCGTCTACGGCAGTGGGAAGACCATGCTCGCTGGCAAGTATGCGGTGGAACAAGGCCTGCCGTACTTAGATTTCGACTCTCTGTTCACCTACTCGTCCAAGGACAACCAGAGCCGACGGATCTTGGGCAGTCTGCCCGATACCTTCGTCATGGACGCCATTCCGGTTGACGAGAACTATACGTGGAAGGACTTCTCGGAATACGAGGCGAGCCACAAGAACGTTCGCGTGATTTGGGTCTACTGCCCGAACGGGAATGAGTGGCTTAAGAGAGTGAATGCCAAGATACACGGACGCCGTGACGCATTGCGAGGTTTCTCCCTTCTAAGGGCGAGAGCGGGCATCCTCTATCGGTCTCGAAATAGTGAGCGGATTCGGCAAGTGCTAGGAAGTCGGAAGGGTTTGTGGCGGCAGATTGTGCGAGCGGCGTACATTGTTGCTCATGCCGGCCAGATTCTCGCGACGAACACTCACGAACAACATCTCCGCGCATACCGGAGTTTCTATGTGCTCAACGTGCCCGCAACGCGAGGGTTTCAAGACGTGCTCTACTATGACTCCTGCGCCTGCGAGTACACGCCCGAGGAGACGATGCTGGAGAGGGTCGGCTTCCCGCGCCTGAAGCTCGAACACCACCTGGACAAACCGAGCGAAGGCTACGACTGGAAGTATCAGGACATCGAGGTTCTGAACTTCACCGGCTACTCTGGATCCCCCAAGACCTGGAAGCGGATTGCGAGGCTCGTGGATTGGAGAGGGAAAAGGGTTGTCGACCTGGGATGCAATCACGGGTACTTCTCCTTCAAGGCGGAAGATGCGGGGAGCCGAGTTATCGGCCTCGATCAGAGCTGCGCCGTACTCGAGACTGCCCGGCTGATCAACGACGTTAGAGGCGGAGCGGTGAGCTTCCGTTTGTGGGTTGCAGGCGAAGAGGTCCCGGAGAGCGATATCATTCTGTGCCTGAATGTGCTTCACCACTTCGATGATCCCGGCCGGGTCCTGGGGATGATGAATGCCAGCCATGCGATCCTTGAGGTCAAGAAAGAACAGGTCGATCTTGTTGGTCAGTACTTCCCCTCATACCGCGAGGTGAGATCTCATCGAGCAGGACGTGCCATTCTCCTCTGCGACGCAGGGAGACGAGAAACAGAACAGACGTGACGGTTGCCGGCGTTGGGTTGCACGGTGGATCAACTCGCGGCACCCGGTGGTTGGGACATGACGTCATGGGGTACATGAGAGTCGGAGCCGGGATTCGATACTCGCTCCATGCCACGTGCACTGTGGGCGAGTACGGCGTAGGCTGCTTGCCGCGCGGTTCCGCGCGTTGTGGACGCGCATCTTCTGCAGGCTCTCCTCTGTCACAACCCTCGCTATGGGGCTCTGCTGGCGGTGGCGCGCCTGGCAGGCCATCGGAACAAGAGTCTGCTCAACGCTCTTCGGCTCCATGATCCAGCCAAACACAGCCTCTCTGGTGGCAGATCTTGGATCCGCAGTAGACAAAGGTGGACTCCCGTTTGAAGCCCGGTTCCGCAACCGCCTGACAAGAGGCGAATCCCCGAACCATGACACAACGGTGTTCCCCAAGTAAGATGCTGATGGATTGTCGGGCTACGCGGGAAGGCGCTCGCCTGTAGGCGAGCGCCGTGGAAGGGGCGTGTGTTGTCGGGGAGTGAGCGCAAGACGCGGCCAGGAGTCGTTCGAGTATCACTTCACATCGCGATACTCTTGTGGATGCTCGGCGTCATGGCTCTTGTCTGGCTAACGCAGTTCCCTCTGTTCCTCGGCATCGCACACCGGGTTCCATTCCTCGGCTTCCTCATCCCGCTACGGGAGGTGTTGCTTCGTTTCTTCACCGCACGGTATCTCTTTTAATGATGTCACGTGACGGATACGAAACCATTGTGCCATGTCGGCGCTAGCAGGTGTCGGGCTGTGTCTTGCCTATTCCATCGCATGTTTGACTAGTGGGTCCATCGCGCTCTGGGTCCTGGGTATCGGATCGCAGCGTGTGCGAGTTGCCACGGATCTTACGCTCACCGCGACGGCGTTTCTTCTCGGGCAGGGAATCCTCGCCGCAGTCTGGCTCGGGCTCGGGCTCGCGGGAGCCTTCTCACTGAGCGCTGTGATTGGGATTCTCGCTGCCAGTGTTCTTGCGGGCGGGTGCCTGATGCTTCGTCGCAGCAGGGGGGCGTCTCGAGAGATTCTAGGAAGCATCTCAAACCTCCGGAGGATTCCCGTTCTGCTCAAGCTGGCGGTCGTGGGGCTGTTGCTGCTCGTCTTGCTCGAGGGCGCCGCGGCTCTGTTGATGCCTCCGGCAGGCGATTCGGTCGCGTTCTACATGGCTTTGCCGAAGGCGATGGCAGCGTCGCATCGCCTGGTTCCGCTTCCGGGCTATGAAACGTTCACACAGATCGGATTGCAGGGGGAGCTGCACTACGCGGCGCTGATGGCGCTCGGGAGTGCACAAGGAGCGAAGCTGTTCGTTTGGCCGACGGGGCTCGCGGCAGCGCTCCTACTCATATCGATCGGGACGACGATCGGGCTGCGTGCCACGGGCAAGTGGATTGCACTGCTTGTCCTTTTCACAAGCACCGCCGTTCTGAGTCAGTTCGCCTATGGTTCGATAGGCCTGTTCGCAGCCGCGATGGGATTGGCGGCCGTCTACTGGGCTCTGCAAACCGACAGATCGCGACCCCTCTCCGCGCTGACACTCACGGGAGTGTTTTGCGGACTGGCGGCTGTGGCGAAGCTCTCCTATCTGGCGGCCCTGCTGCCGGCGGTCTGTCTCCTGATTTTTTGGAGGTGGGCGCTCTCGCAAAAGGGGCGCACACCATCCCAGGTGCTCGCCTCGGGACTGTCCACGATCGGAGCCTTCGGCATCTCGTTTGCGCTTCCATGGGTTCCGCAACTGGTCAAGAACGGATTGCTGTTCGGTGAGCCCCTCGCGCCGTTGATCACGAGCGCAAACGAGTCGTGGCTGGACCAGACATGGTTTTCTCCTGACGTGACGCGGCGCATCGTCCTCAGCTATCCTCTCGCGCTCACGTTCGGCCGGTATCCAATGCAGGGCGGTACCATGTCTCCGCTTCTTCTGGCATTTGCGCCGTTGGCACTGCTGGCATATCGGGCGAAGAACCTCCTTCGTGCTCCATGGTTCCAAGTGGCAGTATCAGGCATCGTCGGCGTGATTGCGTGGGTCGTCGTGCGTCCCTCTGTCTTTGCGCCGCGTTACATTCTCGCTGTCCTTCTTATGCTGATTCCGGTGGCAGCGCTGGGAGCCGAACGGGCGCTCGCCATCCGGACGAGACTGGGGACGTTGATCCGCGCCGTTGTCCTCCTATCCTGTCTTGCATCGGTCGTGGCCACATTTGCGTATCAGCGGGACCTAGGCCAGCTGGTCTGGCAGCACATCGCCGGTCGGACGTCCGGCTGTGCGGCCCACGAGGCGGGGTGTCGTGCAGCGGAACGTGTCAATGAGGATGCCGCGGCGGGGGATCGCGTGTACCTGATGGGCTACTACCGATACTGGTTGCGACCCGATCTGTTGCAGTGCATCCGGGGAGCAACAGATGGTACGTTGGCAAGCCTGCCGACGTCACGAGCGCGGTGGGAGCATCTGTTCGATCGTGGTTTCTCCTACGTGATGATCGACGGCATGACGCACCAAGCCGAAGCCGATCTGCTCGATCTCGCAGACGTACCACCCTGGCTGCGGGTGACCCTGTTGTTCGAGGAGGAGCAGTACACGAAGGATATGTTCACCGTGTTTCGACTGGAATCGACCGATCCGGACAGGCGACCATCCACCTGCTGTCGTCAGGAACATCCGCCCGCCTGGGATGTTGTGGAGCAGTAGAGGGAAAATGGTAGACTGTGACGGAGCATCGCACTGGCCAAAGGGCGACAGACGGGGGCTAGGATGATCGAGGGTAAGAGGGTAGTGATTACGGGCGGGGCGGGGTTCATTGGGTCGACGCTTGTCGGGCGGCTGGTCGAAGCGAACCGTGTCGTCGTCCTCGACAACCTCTCCCGGAATGCGCTCAGAGGCAGCCCTTTTGAGAACCACGTGAACCTTCAGCTGATCGAAGGGGACGTTCTGGATCTGGAGACGGTATGCCGAGCTGTCGAAGGAGCCGACGTCGTCGTTCACTGTGCGGCGATTGCGGGGATTGACACGGTGATCAAGAGCCCGGTGACGACGATGCGCGTGAACATGATCGGATCGGCCAATGTTCTTGAGGCGGCTGCACGCCTTTCGGCCTGCGACCGCGTCGTCTGCTTCTCCACGAGCGAGGTGTTCGGCCAGCAGGCCTTTCACTCCAGTGAGTCGGACAAAGCCGTGATGGGGGAGGTCGGCGAAGCGCGTTGGACCTATGCCGTCAGCAAGCTTGCGGAGGAGCATCTGGCGATCGCCTACCACCAAGAAACGGGGCTTCCCACGACCGTTCTTCGGCCGTTCAACGTCTACGGTCCGGGGCAAGTCGGCGACGGCGCCCTCCGGACGTTTGTCATGAGAGCCATCCGCGACGAGCCTCTCGAGATCCACGGTGACGGCACTCAGATCCGGGCCTGGTGCTACGTGGATGACATGATCGACGGGGCTCTGCTCGCGATGGTTCACCCGAAGGCCGTCGGGGAATCGTTCAACATCGGAAATCAGAGAGCGATCGTCACGATCTATGGCTTGGCCAACACGATCGTTCGCGTACTCCGATCTGAATCGGAGCTCGTGTTCATCCGGAAAGAGTACAGCGACGTGGAGCTACGAATCCCTTCTGTGGCCAAAGCACGATCGGTCCTCGGCTTTGAGGCCAAAGTGGATCTCGAAGAAGGGATTCGCCGCACGGCGAGCTTCTACCGCGAGAGGTCGGAGCATTGATACGGCTGGCTAGGCCGGCGATCGGCGAGGAGGACCTCGAGGCCGTCCGAGAGGTGTTGGCATCCGGCTTCCTGGTTCAGGGAGCCCATGTCGCGGCGTTCGAAGAGTCCGTCGCGCAGTACGTTGGGGTGGAGCATGCGATCGCCGTCAGCAGTGGGACGGCCGCTCTGCATCTTGCGCTCCTCTCGCTTGGCGTTCAGTCGGGTGATTTGGTGGTCGTGACCGCCTATTCGTTCGTGGCCACAGCGAATGTCATCGAGCTGTGTGGCGCTCGCCCCGTCTTCGTGGACATCGATGGGGACACGTTCAACCTCGATCCCGAGTGTCTTGAGCGGGTGCTGGCGCAACTGATGAAGAAGAAGGAGACGGCGGGCTGCGTCAAGGCCGTTTTGCCGGTTCACACCTTCGGGCAGCTTGCGGACATGCCCGCGATTCTCGAGATTGCATCCCGGCATGAGATCCCGGTTGTGGAAGACGCGGCCTGTGCCCTCGGCGCGACGTTGGATGAGCGCCAGGCAGGTACTTTGGGAGTCCTGGGTTGCTTCAGTTTCCATCCGAGGAAGGCGATCACCACGGGGGAAGGCGGAATGGTGGTCACGGACGATGCGGGGCTCGCCCGACTTCTCCGCGCGTTGCGGAATCATGGTCAGGATCCTGACGCGGCGGCCCCCGACTTCATCCTGCCGGGACTGAATTACCGAATGACCGAGTTTCAGGCGGCCCTGGGTCTGACGCAGATGGCCAAGCTGGATTACATCATCGCCGCCCGTCGCCGCCTGGCTGCCCGTTACGATGAGCTGCTGCAGGACATGTCGCTGCAGGCCCCAGTGGTGGCCCCGGGCAGCCACCCGGTCCATCAATCGTATGTAGTGCTGCTGCCTGAGGAGGCTTCTGCCTATCGGACCGAGGTGATCATCCGTTTGAAGGAGCAAGGCATCGAAACAGCCATTGGGACCTGGAACATGCCGATGACGACCTACTTCCGCAGTCGCTACGGCTACACCTCAGGCGACTTTCCAGTAGCGGACCAGGTCTTTGCTCGCTCATTGACCCTGCCGTCGTATGAGAGTCTGTTGCCCTCTCAACAGGAAGAGGTTGTTGATGCGCTTTCCGCCTTCGCATGTAGACCCTAGCCGATTGCGGAGAAGCTCCTCCGCCCATGTGGTCAAGAGGGAATTGGGCTTTGGCATCGGAAGCTTCGACGGCAAGTCTGGAGCTCTTGGAGGCGATCCCGTACCTGGAGATGAAGAGCGGATTCGGATCGATGCGCCATGGAAGTGACTCGTTACTCTGGACAGAGGCAGGAGGACTTATCGCCGCTCTTTGCTGGGTATACGTATGGGCGCTATTGCAGTGACTGGTCGCTTGACGCACAGTCGTCACGCCGCTTGAAGCGAGATCGTCTGTTTGTCTACCTCCAGCAGAATGAAGCGTCTTGCTGGGTAGCCACCGAGAAAGGACGTATTCTTGGGGTTCTAGGTCTGCAAGAGTCCGCATGGGACACGGCTTTCTGGGGGATTAAGTGTGCCGCCATAGATCACCTCTATGCCTGTGGCTCGAGAGAGGTTTCTAAGGACTCTGTCGTGAAGGCGTTGGTGGGGGCAGCTGATCGATGGTGTAGAGGCGAGCAGATTGCTTTCGTCCTAGCCAGGGCCGATATTTTCGATCTCGCAGCGATACATACTTTAGAGGATTATGGCTTCCGATACATTGAAACAGCAGTCACGAATACCTACGATCTGAGACGAATCGAGGCACGCCCATCTACTGGGTATCACATGAGAGCGGCGCAGCCGGACGAAGCAGACGCGCTGGCCAGTATGGTCAGGGGGGCTTTCCTTACTCACCGATTCTATGCGGACAAGAGGTTTCCGGTAAAAAAAGCGGACGCCATGTATCAGGAGTGGGTGCGGAGTAGTCTGGAAAGCTCCGTATGGACTACGATAGTCCTGGAAGCGGGGAGCAAGGTGCGAGGCTTCTTAATCTACTGTCTGGAAGATCTGACAGCCTACTTCGGCCTGCGGTTTGTCAAGTGGCGGCTGGCTGCTCTGGCACAAGCTGATCGAGGGAAAGGCTATGGTATTCAGCTCTTCCAGGGAGCTATGCAGTTTACACGTGACCAAGCGGAGATAGTGGATTCGGGTCTTACGATTCGCAACACCCAATCCTTCAACCTGCACAATAGACTGGGTTTCAAGCTCTTGTGTTCATCTGCTGTATTTCACAAATGGTACTCATGAAACTTCGCTGCCCAGTCAGCGAGTGCTGACGTTGTGGAGGTCAGGATGAACAGCGCTCCTATCAGTGTATGCATGTTCAGCAATCTGTATCCACCGATTGTCAGTGGATCGTCGATACAGTCATCTTCCCTCGCGCGTGAGTTAGCGCAGCGCAAGTGCGAGATGGTCGTCATAACGGCAAAGGTTGTCGGAGACAGCAAAGAGTACGAAAAGGTAGATGGCGTGCACGTGTATCGTCTACCAGCCATCCGCCTGCCGAAGATGTCGATCTCTTTGAATTTCCCCTGGTTGACTTACACCTTCACTCCAAGAAACCTGCGACGCATCAGGGCAATAATGGATCGACACAATCCCGATGTACTTCATGTACACAATCATATGTTCGACCTGGCGCTTAGCGCAGTCCTGATGCATAGGCGAACGAAGAGGCCTCTGGTCATTACGATTCACACCGTCATCAAGCATGCGCGGGGTCTCTACAACCTTCTCCTGTACCCGGCCGATCGGGTGTTCCTCAAGAGATTCGTCATTGATCAAGCCGACGCCGTAATCTGTCCGGACTGCAATGCCAAAGATTATGTGCGCAACGCGTTTGGCAGACCTGATGGAGCTCTAGTTCCGTATGGTATTAGCTTGCCGGAAGCACCTACCGACATGGTGCTAGATGGGCTCAGGGCAAAGCATGGACTGGACGGGAAACGAGTCATTCTCTCTCTCGGGCACGTCCACGCGCTTCGGAACCGGAAGGACCTCATTCAGGCGCTTCCTGACGTTCTTGGGGTGTTTCCAGAGACGGTGCTGCTCATAGTGGGAACTGTGGCAGACGATTCACCTGCGGCACTGGCCCGCAATCTGGGAGTGCGTGAATCTGTCATATTTGCAGGTCATGTGCCGCACTCGGAGGTGCCTGCGTTTCTTGCACTGGCCGATCTTGAGGCGCATTGGCTGAACCAGGATGCAGCGAGGAATACATCCTTGGGAATCGCCTCGTTGGAGGCTATGGGAGCAGGCAAGGTCGTTCTGAGCGCTGCCAATGAGAATGGCTTCGGCCCAGGTGTGCTAAAAAACGGCGAGAACATTGTTCTCGTTGAGCCTGGCAACCCTGGCCAACTGGCACAAACGGTCATCGGGCTACTAGGCGATGGTGCGGGATGCAGGGTCATTGGTGGACGGGCGAGGCAGACGATTCAAGAACACTTCTCCTGGGACAGCGTTTGCTCCAGAACGCTTGCTGTCTACAGGGAGGTTTTGCGGGAAGGCGCATGTCGGTGACAGATCGCTTTGTGAAGCGGCGCCTGCAGATTGGCCGTTGGCTGGGCGTCCTGCTCGGCCTGGTCCTGCTGGTCTTGGTGCTGCGTGCCTTTGACCTGGCCGAAGTGGGGCGAGCTCTCTCGTCTTCGCAACTCTCTTTCTTGCCAGCGATTGTCGCGGTGCTTGTGGCGAGCAGTGTGTTGCGTGCGTTTCGCTGGGGCGTCCTCTTCTCCGATAAGGGGAAGATGCAGTTTCGAAGCCTCTTCGGGGCACTGATGGTCAGCCATCTGATGAATAACGTATTGCCGGCACGGGCAGGCGATCTCATCCGCGCGTACCTGCTCGGTGAGCGTGAAGGAACAAGCAAGAGCGTAGTCCTCGGAACGATCGTTGTTGAGCGGGTTATTGATCTAGGGATAGCACTAGTGCTCTTGCTGGTCGTCATGGTGTCCCATCCACTTCCGGAGAGGCTGGCTGTCGTCAGCGTCGCTGCTAGCATCGCTTGTGGGGGACTCATCGTTGCGCTTATCGCGCTCAATGTAGTGGGTGCGACGCGTGTGGCAGCGGTCGTACGCCGACTACGATTTCTCCCGGAGAGGTTCCGCGCGAAGCTGGAAGGGATCAGCGAAGGGTTCATTATGGGTGTTTCGGGCCTTCGGAGCTCTCGAAGGTTGCTGAAGTTCCTTGTTGTCGCTGCCATGATCTGGTCGGTAGAGATCACCGGGGTGTGGCTTGTGGGACAGGCATTTGCCCTGCCGCTCCCGTGGAGCGGCGCCCTGCTCGTGTTGTTGGCCATCGGAATCGGCACCGCTCTTCCTGCGGCTCCAGGATACGTTGGCACGTTTGAGTTCTTTGGGATGGCGGCGCTTGCGGCCCTGGGGCTGCAAGGGGAGAGCGCGCTGGCGTTCGTCCTAGCCCTGCACGCGATGACTTTTCTTGTCTCGAGCGGCATCGGCTCGCTGTGCCTCGGGATCCAACGGTGGCCCGTGCTGCGGAACAGGGCCCGCGAGGGAGGGGCTGGCGATCCGTAGCGTGCGGATCGATGTCTCACTGGATCACCTGTTCCTGTGACGTCGCTTCGAGCTCGGCTCTCCATGGCTTGAGTTGCCGTGAACGCCCACACGCGTGCAGTTGATCGATGGCGAGCAAGTCAAGACAATGGCGAGAAGAGAACAGCCTGTGCGGCACGGACAGCGGTGCAGGGCGATTCTGAGAGGAGCTTCTCCGGTGAGAGTGTTGGTCTTCGGCGGATCGGGAATGCTGGGGCACAAGCTGGCACAGATTCTTGCATCCGACTTCGAGGTGTTCGCGACCTTGCGCAGCGACAGTGAGGCCTCGTATGGATTGCCGATTCCTGACGGCGCGCGGGCGGTCTTCGCGGTATCCGCTGGGGACCTCGACAGCGTGGCTCGCGCGATACGCGAGGTCCGTCCTGAAGTGGCCGTGAACTGCATCGGGATTGTGAAGCAACTGGAAGCTTCGCGAGATCCGGTCTCCGCCATCTCGGTCAATGCGCTGTTTCCGCACCGGCTTGCGAAGCTGTGCGCACCGGCGGGAGTTCGGCTCATTCAGATCAGCACGGACTGTGTCTTCTCGGGGGAGCGGGGCGGGTACAGCGAGGATGACCCAGCGGACGCGAATGATCTCTATGGGCGAACCAAGCTCCTTGGCGAACTGCACGGCGAGCACTGCGTGACCCTCAGGACATCGATCATCGGAAGAGAGCTCAGTACCTCGAATGGGCTGTTCGAGTGGTTCTTGGGGCAGAACGAAGGGAGCATTCACGGCTATCGGAAGTCGGTCTTCAGCGGCTTCACGACCCAGGCGCTTGCTGGAATCATCGGTGGCATCATCTCTGAACACCCCGGGCTGGAAGGGCTTTGGCACGTGGCTGCCGACCCGATTAGCAAGTTCGACCTTCTCACCCTGATCAGGGACGTCTATCAGCTGGATATCGAGATCAACCCAGACGATGAGTTCGTCTGCGACCGAAGCCTCGATGGACGACGGTTTCGGACCGAGACGGGGTTTGCGCCGCCCTCTTGGGACCAGATGATTCGGGAGATGCAGCAGGACCAGACCCCCTACGACGACATCAGGAGGCTCCATGCTCACAGGTAAGCGTGTGGTGGTTACCGGCGGTACCGGTTCATTGGGGAAGGTCCTCACCAGACGGCTTCTCTCCGGAGAGATGGGGCTACCCCGGAAGATCATCGTGTTCTCCCGCGACGAGGCGAAGCAGCACCAGATGCGCGTGGAGTACATGAACAAGCGAGCCGTCACGGACGAAGTTATCTACCACAACTTCGAACAGCTTCTCGAGTTCCGGATTGGGGACGTACGCGACTACGGCAGTGTCGCTGCCGTTCTGCGAGACGTGGACGTTGTGTTCAATGCTGCAGCGTTGAAACAGGTTCCGGCGTGCGAGTATTTCCCGTCCGAGGCGGTGAGAACGAACATCGCGGGGCCGGAGAACATCGTGCGCGCCATCCGTGAGCATGACCTCCCGGTCGACACGGTGATCGGGATCTCGACGGACAAGGCATGCAAGCCGGTCAACGTGATGGGAATGACGAAAGCGATTCAGGAGCGGGTCTTCCTGCGCGCGAACCTCGATTGCCCTCAGACCCGCTTCATCTGCGTTCGGTACGGGAACGTTCTTGCCTCAAGGGGATCTGTGATCCCCCTCTTTCGCGACCAGATTCGCAACGGGGGGCCGGTAACCCTGACGTCGCCCGACATGACGCGTTTCCTTCTAAGCCTCGAGCAGGCTGTGGATACCGTTTTCGCTGCGCTGCGAGAGGCCCATCGCGGGGAAACGTACATCCCTCGTGTTTCGTCAGCACGGATCGAGGATGTCGCGTTGGCGCTGATCGGAGACCGATCGATCGAAGTCGAAGTGACCGGCGTACGGCCCGGCGAGAAGCTACACGAGATCCTCATCTCTGAGGAGGAAGCGCACCGAGCCATCTCTCGCGGGGACTACTACGTGATCCAGGCCGTCCTCCCCGAGCTACGGGGAGACGCGGACATGGGGCCGACGATCGGGCGTGAGTACAGCTCGGCGGATGACGTGATGTCGCCCGAGCGCACGGTGGAGTTCCTCGATCGCTGGGGACTGCTTTCGGTCGACGATACGGCGCCGGAGGGAGAACTGCTGAGATGAAGATTGCGACGGTCCTCGGAACGCGTCCTGAGATCATCCGCCTCTGCCGTGTGACTGAGAAGCTCGATGCGGCCTGCGATCACGTCCTTGTTCACACCGGACAGAACTACGACAAGCAGTTGAGTGACGTCTTCTTCGACGAGCTCGGCGTTCGCAAACCGGATCATTACCTCGGCGTCAAGGCGGCCTCGTTTGGCGAGCAGGTCGGGAGGATACTGTCGGCCGGCGAGAAGATGCTTCGAGACGAGAGCCCTGACCGCGTCCTGATTCTCGGTGACACCAACAGCAGCCTCATGGCATTTGTTGCCAAGCGCCTAGGTATCCCCGTGTACCACATGGAGGCGGGGAATCGGTGCTATGACGATCGGGTGCCGGAAGAGGTGAACCGGAGGATCATCGATCATTCGAGCGATGTCTTGATGCCCTACACGGAGCGCAGTCGGCAGAATCTGCTGCGCGAAGGTATCCCCGGAGAACGGATCTTCGTCACGGGAAACCCGATCTTCGAAGTGATCGAGCACTACGAAGATCGAATCAAGGAAAGCCGGGTTCTGGAGCAGCTTGAAGTCGAGACGGACCGTTTCTTCCTCGTCACGATGCACCGGGCGGAGAATGTGGACGTAGAGGAACGGTTGGCGAAGCTGGCGACCGCGCTGGATATGCTGCAGGAGGAGTACAAACTACCGGTGATCGTCAGCACGCACCCTCACACGCGGCAGCGAATGGAGGCGGTGGGACTGAGCGGGAAGAACCGCAAGGTCCGCTACCTCCCGCCATTTGGGCTGTTCGATTTCCTGCGGCTCGAACGGACTGCCTTCTGCGTGTTGAGCGACAGCGGCACGGTGCAGGAGGAGTGCTGCATCTTCCGGCGGGCGAACGTCACGCTCCGCGACGTGACGGAACGGCCGGAGACGCTGGAGTGCGGCAGCAACATGCTTAGCGGCGTGGATCCAGAAGACATCTTGCGGTGTGTACGAACCGTGCTGGATCAGAGCGAGGACTGGAGCGTGCCGCCGGAGTATCAGGAGCGGAACGTGAGCCGCGCCGTTCTGAAGCTCGTGCTCGGTTTCCGCGAAGGCCGGCGTGAGTAGCGCGTCTCCCCTTGTCTCGATCATCACGCCGACGTTCAACCGGGCCACGTACCTTCCTGAAACGATCGAGAGCGTCCTCAGCCAGACGTATCGGCCCCTGGAGTACATCGTGCTGGATGACGGGTCGGAGGACAGCACGCAGGAGGTGCTCGAGTCGTACCGAGATCGGCTTGTCTGGACGTCGCACGCCAACGTGGGGGAGACGAGGACCGTCAACCGAGGATTCGCCATGGCCAAGGGAGCGATCGTCGCCGTCGTCAACTCCGATGACCCTCTGCTTCCAAACGCGGTGAGTCGCGCGGTGGAGTTCCTCGAATCTCATCCGGAGGTTCTCGTTGCGTATCCGGACTGGCTTGCCATCGATGCTTATTCGAATGTCCTTCGGCGCATCAGGGTTCCCGAGTACGACTACCTGCGCATGGCCCGCCGTTTTCAGTGTGTTGTGGGGCCGGGCGCGTTCATCCGACGGGCGGCGGTGGAGAAATTGGGCGGTCGGGATTCGCGCTACCGCTACGTCGCAGACCTCGAGTTCTGGCTGCGACTCGGTCTGTTGGGTCCCTTTGCGAGGATCCCGGAGCCGTTGGCGACCTTCCGCACGCACCCGCAGTCAACGTCGGTCGCTCTTCAGGGGCGCGAGCTTGTCGATGAACACATTCGGCTGGCGATGGATTTCTTCTCGCGTCCGGAGATCCCGAAGAACGTCCGTGCGGTTCGCAGGGAGGCAATGAGCTGGGCCTACTACTACGCCGGCTTGGCGGCGGGAGCGTCCCGCGCGCTGGCGTGGTCATGCTTTCTGAAGGCCATCGTCACGCACCCCGCGAGCTGTGCCCGAAAGTGGCGTCTCCTTGCGCTTCTCCTCGTCCCGAGACGGTTCCACGGGCGGGTTCGCTCGGCGTGGTGGCGGCTGCAGTCGGGCATGAGGAGACGACAAGATCCACGTACCGTGGCAGCGCGCACGTCTTTGCCGGGCGATCGGATCGAGAATGGATGAGGACGGGCCTTGAGTCACGATCGGCTGACGATTGTCATCATCGGAAGAAACGAGGAGCCGAACCTCGCGCGAACGCTTCAGTCCTTGCGGGCAATCGAGGTTCCCCACCAGATTCTGTACGTCGATTCCGCGTCTACAGATCAGAGCGTTGATGTGGCTCGTTCGTTCGGCGTCCGCGTGGCGCGGCTCGATCCCTCCGATCATCTCTGTGCCGCCGCGGGCAGGTACGTTGGGACGCTTCTCAGCCGGACGGAGTGGATCCTCTACTTGGATGGCGACATGGCACTGACTCCGGAGTTCGCCCTTCTGGTTGCGGAGCTCCTGGATCAGGAGCCAAGGGATCCGCGGACGGTGGGGTATGTGGGGCTCTATGTGAACGCGTACGACGACGGCCACCTACGCACGAATGTGCTTCGGCAACGAGCGGGGCGCGCCGAGGCGAGGACGTTTGGGGGGGCGCTCCTGGTTCAACGGGAGGCCGTGGAGGCGGCGGGAAACTGGGATTTTCGCGTCTCATCGTACGAAGAACTCGACCTCCACACGAAGCTTCGCTCGGTCGGGAAGCGGATCGAGTTCGTCCCGACGACGATGGTGGCGCACCACACATCGCTCGCCCGTACCGGGAGATTGCTGGCGCGCATGTTCTGGCCGTTCGGCAGTCGCAGGATGGCCGGCATCGGCGAGTTGATTTGCTCGCGCCTCGAAAACGGTCGACTCCTCGAGTTCATCAGGCTTCACCCGGCCCCGTTCGCCTATCTGGGCTTGCTCCTGGCGGGTATTGTCGCTCTTGTGCTTCCGTTCCCCGGTGTGTGGGTGGGAACGGGGCTCATCGTCGCTGCGCTACTGTATGGGGCATCCACGGGCGGCATCCGCTGTCTCGCCGTGTTTCTCAGCTTTCCCCTGAGAGTCATCTTGGGGTTTGTGAGTTATCCACGAGACTGGCAGCCGGAGTACTCGGTGAGCGACGAGCAAGGCGCGCCGTCCGGGGGGTGAGCTCTTCCGCTCGGATGCTTGCGGGGTTGGAGGAGGCTTCTCCGTTCGGGACGCGTGGTAAACTCTCGGAGGACGCGGGGGACGAGCTGAGCGTTACCGCGGCGTGGAGCCGGTGCGGGAGAAGGCTCGGCGGTGGAGGCTAGGATACCTTGCACGGCTCGGCGTTTCTCGCGAGATGCCGCCGCACGAAGCCAGGATGCAGGATTCCGTGATGTAGGCGGAAGGGAGAGGCCGGGTTTGTCGTGAAACAGAGCCCTGATGTTGACCAGCACGTTCTCGCGGGAAGGCGCATCCTGCAAGTGGCCACACTGGATTCCACGATCTCGGCGTTTCTCATGCCGCTGATCGATGCGTTGGTGGCCGAGGGTGCCAACGTAGAAACGGCCGCGCGGTGCGGAACCACGGGTCGGATCCTGAGAGCCCGTGGGTATGTCCTGCATTGCATCCCGTTCGCGAGACGTGGATTGAGTCTGTCCCATCTTGCCTCGCTGTGGCGACTCTGGAGACTGATGCGACGCGGACGCTATGACGTGGTCCACGTGCACACGCCGGTGGCCGGCGCCCTCGGCAGAGTGGCTGCGAGGTTGGCACGCGTGCCCGTGGTGATTCACACCGCTCACGGCTTCTACTTCCATGAGCGAATGCCCCCGATTTCAAGGCGGGCTCTCGTGTTGCTGGAGAAGATCCTCGGCCGCACGTGCACGGACTTCTTGTTTACGGTGAGCCCCGAGGACGATCGGACAGCACTCGTCTCCGGCATCGTTGATTCCGGGAAACTGCGATGTCTCAACAGCGTGGGAATCGATCTGCAGCGCTTCGACGCGGCCGAGGCGGCTCCCGTCACGCGGGAGGCGCTGCAGCTTCCGCCCGGAGAACCCGTCATCGCGTTTGTCGGACGCGTGCTGGAAGAGAAGGGGATTCTCGACTTGATCAAGGCGGTCAAGCTCCTCAAGGACGACGGCGCTTGCCTGAAGCTTCTCGTTGTTGGGGATACGCTCCCGTCGGATCGAGCGGGAGGGATTCAGCGCAAGGTTCGCCGGCTTGTGGAGGATTTCGACCTGAAGGAGGATGTCCGATTCTTGGGCTTCCGCGCCGATGTGCCTTCGATCCTACACCTGGCCGACATGTTGGTCCTCCCTTCGTATCGCGAGGGAATGCCTGTGACGATTCTCGAGGCGATGGCCGCATCGCGACCCGTCGTTGCCACCGACATCCGCGGCTGTAGAGAGGAAGTCGTCGACGGCGAGACCGGCTGGATCGTCCCGCCGGCTGACCCGAGGGCTCTTGCGGATGCAATACGAAAGCTCCTAGCCGAGCCGGAACGGGCGCGCGCGATGGGGCGCGCGGGACGACGGCGCGTGGAGAAGGAGTACGACCAAGCGCGGGTCATCTCGGAGCAGCTCTCTGTCTATCGTGATTTGCTCTTCCGTAGGGTCGGGACAGGACGCGGCGGGAAACATCTCCGAGCGCGGGAGCGCTGAACGGTGACCCAGCTTCGCAGCGATCCTTGCGCATCGGACGGATTCGGAAAGGACGGCGCCTGAACTCCTCACGTTGTCGGCCTTCTCCGGGACCTCGTCCTCACCGAGCGCGCCAGCTCAGAGTGGCGCGCTCTAGGGTAGAATCGGCACGATGAGTCGTTTCGAACGAATCACCAAGAGAACGACGGACGTCGCCGCAAGCATTCCGATGCTCGCTCTGCTTGCGTTGCCGCTTCTCCTCGCAGCGATCTTGGTCAAGCTGAGCGATGGGGGGCCGGTCTTCTTTCGGCAACAGCGAGTTGGCAAGGGCGGCCGGCTGTTTCGCGTCTGGAAGTTCCGCACGATGGTCGTCGGCGCGGCGTCGATGGGCCTCGGGCACACCGTGGCGTCCGACGACGATCGGATCACGCGGATCGGGCGCGTCTTGAGGGACTGGGGATTGGACGAGCTTCCGCAGCTGATCAACGTACTCCTTGGCGAGATGAGCCTGGTCGGGCCGCGACCGACCCTCGCGTATCAGGTCGAGCACTACGACGCAGAGCAGCGACGCCGGCTGGAGATGAAGCCGGGGATCACGAGCCTGGCGGTGGTGTCCGGCCGCAACGCCATCGCGTGGAGCGAGCGGATCGAACTCGACGTTTGGTACGTCGACCACTGGTCGCTCTGGTTGGACTTGACGATCCTGTTTCGTACGCTGTGGTGCGTGCTGGTTTCGAGAGAGGGGCTGTACGGCGAGGACGGGATCAATGACCCGTTCGTCGATCTCCCAGAGAAGCGAGACGAAGGCGGCAGCGATGGATGAGCGACAGCGACTCTTGATCTACGGCGCAGGAGGACACGGGCGCGTCGTCCTCGACGCGGCGCTCGAGTCGGGCGCGTTCGAGCTCTGCGGGTTCATCGACGACGATCCAGCGACCCACGGGTGGTGCCTGCACGGCGTGTCGGTCATCGGCGGTCGAGAACGCCTGGAAGGTTCGGAGTTCGAGGGATGCCGGGTTGTGATTGGCATCGGTACCCAGGGTGCGCGGCGGCGGATTGCTGAGGCGTTGGCGCGGCTTGGGCACGGATTCGCCACCGTCATTCATCCGGCGGCCGTCATCGGCCGCGGGGTCGAGATCGGCGAGGGGACAGTGATCCTGCCGATGGCCGTGGTCCACACCGATGCGCGTGTCGGCCGCCACGTGATCGTGAACACCGCAGCGAGCGTCGACCATGATGGGGCGATCGGCGATTTCGTTCACCTCTCACCGGGCGTGCACCTCGGTGGGGGTGTCCACGTTGGAGAAGGCACGCACGTTGGCATCGGAGCCTCGGTTCTCCCCGACGTGCGGATCGGGGCGAATGCGGTCGTCGGCGCTGGAGCCGCCGTGGCCGACGACGTTCCGGACGGAGCCATCGTCGCCGGAGTGCCATCTCGCCCGATTCGAAAGGAGGATCGTGGCGGCGAATGAGTTGCGTGTTCCGCTTGCGATGCACGACATCCGTCCTGAGGACGCCAAGGCCGTCGCCGATGTCCTGGCGAGCCATCGATTGTCGATGGGCGCGTGGACGCAGCGGTTCGAAGAGCGGTTGGCCGACTACGTTGGCGTGCGGCACGCGGTCGCCGTCAACAGTGGCACGAGCGCCCTTCACTTGATCGTACGGGCGCTCGGCATCGGTCCGGGCGACGAGGTGATCACGACGCCGTTCAGCTTCATCGCCTCGACGGGCGCCATCCTGTTCGAGGGCGCAACGCCCGTCTTCGCGGACATCGATTCGGAGACGCTGTGCATCGATCCGGAAGCGGTCGAGCGAGCGATCACTCCGCAGACGAAGGCGGTCCTCGCGGTTGACGTGTTCGGTCACCCGGCGGACTGGCCTGCGCTGAGGGCGATCGCCGACCGACACGGGCTCGACTTGATCGAGGATTCCGCGGAGGCTCTCGGCTCGGACCTCGATGGGCGACGGTGTGGCTCGTTCGGGCGGGCCGGCGTCTTTGGCTTCTTTCCGAACAAGCAGATTACGACCGGCGAGGGAGGGATGATCGCCACCGACGACGAGGATCTCGCCGGCCTGTGTCGCAGCATGGCGAATCAGGGACGGAGTGCGGAGGATCGGTGGCTACAGCACGTCCGTCTCGGCTACAACTATCGAATGGATGAGATGTCGGCGGCGCTCGGCTGCTCCCAGCTGGAGCGAATCGAAGAGATCGTCGCGGCGCGTGCGCAGGTTGCCTCCTGGTACGCGGAGGCGCTGCAAGCGGTCGAAGGGCTGGCTACTCCCTCGCTCTCGTTCTCGGGCCGGATGAGCTGGTTCGTCTACGTCGTCGGGCTATCCGAAGCCCATTCGAAGGAGGATCGTGACGCGATTCTCGAGGGTTTGCGCGCGCGGGGCATCGGGTGCGGAGACTACTTCCAGCCGATTCACCTGCAACCGTTCTTGCGCGATGCCCTCGGGACGCGGCCCGGCCAGTGCCCGGTCACGGAATCCGTCGGCGAACGGACGATTGCCCTGCCGTTCTACGTCGGTCTCACGCGCGCGGAGGTTGACTTCGTCGCCGCGACCCTCGCGGAGTTGCTGGAGATTGCCGACCGCGAAGGACGAGACGGATGACGAGACCGCGTAGGATCGGCCTCGCTTTTCTCGATGTGGTCGTAGTTGGGGGGGCGATCAGTCTCTCTTTCTGGCTCCGGTTCGACTTCACGATCCCGGCACGCTACTTCGATGCGCTTCTCTGGAGCCTGCCGCTCGTTGTCGTCGTCAAGCTTGCTGTCTTGGCTGTCTTCAGGCTGTATTGGCGGAGTTGGCGGCACGCGGGGGTGCACGAGTTCGCGACGGTCGGGATCGCGTGCATCGTCGGTTCGGCCGTTGTTGCGGCGGCGGTGTTCGCGCTGCGAGGGACGGCGCCGTTTGCCTCCTTTCCTCGATCCGTTCTGGGAGTCGACTTCGCCTTCTCTTTGATCGGCATCGGTGGGGTCCGAGTCCTCGCGCGTCTCCTCGGTCAACCGATCGGGCGTTCGCCGCAGCTTCAGGTCGGTGCTCGCAACACGCTGGTCGTCGGAGCGGGTGACGCCGGCGCGCAGCTGGTGCGGGCGATGCGGGAGGAGCAGGGTTTCCCGTATCGCATCGTCGGCTTTGTCGACGATGACCGCACTCGTCATGGGATGATCGTCCGCGGGATCCGGGTCCTCGGCCCGAGACGGCGGATCCCGCAGCTCATTCGGCAGTGGGAGATTGAGTCGGTGCTGATCGCGTTCCCGTCGGCCTCCCCGGAGACGGTTCGTGAGACCGTTGAGATCGTGAGGAAGAGCGGCGTGCGCGAGATCAAGATCATCCCGCACCTGTCCGAGATCTACAGCGGCGAGGCGGCCTCTTCGGAGTTGCGCGAGCTTCGGCCTGAGGATCTGCTCCATCGTGAGCCGGTCCAGATTGAGGGAGAGTCCATTCGCGGCTTTCTCGAAGGGAAGGTCGTCCTCGTCACGGGCGCGGCGGGCTCGATCGGGTCCGAACTCTGCCGGCAGGCGCTCGCTTTTGGGGCCGCCCACCTCGTCGCGCTCGATTTCGATGAGACGGGGCTGTTCGATCTCGACGCGGACCTGTCCAGACGGTTCCGGGGGCGCGAAATCGACGTCGTCGTGTCCGACGTCAGAGATCGAGGCAGCCTGACGCGAGCGTTCACCCGGTTCGCTCCACAGGTTGTCTATCATGCTGCCGCGTACAAGCACGTCCCGATGATGGAGGCGTACCCCGCAGAGGCGGCGAAGGTGAACGTGATCGGAACGCGAAACACGCTCGAAGCGGCGTGTCGGGCCGGGTGCGAGGCGTTCGTTCTGATCTCGACCGACAAGGCCGTGAACCCGACATCCGTGATGGGAGCGACGAAGCGTGTCGCCGAGATCGTTGTGCAAGGCTGGCACGAATCTCGACCGCGCTGCATCGCGGTTCGATTCGGGAACGTCCTCGGCAGCCGCGGGAGTGTCCTGCGGACGTTCCAATCTCAGATCGAGCGGCGGCTTCCGGTGACCATCACCGATCCCGGCATGCGGCGATACTTCATGGTCACGTCCGAGGCGGTTCAGCTCGTGCTTCAAGCGAGTGTCTTCGGAGAAACCGGCGATGTCCTGGTCCTCGACATGGGAGAGCCGATCGAGATCGTCGACCTCGCTCGTGATGTGATTCGGTTCTACGGATACGAGCCTGACGTGGACATCCCGATCGTCTTTACCGGACAGCGCCCCGGAGAGAAGCTGTACGAGGATCTGTTCACCGATGACGAGGGACAGGACGCCACGTCTCACGAGCGCGTGTTCGTCGCCCGGTTGACGCCGCCGACCGATGGGTGGGCCGAAGGTCTGCCGATGCTCGAGAAGGTCGCGCTCGAAGGGGACAGCGAGCGGGTCATCGAAGCGCTTTGCAGCTTGGTCCCCGAGTACCGCGGAACACCCTCGGGAGAAGACGCGCCGCGCGAGTCCGTGTCGTGACCGACATTCCACGAGCGGTTGTAGAGGATCTGACAGATGGGGTCGTCCACGTATGGGCGATCGACCTGGACGTTCCGGGAGACGAAGTCGCTCGCCTGTCGGCGCTTCTCTCCGAATCGGAGCGGTCGCGGTCACGGCGGCGCGTGAGCCCGACGGACGCCTCGCGTCTTCGCGTCACTTGGGGAGAATCCCGAGAGATTCTCGCTGCGTACCTCGGTTGTTCGCCGGAACACGTACCGATCGACCGGACCGAGGGCGGCAAACCGATCCTGCGGAACGGCTTGGCGGACCTTTTTTCGTTCAGCCTGTCGCACTCTGCGGTGGTCGCCTACCTTGCGGTGGCCACGGGGCGAGGGGTGGGAGTCGACCTAGAGCGCGTGCGCCCGACGCTCGATGCGTCGGCCGTGGCGTCTCGCTTCTTCACGATTCGAGAGCGTCGGGTGATCGGCTCTCTCTCAGGCGGTGACAGGCAAAACGCGTTCTTCCGAACCTGGTCTCGAAAGGAAGCCTATCTCAAGGGTCTCGGAGAGACCGTCCCCGCCGGTCTGAGGCGATGCGGGATCGAAGTCGATCGGACGGGAACGCCTCGGATTGCATCGACACGGCTTGAGCCGGCCCGACGCTCCGGGTGGTCGCTCCGCGACCTCGTGGCTCCGTCCGGCTACGTTGCCGCGCTCGCGTTCGAAGGAAACGTCCGGCGGATCGTGCATTTCCAGGGGTGAGGAGCGCGTGCGCTCAGAGCCATCGCACGCCTTGACGACCTCTTTGGCCCCCGAGGCTGCAATCGCCGCAGACGTAGACCTGCCCTAGCTTCATCTCGGAGCACTTCATGCTTCCGCTTCCGCGATCGAGTATAACGGGCGAGCGGAAGAACCGCGGGAACGGCTTCATCCTGCCGCGGCGGGGGGGGGCGATGTGCTGACGCTCCAAGACGGAGATTGCGTTCGGGGTTCGTTCCGTTCGGCGCTTCGCGAACTCCGCCGTGTGTACGCGCACGAAGACGCCGGACCCCTCGTCGATGCGTACGACGAGGCGCGGCGGCGCTCCCGCATGTTTCGGGTTCTCGCGGCGGTCCTGGAGCATATCTATCCGGTGCGCGGATTCCTCACCCATGCGGCCGAGCTGCTCGATCGGGCGATCGCGGGGGAGGGTCTTCATGCCGGCTGTCGGCGAGCGCTGGACACCCTCTCCTTCGAGTGGGAATGCCGCGTCCCGGAGGCTCATGAACAGACGCTTCGTTCGGCGCCGATCATCTTCTATGGCAACCATCCGTCGCTGCTGACGCCGTTCCTCGTGGCGGCGGGCGTCGATCGGGAGGACCTCCACTTCATGTCGACCAGCTACGTGAGCCGACTCATTCCGAGCTTCAGACAATACAGCTTCCGCCTCGAGGTTCCTTTGACGCGGTCGTGGACCGAGTGGAAACGAGGCGGTCTTCGGCGCGTGCTTGCGTATCGGCTTCTGAGCCTCCTGCACGCGGTCCCCTCATCGGGCGACGCGAAGGCGATCAACCGACGCGCTCTCGGCGATGCTGCGACGTCCCTTCGGAATGGCGGGAGCGTCATGATCGTCCCCAGCGGTGGCGGGAAACGCGATCGCTATTGGTTTCCGGGAATCGGCATCCTCGCGAGAAGCCTCATGGAGCAGCCCGGCAGCGAACCCGTCTACATCGTCCCGGTGCGGGAGGAGAACTGCAGCAACAAGCGGATCTATGCGGCCCTGCTGCGCGGACCGCTCGCTCGAGCGAAGCGCAGGTTCCTCTATTCTCGTCCGGTGCTTCTGACGTTCGCTGCTCCAACGCCATTGATCGACGTGGTTGGCGGGGCGTCGACGGTGGACGACGCGGTCGTGGCTCTGCGTGGACACTACGAGCGCGCGTTCCGGGTCGCTCGTTAACTCTGGGAACCCACTTCGCCTACCCGCGATGTCGAGACGCCCTGGAATCCTCGACCAGCCTGTCCGGCCTCGGAATGGTGTTGACACTTGAGGCCTCCTCTTGGCTCTGCTGCTGTGCGGCGCCCCAGACGATCTCGGCCGCTGTTCGCCTCTTGGTCCGGCAACCGGATGCGGATACTGGAAGCTGTAGAGCTCAAGGGCGGCAGAGCGCTCTCCGGGCGGTGCTCGGTGA
>CAZMYM010000016.1:0-51218 GCA_964570515.1 uncultured Thermotogae bacterium | reverse complement strand
CTGCGTCATGGTGCTAAGAACGCGGGTAGTCCGAAGGATTGCGTGAGACATGTGTTGCGGAAAGAAGCGTGGTGGTGTGGGCGGTGCTGTGCGTGAGAGGCGTAGAGCGCGTGCGGCCGCCCTGGTTCCTTGTACGAGAAGAGAACCCACCACCACGTTGCCATTATGCCACACTTCCCGTCTCGCGAGCGTCAATCCTCGTGAAGCCACCGATTGCCGGTGCCGCAAGAGCTCGCCTGCTCACACGAATCTCACGGCGGCTTCGCAATCGTCGTCCGAGATGTAGGCGTGCAATCTCCATGGACACGAAGGTTCAGTGAGTGGCTGTGGAAAGACCGGTGAAGACGTTCACGAAACCTCGACAGGACCGACGCAACTTGCACGAGGAAACTTCATCGATCCGCCACGTCTGAGTGCTAGCCTCTGTGCGTTCTGCATCACCTCCGCAGGATACGTCTCTCGAGGGGCGCGCGGCAGCCTCCCTTGCCGCGTGCTCCTCGTCTATCGGTGTCGTCCATACGCTCGCCGGCTGGGACGAAGACGGGCCGCAAGGAGAAGCGTTTGAGTAGACAGATGAGAACGGCGCTTTCCCGGGAGCGACGCGCGGGTCCTCACGTTGAAGCTTGTCCGGAAAGCGCGCCAGTGAGGTAGTATCATTACAACACGTCCACAAGCACACCGTAGCTTGGGAACGAACACTGGGAGGTGGAAACATGGTTATCAGAAAACCGACGGACAAGCTGAGTATCTACATTCCGCAGAGCAAGATGGAGCAGAGCCCTGTGGAGCGCCTGATGAAGCTTGGAGACAAGAGAGATCGGTCCGTCAACTATCTCGTCGTTGAGGCGATCATGCAGTACCTGAGCAGCGAGGAGAACAAGTCGTAGTAGTTTCTCCTGACTGGGTGGACCGAAGAGGTCACCCCAGCTGCGGAGAAGAGAAAGCGGGGACGGCGATGAACCGGCCCCGCTCTTCGATGTTTGCGCTGCCACGGAGGCGACGTCGTCCGGTGGCCTACTCTCCCGCTTCGACGAGCTGCTTCAGCTCGGCGACGCTCTCCGGATTCTGAAGCGTTGTGAGGTCGCCGACGGGCTCGTGGCGCACGAGCGCCTTCAGAACGCGGCGCATGATCTTGCCGCTTCGCGTCTTCGGGACGTCGGGCGCGAAGATGATGCGCTCCGGTCTACCGGTTGGGCCGATCACCTGATTGACCGTCCCCATGAGTTCCTTCGTGATGTCCTCGGAGGGCTCCACGCCCTTGCGAAGGAGGACGAACGCGATCGGGACTTCGCCCTTCAACTCGTGTGGCCTCGAGACAACGGCCACTTCACTCACCTTGTCGTTCTGCGCGAGCGCACTCTCGACCTCGGCCGTCGCGAGACGGTGCCCGGCGACATTCATCACATCGTCGACGCGCCCGGTAATCCGGATGTTCCCCATCTCATCCTTGCGGGCCCCATCGCTGGTGAAGTATTTCTCCGGGCCGTACTCGGCGTAGTACTGGACCTTGAAACGCTCGGGATCCTTGTAGATGCCGCGCGTGAGCGCAGGCGGGAAAGGACTGAAGATGGCCAAGTAGCCGCCCTCGTTGGCTCCAAGAGGCTGCCCGGTGGAATCGAGGATGTCGCCGAGGATGCCTGGGAATGGCCGCCCGGCGACCGTCGGCACGAACGGACCGATCCCGGGAAGGCTGTTCACCATGTTGGCTCCGGTTTCGGTCTGCCACCACGTGTCGATGATCGGGCAGCGCCCGCCTCCGATGGTCTGGAAGTACCAGAGCCACGCGTCGATGTTGATCGGTTCGCCGACGGTGCCGAGGATTCGCAGGCTCGAGAGATCGTGCTTCTTCGGCCATTCGTCGCCCCACTTGATGAACATGCGGATGGCGGTCGGCGCCGTGTAGAGCTGGGTGACCTTGTGCTTCTCGATGATCGCCCAGAAGCGTCCGAAGTCGGGGACGTCGGGCGACCCTTCGTAGAGGAGAGTCGTCACGCCATTCATCAGCGGGCCGTAGTTGATGTAGGTGTGACCTGTAATCCAGCCAACGTCGGCCGTGCACCAGAAGACATCGCCCTCGTGCATGTCGAAGTTCCACTTGCCGGTGGTGTGCGCCTGGACGGCGTACCCGCCGGTGGTGTGCATGATTCCCTTTGGCTTTCCTGTCGTTCCGGACGTGTAGAGAAGGAACGAAAGGTCTTCGGCGTCCATCTCCTCGGCCGGACAGTCGGGCGAAGCATCGGCCATCAGCTCTTGGTACACGAAGTCGCGTCCGGGTGCCAGCTCGATCTCGCCGCCCAAACGATTCACCACGACAACCTTCTCGACCGGCGAGTTCTCAACCCCGATGTCGGCGTTCTTCTTCAGGTTGATCGCCTTGCCGCGGCGGTAGTAGCCGTCGGCGGTGATGAGGACCTTGGCGCCGGCATCGACCATGCGGTCGCGGAGCGAATCCGGACTGAACGCCGAGAAGACGACCGAGTGCGGAGCGCCGATCCGTGCACAGGCCTGCATCGCGACGATAGCTTCGGGGATCATCGGCATGTAGATCCCGATGCGGTCTCCCTTGGCGACGCCGAGGGTCTTGAGCACGTTGGCGAACTTGCAGACCTCCTCGTGCAGCTCCTTGTAGGTGAGTTTGACGCCCTCCTGCTCCAACGGCTCTGGCTCCCAGATCAGTGCCACGTGGTCTCCGCGTCCTGCCTCGATGTGGCGGTCGAGCGAGTTGTACGAAAGGTTCAGCGTCCCACCCACGAACCACTTGTATGCGTGAGGTGCGTATTCGTAGACGGTATTCCATTTCCTGAACCAATGAAGCTCCTCGGCTCGTTCGGCCCAGAACCCCTCGGGATCGGCCTTGGCTTCCTCGTAGATCGATGCATCGGAGATCCACGTCCTCGCCTTCATCTCTTCCGTCGGCCAGAAGACATTCTCCCCGTTTGGATCTTGCTTAACCCATTGTGTAGCGTCTGGCACTTGCAGACCTCCTGTTTGTGGCGGCTCGAAATCGACCCGGAGTCTAGCTCACCGGCCGATCCCTTGCAACGCTAGAACGAGACCGATGGCGTGATCCGGATCAGACGCGGGAAGCGGAAGTAGAAGCGATAGATCGGGCGTGTGGTCAGGACACGGCGCGTGAAAGCACTCGTCTCGGGGAACGGGCCGGCCCCCTCGGCTTGCCACGCTTCGACGTTCGATGGGCCGGCGTTGTACGCTTCGAGAGCAGTCTCCAGGTCATCGAATCGGTCGAGTAGCTGCCGCAGGTACCAGGCGCCGAAACGGACGTTCAACTCGACGTTGAGCAAGTTGCTGTTCGCGGGGAGACCCAGCTGTTGTGCAATCCAGACGCCCGTCTCGGGCATGATCTGCATCAGTCCTAGGGCTCCGCGAGGCGAAATGGCATCGGGATCGTATCGGCTCTCTGCGTAGATCACGGCGCCGATCAGGTCGGGATCGAGCGCCCTTTCGGCTGCTTCGCGGAGCACAATGTCCACGAAATCTACCGGCCATAGGACCCGCATCGAGACCAGACCACCGTAGAGCAAGGCCAGAATGCCGAGTGCCCCCAACAGGATCTGGCGAGAAGCTGATCGTCCGGCCATGGTCGTATCATACTCGGGTGACCTATAATGCCGGAATCGTGTGCATCCGCGGTCAAAACCAAGAAGGGAACCAGATCCCATGAGGCGGCTCTTCGTCTGGCTACGGACGATGTTCGTCAGCGGCCTCCTGGCGATTCTGCCGGTGGGCGCGACCGTCTACATCCTCTGGTTCCTGTTCCGCTTGATCGACGGGCTTGTCGGAGAGAACACGCCCTTCGGGATGACCGTCGAGCGTGCCCTCGGCCGGTGGATTCCGGGACTCGGCGTCTTCGTGACGATCTTGATCATCCTCATCATCGGTGTCATCACTCGCAACGTGCTCGGCCGAACCCTCCACTACTACTTCGAGCGCATCTTCTTCGCGGTTCCCGGGATCCGGAAGATGTACGGGACGCTCAAGCAGTTCTCGAATGCCCTCCTGAACCGCTCGGACACGTCTTCGTTCCAGAAGGTCGTGATGTTCGAGTTTCCCAAAGAGGGGGTCAACGCGCTTGGATTGGTGACAAACGAGAACCTCGGGAAAATCCAGGATCTGACCGGGGAAGAGTGCTTGCTCGTGTACGCCCCGACGGCGCCGAATCCATTGTCGGGCTACATGCTGATCATTCCGAAGCGGCTTGTGACCTACGTCGATATGCCGGTGGAAGATGCTCTGTCGATGGTCGTGTCCAGCGGCTCTGCGCTACCGGATAGCCTGAAGTACGAGAAGGACCAGGAAGAGGATGAACCGAAACGGTTTCGGTCTCTCTTCCGCCGCCGCTCGTAGGGGGTGAACGATGGCGATCTTCAAAGAGAGGCAGTATGTGCGCGTCGACGTCGACCAAGAACGCGACGAATCGCTGTGGATGAAGTGCAAGTCGTGCGGGGAGCTCGTTTTCAAGCGCCGTGTTCGCGAGAACCACAACATCTGCCCCGGATGCGGGGAGTACTTCTTTCACACGGCGGCGGAGCGGATCGAATCCCTCGTTGACGAGGGCAGCTTCGTCGACGGCGCCGAGGCGATCATGGCCGACGATCCACTGGAGTTCGTCGACCGAAAACCCTACACGGAGCGGATCGCGGAGGCGCAGGAGAAGACGGGCATGGCCGATGCAATCATCCTCGGGCAGGCGAGGATCAACGAGATCCCGATCGTGATTGCGGTGATGGATTTTCGCTTCGTCGGCGGGAGCATGGGATCGGTCGTTGGGGAACAGATCTGCCGGGCAATCGAGACGGCCGTTGAAGAGCGGTATCCGTTCATCCTCGTCTCCTCGTCAGGCGGGGCTCGGCTGCAGGAAGGGCTGTTCTCGCTGCTTCAGATGGCGAAAACGGCGGCGGTCCGACAGCGGCTGGCCGACGAGGGTCTGCCGTTCGTATCGGTGATGACCTACCCAACTTCGGGCGGCGTGCAGGCGTCGATCGCAAGTCTGGGGGACGTCATCATCGCCGAGCGGGGTGCGATGATCGGGTTCGCAGGACGCCGAGTGATTCAAAGCACGATTGCGCAGGAGCTTCCGCCGCACTTCCAAACGGACGCCTTCGCGTTCGAACACGGCTTCGTAGACCGGGTCGTCAATCGCGAGGACCTGCGCGACGAATTGGCGACCCTGCTCGGGTTCTTCGCGGAGCCAGCATGAGTGACGAACGAACGCTCGACCTCCTCGAGGCGAAGATCGAGGAGCTCAGGAAGCTGGACGAAGTCGACGGCATGGACCTCGGCAAGGAGATCACGCGACTCGAGAAGAAGCTCGAGGACTTGCGACGTGAGCTCTACTCATCGCTGAGCGACTGGGAGCGGGTTCGCCTTGCACGGCACCCGAAGCGGCCGTACGCGCTCGACTACATCGGGGAGATCTTCGGTGGGTTCTACGAGCTGCACGGTGACCGGATCGCCGGAGACGATCGGGCGTTGCTCGCAGGGCTTGCTCGGTTCGACGGACGGCGCGTTGTCGTTCTCGCACAGCAAAAGGGACGCTCGACCGAGGAGAACAAGGAGCGCTTCTTCGGGATGTCTAGACCGCAAGGATATCGGAAGGGCGTCCGAGTGATGGCTTTGGCCGAGAGATTCGGGTTCCCGGTGATCACGTTGATCGACACTCCGGGAGCGTATCCCGGGCTCGAATCTGAGGAGCTGAACATCGGTGGGGCGATCGCCGAGAGCCTTCTCGCGATGTCCCGCCTGCGTGTCCCGATCGTGGCGGTCGTCATCGGAGAAGGAGGATCTGGCGGAGCCTTGGCGATCGGCGTCGCCGATCGGGTGGTGATGCTTGAGAATGCGATCTACTCAGTGATCAGCCCCGAGGGAGCGGCCGCCATTCTGTGGAAAGACAAGGAGCGAACGAAGGAGGCCGCCGCGGCTCTCAATCTGACCGCCGCCCACCTTGAGGAGCTGGGCCTCGTCGACGCTTTGGTCC
Organism: uncultured Thermotogae bacterium; assembly: GCA_964570515.1. Classification (GTDB taxonomy): domain Bacteria; phylum Bipolaricaulota; class Bipolaricaulia; order UBA7950; family UBA9294; genus CAZMYM01. The sequence continues at coordinate 45,223 of CAZMYM010000016.1, read as the reverse complement.
CAGAGCCTCTGGGCGGGGCACACAAGGACTTCCCGCGCACGGCGAGCGCGCTCAAGGACGAGCTTGCCAAGCAGCTGGACGAGCTCGCCGTGCGTCCGATCGGCGAGTTGGTCAGCGCGCGCTACGAGCGCTACCGATCGATCGGGAGGTTTCGCCCGGCGCCCGACGGCGAAAGCTGACGCGCGAGCTGCTTCGGCTTGACGATCGTGCCGGCGTAGCCGATCTAGACGGGCTCTTCCTCGTCGACGTAGAGCTGCTCGACGATTCGGGGCTCTGGAAGTTCTCTTGCGTTTCGGAACAAGACGTACGTCAGCAGGGTCGCTGTCGCGTAGAGAGATTCTGTGATTACGAACAGCGGCCAGAAGCCGACGGAAACCTGAATCCATCCGCTCAGTCCGGACGAGATGGCCCACCCTGCGTTGAGCGTCAGCGTCAGCAGGCTCGACGCCAACGGACGCAGCTCTCCCGGGAGGAGTCCCATCGTGAATGCCATGAACACCGGCGTGTTCATGTTCATCAGCGCCGTGCGGATCAGGAACCCGGCGGCGGAAATGTCAAACGACGGAGCGAAACCCATCGCGACGAGGAACGGCAAGGAGAGAGCCTACGTGAGGACGACCGTCCGTACCTTGCCGATTCGCTTCGCAATCGGTGGTGCGGCGAATGCCGCGATCCCGGTCATCAGTGATGAGATCGAGAAGAGCGTGCCGAGGGTCGGATCAGGAAGGTCGAAGCGAAGCTTGTAGAAGACGTTGACGAACGGCATCAACATCCCGGCCCCAAGAGCGCCTGCCAATTGAATAGTGAGAAGCTTCGCGAACGTCGGCCAGTGGCTGGCGATGTGTCGAACTCCGATTGGAGGGTCGTTCTTCTCTCCACCGAGTCCGCGGAGTCGCGCGATGGGGACGATGGCGGAGGCTGCGAGGGCCATCGCGACGAGGAAAACGGCGCGATAGGGGGATCGGTGATTCCATCGGGAAGTCGAAGGCTCCAGCGAACAGCCTCGGCAGGTGCCCGCCGACGAGGTTGGCGATGACGCCAACGAGCGTGTTCAGCCCGAACTGCACGCCGAACAGGTGTGTCCGGTTCTCCCGTGTGCTGACGGCCACCATCAGGGGAGACGACGTGATGAACAACAGCGAGGGCGCGAGACCGGCGAGCACGCTCCCCGCGATCAACACCGGGGCCACCGGGAAGAACGCCCAGGCGATGAACGCGGCGGCGAACAGGCCGCCCGACGCAAGGAGACCCCGGCGGTACCCGAACCGCGGAAGGAGAATCCCTATTGGAAGGGCTGAAGCTGCCGTCACGAGTGTGGGGATGCTCGCCAGCACGCCGAAAAGGTGCGCAGTGCGCGTCCGTATTCTCCTCGTGCGGACATGGGATAGATCCCTTGGAGCTTCTAGCTTGCGAGAAGTTCCTCGGCCGTCTCGATGATCGCTTCGGCGGTCAGGCCGAATCTGCGGAAGAGTTCGCTTCCTGGAGCGCTTGCTCCGAAGCGATCCACGGACAGGATCCGACCTCTTGAGCCGATGTATCGCTCCCATCCGAGGCCTCGTCCGGCCTCGATCGCAATCCGGCGATCGATTCCGTCAGGGAGAACCGACCGGCGGTACGCATCGTTCTGCTCCTCGAACAGCTCCCAGCTCGGGAACGAGACGACGCGAACGGCATGTCCCCGTTCGGCCAGTCTGCGGGCCGCAGCGAGTGCGAGTTGAACCTCGGATCCCGTCGCGATCAGGACCAGCTGCGGAGCCGGAGATGATTCCCAGAGGACGTATCCGCCGCGGCGGACGCCGTCGGCCGGAGCAACGTGCGCTCGATCGAACGTCGGAAGCGCCTGTCGCGAGAAGATGAGCACGGTCGGCCCGTCGCGTCGCTCGATGGCGATCCGCCACGCTACGACGGTCTCGTTGGCGTCGGCCGGGCGCAACACGACCAGGTCCGGGATCAGGCGGAGGCTCATCATCTGCTCGACCGGCTGGTGTGTCGGGCCGTCCTCGCCAACTCCGATCGAGTCGTGCGTGAACACGAAGATCGATGGGTATCGGCTGAGGGCGGCGAGCCGGATCGGTGGGCGCATGTAATCCGCGAAGACAAGAAACGTCGCCGAGTAGGGGATCAGCGCGCCGTGCTGCGCGATGCCGTTGACGATGGCCCCCATCGCGTGCTCGCGGACGCCGAAATGCACGTTCCGCCCGCTGTAGTCCCACGCATCGCCGACGGCCCCCTGCACATCGTCCGGGCGTTCTCCGGGCGCCTGAAGGTCTCCGTACCCCTTGAGCCATGTGAACGTCGACGGATTCAGATCCGCCGAACCGCCGATCAATTCGGGTACGTGCGGGGCGACAGCCTGCAGGACCGCTTCGGAAGCTTTTCGTGTCGCCATGCCCTTCGGATGCGGTTTGAACGAGGGGATGAACGTCGCCCAGTCGGTCGGAAGCTTCCCGGCGACGCGGCGTTCGAACTCGGAAGCCAGGGCGGGGTGCTCCCTTCGGAATGCGTCGAAGCGGCTTCGCCACTCGTCGTGCGGCCGAGCGACTTGCTGGCGAAGCCGATCGAAGAACGAACGGACGTCGTCCGGAATGTGAAACGGAGGATCGACCGGCCAGTCGAGGGCCCTCTTCGCTGCTGCTAGTTCATCGGGGCCGAGCGGTGCCCCGTGCGCCCCGAAGGTGTTCTGTTTCTTCGGAGATCCGAAGCCGATGACTGTCGGGAGAACGACGAGTGAAGGCTTGTCGGTCTCCGTTCTCGCGGAGTCGATCGCGCGGTCGATCGCATCGACGTCATTCCCGTCTCCGACGGTGACCGGCTGCCAACCGGCGGCCACGAAACGAGCCACGATGTCTTCGGAGGTCGCGAGAGACGAGGAACCGGCGAGCGAGATCCGATTCGAATCGAACAGGACGATCAGCTTGCCGAGCTTCAGGTGGCCGGCGAGAGCGCACGCTTCGTAGGCGACGCCCTCCATCAGGTCACCGTCTCCGACGATCACGTAGGTCGTGTGATCGACGATCGAGTGGCCGGGACGATTGAAGGTGGCGGCAAGGTGTGCCTCCGCGACCGCGAGCCCGACAGCGTTGGCGAGGCCTTGCCCAAGGGGGCCGGTCGTCACCTCCACACCTGGCGTGACGTGGCTCTCCGGGTGACCGGGGGTGAGGCTTTCCCACTGGCGGAACGATTCGAGCTCGGAGAGGGGAACGTCATAGCCCGTCAAGTGGAGCAGAGCGTACAGGAGCGCCGAGCCATGACCGGCTGAGAGGACGAAGCGATCCCGATCTGCCCACGAGGGGTCGGTCGGATCATATCGCAGGTGGCGCGTCCACAGGGTGAAGGCGGCCGGGGCTGCGCCGAGGGGCAGCCCCGGATGTCCGGAATGGGCCTTCTCGATTGCGTCGCACGCGAGGAAGCGTAGTGCATTGATGCATCGGTCTGTCGTCTTGTCGTCGGTTCGGATCATCCTCGCTCCTTCTGCCGCTCGGCCTTGCGGGGGCATATCGGGCAGCCGCGGTGCTCCAGAGTTCGGCTTCTACTTTCGAGGGAACGGGCGCCGTTGTCAATCCTCTCTGGAGCGGGAAGATTCCGTGACAACTCGCGGGAGATGCCGTATCTTCATCCAGCGAGGGCGAGCCTCTCGAGGGAATCAGGCGCAACGAACGGACGATACGGAGGTGGGTGCCAGTGGCGTTCGGAGACGGGGAGAAGCTGCTTGAGGCGTACCGGCGTGCCGAAGACGGCGGGTACGCGTTCATGGCGAACAACATCGCGGAGGCCAACGTCCTCATCGGCCTGCTTGAGGCGTACAGTGAGGCGAAATCGGATCTGGTGGTCCAGATTAGCCCAGGGGCCGCGAAGTTCGCCGGGGGCGGTGACAAGCGGACGGGATTGCGCGCGCTCGCAGGGCTGATCCGTACGCTGGCTGAACGGTACCCGATCTCGGTCTTCGTGAACCTCGACCACTTCACTGTCAGCGAGACGGAGCTGATCGAAGAAGCGATTTCCGACCGGCTCGTCTCGTCGATCATGATCGACGCATCGAAGGAGGCCTTCGACGAGAACGTTCGGATCAGCCGCGGTATCGTTGATAAGGCGAGGGGAACGGGAGTTCTCATCGAGGCGGAACTAGGGAAGATCAAGGGTGTCGAGGACGAGATTGCGTCGGATGAGGCGTTCTATACGGATCCCGGCGAGGCGGTGGAGTTCCTTCGCGCAACGGGGGCCGACCTTCTCGCGATCTCGATCGGGACCCAGCATGGCGTTTCCAAGGGACGTGACATCGAACTCCGGATCGACCTCGCCGCGCAGATCCTGGAGAAGCTTCGGGCCGCCGGCCTCGAAGTGCCGCTCGTCCTTCATGGTTCGTCGGGCCTGCTGCCTCAGCAAGTCGCAGACGTCATTCGACAGGGAATCCGTAAACTGAACAAGGACACGCACTACCAGTACGTCTACGGGCGGACCGCGTGCGATTTCTTCATCGAGAAGACGGCCGGGATCGTTCCGCCAGACGGCGTTGAGGACGACATCCTGAACCTCTTCCCAGGAGGCGAGTGGAGCCCGGACAAGAAGGCCTTCGATCCGCGCGCCGTCGGGAGTGCAGTTCAGGAAGCGATCAAGGGTATCGCGCTCGCACTGCTCGAACAGGCGGGGAGCGGCGGCCATGCCCTGGGGAGTTAGCAGGAAGCGGAGATGACGAGAGCCGGAGTGCTGACAGGCGGAGGCGATTCCCCCGGAATCAACGCCGCACTGCGTTCGATCGTTCGATTCGGCGAGAAGCATGGCGTTGACGTTGTCGGCTTTCAGGAGGGGTGGAAGGGACCGATCGAGAACCTCTCGCGACCGTTGACCTCGTCTGACGTCTCGGGGATCTTGCACATCGGTGGGACCATTCTCAGCAGCTCGAGGACGAACCCATTCCGGATCAGTGGTGGGCCGGAGAAGGTTGTCGAGACGCTGAAGGCGAACGCGATCGACTTCTTGATCGCGATCGGCGGTGACGACACGCTCGGCGTCGCGCACAGGCTGGCCGAGTTCGGTCTCCAAGCCGTTGGGATTCCTCAAACGATTGACAACGACATTGGCCTCACCGACTACACGCTCGGGTTCTCGTCCGCATTGGCGGCGATCACCGACGCGCTCGATCGGCTTCACACGACCGCGGCGTCGCACCACCGCGTGCTGATCCTCGAAGTGATGGGACGAGACGCCGGCTGGTTGAGCCTGATGGGCGGTTTGGCCGGCGGAGCGGACGTCATCTTGATCCCCGAGGAGCCGTTCGACGTCGACGCCATCTTCCGCAAGATCAAGCGCCGCGAGCACCTGAAGAAGCGGTTCAGCATCGTGATCGTCGCTGAAGGCGCGCAGCCTGACGGCGCGGCCGGCCAGGTCGTCGAAGAGGCCGAGGTTGATCAGTTCGGGCACGCTCGCTTGGGCGGCGTGGGGCAGTTCGTGGCCAACCAGCTCTCCGAGCGGATGCGGATCCCGGTGCGGGTGACGAACCTTGCCTACTTGCAGCGAGGCGGAAGCCCGTCGCCGTTCGACCGGATCCTGGCGACGCGTTTCGGGGCCGCTTCGATCGAGTTTGCGCTGCATGGTCAGTTCGACGTGATGACGGCGATCCACGGTACAAAGATCGTCCCGGTTCCGCTCGGCGAGGCGCTGGCCCATCCGCGGCCCGTGGACGAGAACCTTCGCTACCTGGTCGATCTGTTCGAGTAGCTGGAGGAGAGGCACTGACGGAACGTGTGGGTCGGCCGGCGGATGTTCGGTCCTTCTGCCTCACGGAACCAATCGGAAACGATGCTTTAGCTCTCCGACACGAGCGCGATAACACCGCGGTGCCCGGCGCCATCCGCGAACACGTCGAGACCGGACGGCACGGAGAAGTGCGTCACGAACTCATCCTGATAGGTCGCTTCCTGACGCGCCAGGAGTTCCCGATTCAGCCAATCTCCCTCGGACTCGTAGAGCGGGAGATACAGCACTTCGCTTGCCACCATCTCGGCATAGAAGTGCGTTCCGTAGGAGAGTTCAGGCGAGAAGCCGGCGGTGGACATCTCGACGATGATCTCCGCCCCGATGATCTCACCGTATTGGACCGGAACACCCAGCTGCGGGTTGGACGACGCCCATCGCCCTGGGCCGATGAGGATGTACGGCTCCTCGTCGAGCCGATCGTTAATTCGCCCGACGGCGCGTGCGATTGTGTATCCCTGGTCGAGACGGTACTTCGATGGGTCAACGTACACGACGTGCCTGATGCCGCGGCGGACTCCGTTCCCGAGAACGCGGCGACACTCGAGAAGGAGGCGCTCGCGGGGAATTGTCGGGATGGTGATCCGTCGGTGGCGGAGACGTGCCCCGAGCGGGCGGACCTGAAGAAGGTAGAACTGTGGGCCGCTGGCCGAAGAGTGTGAGCCGGGGAAGTCGACGGCGAACTCCACATCGACGGGGACTTCGAACAGGTCCTCCAAGTACTTCATCAGGGTGCGCAGGAGCGGTGTAAACGGCATGAGCTGGGTTCCCGAGATCAGGCGATCGAACGACGCGACGATACGGGCCGGGGACGACATCACGGCGAGAGTGGACGCAGGTTCGCTGAGCGTGCCGTCACGGTCGACGATGGAGCAGATCCTCGCGAGAAGTGGATTGTCCAGTTCGCTGAGACGTCGCTGGCAGAGGCGGTCGTCGTGCAGGTCGAGAACGTCGACCATCTCCTGCGAGTGGCGGACGATCGTTTGCACATCGCTTCCCTCCGGGCGCACCTGGGGGCGAGCGAGCGAGAACACTCTGGCGTATTCCCTGCCTACGGCGCGAGTCCCGGTCCCGACGACCAGCCGAACGGTTCCATCTTCCGATGAGATCTGCGGGCTCCACGGGTAGTAGTTGCGGGAGAACGCGACCCCTGCGACGAGGGGATAGAACAGGGCGTGGTCGTACGGGCTGCCGACCATGTCTTGGATGAGAATGGCCATCTTCTCTTCTTCCCACGGAAGGTGATGTCGCTTCCGATAGGCGCGCGCATTGGGTCCGAATGTCGATGCGTATACCGCCTTGACCGCCTCGATCAGTCGCTCCAACCGCTTCTCGTCGGAACCTCGGTTGGCGAGGAACTCGGACAGGTAAATCCCGGCGAAGGAGTGGTTGGCGTCGTCCTCCATGACGGACGACGAGCGGACGACGAGCGGACCACGATGGGCGTCGAGGAGGCGGACGAGTTCGCCTTTCCACTGGGTGGGGAACTGCGCCTCAAGGAACCGCTTGCGTAAGTCGGCGAGGTCGATCTCGAGACGGCAGCTGGCTTGCACGTCGTGACGCAAGTCGTTGGACTCCATGAAGTCGTCGAACAGACTCGTGGTAAGAACCGTCGATCGCGGGAAGCGGACGAGATCCTGATACTCAGGAACGACGTTTCCGCTCTCCATCTCTTGGAGGACGAAAAGGAGGCCTCGCGCCTTCCCGCCGATCTGGCCGTCCCCGACGATCGAGACGGGTCGTGGCAGCGGCCAGTCCGGGATGCGATACGACCCGTCGGACTCTCGACCGTAGCGGAAGAACCGCCCCTTGCTGCTACCCGCGTGCCGGGAGTGGTCGCCCATCCTGGATCACGATCCCTGCGGTCTCTCGAGCGGTTGGAGGAGCCCGCGTGACAGGAGGCCGAGAATCGTCTTAGCGTCGGACAAATCTCCGCGGTCGATCATCCCGGCCAGCTCGGCAGGACCGAACGGCTTGCACTCAGCGATTTCGGCGGGATCGGGGCGGCCGACAAGGCGCAGAGCCTCAGCGAAAAAGAGCGTGATCCGCTCGTTCGAGAAGCCGGGCGTCGTGTAGAACGTGATCACCTCACGCCACGAATCGGCCGCGTAGCCCGTTTCCTCGATCAGCTCACGCTTTGCGCAATCGATCGGTGCCTCCTCCGGCTCGAGCGTCCCTGCGGGGATCTCCCACAAGAGTCGTCCCGTCGCGGGGCGCTCTTGGCGGACGAGAAGGATCTCGCCTGACGGGAGTCGCGGTACGATCGCCACGGCACCGGGGTGGGTGACGATCTCGCGATCTGAGACGCTCCCGTCCGGATACTCGATCCGGTCGACGTAGACGTCGACCGCGCGACCGCGAAAGACGGCCCGTCGGGCGATGACCCGGAACAACTCAGGCTGCGTCGTATCCTCGTTCAAGGGCTTGCTCGTTGAGGGGGATGAACTTCGCCTTCCCGCTCTCCTCAAGCATCGCGGCCATCGTGGCCTTGACCGTCTCCAGCGGGACGACGCCGGTGGCTTTGAGAAGAGCGCCGAGGGCGACCATGTTGATTGTACGGGGGTTCCCGATTTCGCTGGCGATGTCGTTGAGCGGGAGGTAGCAGGCGTTCACGTCGGCTCGGCCGACCTTTCGCTCGATCAGCGATTCGTTGACGACGACTGCCGCGTCCGGGGCGATGATGGGTTCGAACTTGTCGAGCGACGGGAGATTCATGGCGATCAAGGCCGTGGGTTCATCGACAACCGGTGAGCCCACCGGCTCGTCGGACAGGACGACGGTGCAGTTTGCGGTTCCTCCGCGCATCTCGGGGCCGTAGGAGGGGAGCCACGTCACTTCGAGACCGTGATCCATTCCCGCTTGGGCGAGGATCTTGCCGGCGAGGATGACGCCCTGGCCGCCGAAGCCGGCGATGATGACCGATTGTTCCATCATGCCCCCCTGTCAATGAGATCGCCGATTGGGTACACCTGGATGACGTTCTTCCGAACGTGTTCGTTCGCCTGGATCGGCGTCATTCGCCAGTTGGTGGGACACGTCGCTAGGACCTCCACGAGCGAGTACCCCTTCCCCGTCACTTGGTTCTCAAACGCCTTGGTGATCGCCTTGGTCGCGTCGGCGATTCTTCGTGTGTCGAAGAGCGCCTGTCGTGTGACGTAGACCGGCGCGTCGAGCTGAGCGATCATCTCCGAGAAGCGGATCGGATACCCGGAGAGACTCGCATCACGGCCTTCGGGCGTCGTCGTCGTCCGCTGACCGATCAGCGTCGTAGGCGCCATCTCGCCGCCCGTCATCCCGTAAATCTGGTTGTTGACGAAGATCACGGTGATGTTCTCGCCTCGATTGGCGGCATGGATGGATTCCGCCGTCCCGATGCTGGTGAAATCCCCGTCCCCCTGGTACGAGAAGACGATGAGATTCGGGTTCGCGCGCTTGATCCCGGTCGCGACGGCGCTCGCACGGCCGTGTGCGACCTGGATGCCGTCACAACGATACCAGAGGTAGGCGAAGACCGAACAGCCGACCGGCGCGATGCCGACCGTGCGCTCGACGATGCCGAGTTCGTCGATTGCCTGGCCGATGATCCGTGTGAGAATTCCGTGATGGCATCCCGGGCAGTACGTGTATCGCGCGTCGGTCAAGCTCTTCGGACGCTCGAACACCTTCGTCATGTTGGCCGTATCAACGGGCATGCTTCTTCACCTCGCTCAGGATTCCGCGGGGAGTCGGTACAACGCCGCCAAGTTCTCCGTAGAACGGAGTCTTCGCGCGTTCGGCGACGGCGAGTCGGACGTCTTCCCACATCTGCCCTGCGCTCATCTCGACGGTCAAGACAGTGTCGACGCGCTCTGCGAGCGACTTGAGCGGATCGTAGGGGAACGGCCACAGCGTGACCGGGCGGAACAGTCCGACCTTGATTCCCTCTTCGCGCGCCATTCGAAGCACGCTCTTCGCGATTCGAGCGACGGTCCCGTAGGCGGCGATCACGATCTCGGCGTCGTCAGTCAGCGTCTCCTCGTGCCGCACTTCGCTCGCCACGATCTTCGCGTACTTCTCTTGGAGGAGGAGATTCATCTCCTTCAGTCGCTCAGGACTGAGATCGAACGAGAGAATGATGTTCGGGTCCCGCCCCTTCGCTCCGGTGAGCGCCCAGTCCTTGGACGGAAGCGTAGCCGGATCGATAGGCTCGAGAAGTTCGACCGGCTCCATCATCTGCCCGAGCATCCCGTCGGCGAGGATCATCACGGGGGTCCTGTACTTGTCGGCCAGGTCGAACGCGCGCATCGTCAGCTCCCCAGCCTCGGGAACCGTCGACGGAGCGAGGACGATGATGTGGTAGTCACCGTGCCCGCCCCCTTTGGTCGCCTGGAAGTAGTCGCACTGGGCCGGGGCGATGTTCCCCAGGCCGGGACCGCCGCGAACGATGTTGACAATGACTGCGGGGAGATTCGAACCGGCGAGATACGAGATTCCTTCTTGCTTGAGGCTAATCCCAGGAGACGACGAAGAGGTCATCGTGCGAACGCCACAGGCCGCCGCTCCGTGGACCATGCTGATTGCCGCGATTTCGCTTTCAGCCTGAACGAACGTCCTCCCGAGGCGGGGCATGTTTCGCGCCATGTGTTCGAGGAGCTCCGCCTGAGGCGTGATGGGATACGCGAAATAGCATTCACAACCGGCGCGGATCGCTGATTCCGCGATGACTTCGTTGCCGCGCAACAGCACCCGTTCACCCATTCCCCCTCCTAGCTCCGGACCTTGTCGCGGTAGACCTCAATCGCGACGTCGGGGCAGGTCATCGCACAGAACGCACAACCGATGCAGGCATCTGGGCGTTCCATGTGCGCGACGTCGTACCCGCTTTTATTCAGCTGGCCAGAGAACGCGAGAACGTCCTGTGGGCACGCCGCGATGCAGAGGCCGCATCCCTTGCAGCGCTCGGCATCGATCACGACGGTTCCTCTCGGCATGGGACCTCCGTCTCGGGTTCCGCTACGCTTTTTCGTTCAAGCGCTTCGCGCGGCGCTTCCGCAGATGCGCGACGGTCTCGTCGACGCGCATCATCCACTGCTCGATCCGCTTTTCGCGCAGAGCGTCGCTGTGTGCCTCGTGCTGGAGATTGCGTGGGCCGTGGTTCGCGAGCGCGTCGTAGAGACGGTCGAATTCTTTGTCGAACGAGTGCGGCGACGACTCTTCGGTGGAGGCAGCGACAGCAAGGATCAGCTCACCGTCAGCGCTCGTGCGTTCGACTCGAAAGATGCCTCGGGATCCGACTTCGAGACTCGCCGAAGCCGGCTTCGGCACCAGTCCTTGTCGCCCACCTTCGAGGTGCACACGCACACCGGCCTCTTCGAGCGCAACGATTTCCCCGGGAGTCGGGGGCGCGGTATCCGGTGTCATCTCTCTCGCTTTCTTCTTGCTGGATCCGAGTGCTAGGCGGCCTTGACCACGCGCCCCGCTTTGATGCAGCGAGTGCAGACGCGGATTCGCCTTCGCCTGCCGTCAACGACAGCGCGGATGCGCTGGATGTTTGGAGCGCGGACGCGGCGCGTGTGTCGCGCCGAGTGACTGATCGCATTCCCGCTTACCGGGGTCTTGCCGCAGATTTCGCAGACTCTGGACATCGATTTCACCTCTTGCTCGTTCGTTCCTTCGCCTCAAGCGAGAATGGGCTCAATATACAATGGCTCGACTTCGTACAGCTGGTCGCCCTGTCGATCGGATGCTCCGATGCGGGCGATCGTCAAAGGAGATGGGCGAAGCAACTCGTCCGGGGCGAGCCGAATCAGCGCGTGATCAGCGACTTGCTCGAACACGCCGAGGGCTCCACTCCCAACGAGCGTCAGCTCTCGCTTCTCTCTCTTCAACCGTTCGATCAGCTCCTCTTCTTGCAGTAGGCGGATGGGTTCGTTGGGTCGCGGCCCGACGAACCACCGCACGTAGAACAGGTCGCGCCGGCTCCGAAGCACAACACAGACCCTGTTTTCTTCGGGGAGGCGCGATCGGTAGGCGACCGTCCCGTCAACCCCGACCAGCGCTACTCCTAGTGCCTGACAAAGGCCCTTCGCGGACGCGAGCCCGATCCGTAGGCCCGTGAATGAACCTGGGCCGCGGTTGACACTCACTCGCTCAACGTCGCCTCGGCCTCGCGAAGACTCCTCGAGAAGCCGATCGATCAGTGGGATCAGGCTCTCGGCATGGCGAAGCGGCTCTTCCATCAGCCGTTCCTCGGCAAGGATCCCGGCCTCGAAGAGCGAGACGCCGCCGATCGGTTCGGCCGTGTCGACTCCCAGCGTCAGCATGCCGAGGAGTAATGGTAGGTCAGGCGAACGGGCCTTTCAACCGCGGATGCGGTCACCGGGGAGCGGATGACGGGCGACGAGCGAGCGAGCTGCCTCCACGTCGCACTCGATTTCCTCGCGCAGGGCATCAAGCGATGGGAATGCTCGATCGCCGCGCAGCCGCTCGAGGACGTGGACTTCGACGGAGAGTCCGTAGAGATCCTCCTCCGGCGGCGACAGGAGGTGAACCTCGCAGCGTCGTTCCGTTCCTTGGGTCGTGGGGCGCCTCCCCACGTAGAGAAGGGCGTGTGCGCCGGACTCGTTGATGTACACGTGCGAGAAGTAGATCCCGTCTCCCGGCAGGAGAATCCGGGAATCCAAGTGTAGATTGGCTGTGGGATGACCGAGCGTTCGTCCGATGTGCTCTCCGTGCACGACGTCTCCGATAAGGAGGGGGGGGCGTCCGAGGAGATGGGCCGCATCGCGAACCCGACCCTCCCACAGGAGACCTCGGATTCGCGTGCTGCTGACCGGTTCTCCGTCCATGAGCAGCGCCGGGACGCTCTGCACAGCGAATCCAAGAGCTTCTCCGAGCGAGCGAAGCGCCGCGAGGTCCCCGGAGCGGTCACGTCCGAATCGGAATCCCTCTCCGACGACGACAGCCCGTGCGTTCAGGCTCTCGACAATGACCTCCTGCGCGAAGGCTTGCGGGGAGAGTTGCCGAACGTCGGAGAACTCCGCGAAGACGACCCGATCAACGAACGTGCGAAGCAGACGCTCGCGTCGCTCGACGGGAAGAAGAAGATCAGAAAGCGCATCGGGTTCGAGCGTCATCCTCGGGGGCAGCGCAAATACATGAGCGACGCGAGCGCCGCCGTGTTCACTCGCCTCGCGGTCGACCTGCTCGAGAATCCTTCGGTGCCCGAGATGAACGCCATCGAACGTCCCGATGGTGACTACGGTGCTGCCGTTCACGCTCTTCCTCCCCCTGTCGCGAGCGAAGATGGTATCACAACTCGGCGCACGCCTACGCCGGGCGAGGGAGTTGATGCTTTGAGCGCGGCGTCGGTACAATGCCACTCTACAATGAGGACGGAGCGGATCGCCGGTGTGGAACTCGAAGATGACGCGTCCCTGACCAGCCTGCGCCCAGGCTCTCTCGAGGAGTTCATTGGACAAGAGGAAGTCAAGGAGAAGCTTCGGATCTACATCACCGCGGCGAGGAACCGAGAAGAGCCGCTCGATCATGTCCTGCTTCACGGGCCTCCGGGACTCGGCAAGACGACCCTCGCGCAAATCATTGCCGCCGAGATGGGCGTGAACGTCCGCATTAGCTCCGGTCCGGCGATTGAGAAGGCGGGGGATCTCGCCGCGATCCTCACGAACCTGCGCCCCCACGATGTCTTCTTCATCGACGAAATCCATCGGCTACGAAGGAACGTCGAGGAAATCATGTATCCGGCGATGGAGGAGTACAAGATCGACATCATCCTCGGCGAAGGACCGAACGCGCAGTCTCTGCGGATCGATCTCCCTCCGTTCACACTCGTCGGAGCGACGACGCGGGCGGGGCTGATCTCCGCGCCGATGCGCGACCGGTTCGAGGTTTCGTTCCGCTTGGGTTTCTACGATCGGGAACCACTCACGCGGATCGTTGTCCGATCCGGCAAGCTGCTGGGGATCGAGGTGTCCGACGAGGGCGCGGCCGAACTCGCGGGACGGGCGAGGGGAACGCCGCGGATCGCCAATCGGCTGCTGCGACGGGCGCGCGACTACGCCGAGGTCAAAGGCGAGGGGCGAATCGATCTTGAGATTGCGCGGCGCTCGCTCGACATGCTACGAATCGACGATGTCGGGCTCGATGAGCTCGACCGCATGGTCCTCGAAACGCTCATCGAGAAGTTCGCTGGTGGTCCGGTTGGATTGGAGACGCTCGCTGCGGCGCTCTCGGAGGAGAAGGACACGATCGCCGATGTCGTGGAGCCGTTCCTCCTTCAAGGTGGTTTCATCCAGCGAACTCCACAGGGACGCGTTGCGACCCAGCGAGCCTACACACATCTGGGCAAGGCAAGAGACGACGGGTTGTTCTAGCGCTTCGCGAGTTTCTTCGTGTTCTCGATGAACTCGAGAACGACGCACCTGAATCGTCGCCAGTCAAACAGCAGCGCGGCGACAATCCACGCGATGTACCACAGCAGGGCGTCCGGAGCCTTGAAGGCTGCGACGATCAGGGGAAGTGCGACAACCGGCGTCGCGAACGACATTGTGACCATCTTCGACCGGAAGTACGCGATGAATGCGGCGGCGACCATGGTGTAGATGATGGCCGGAGCGAACGGGATGAATCCGGCCAGGACGAGATAACAGAGGCCGGAGAAGACCATCAGCATGTCGAACGCGAATTCCTTCTCGCCGACCCACGTCGGGGTCTTCTTGTATTTCCGTGCCACACGCCCGTCGAGGATGTCGGTCGTCCACCCGAGCATCGTCAGGACCAGGACCATCGGCAACGCGCTGCCTACGAGGACATCAAGTCTCTCCGCGAAACCGAGCGAGACAATGGCGGCGGCGATCAATGCACGGGACAGCGTGAGTAGATCGGGGACCCTCTTCATCAGCACTCCCTCACCAGTCAACCATTGTAGTTCAAGCGTCGGTTGCGGCCAAACCGGACCGAAGCCCGCCGACGGGCCGCCGCGAACGACGCCTTTCACCGCGCTGCCAGCCAGAGCGCCGCTGGATGCTAGGCGTCGTCGTCCGGACGGGCGGTGAGGGGCGGATCGAGGCCCGGGGGCGGCCCAAGGATCGCACCGGCGATCAGTGCGATCGCCGGTGCTGTCCGGATCACTTCACGTATCTGCGCGCGGGAGGACGTTCCGGAAGCCGCCATTACTCCGTCTCACCGATCTTGCCCGACGGCCCCTCATCAGTTGCGAGGCTGTCACGAAGTTGTGTGTCGGCCTGGATGTTCCGCATCCGGTAGTAGTCCATGATTCCCATGTTTCCGGCGCGGAACGCCTCGGCCATCGCGCGCGGAATCTCGGCCTCGGCCTCGACGACGGCCGCGCGGCGCTCCTGGACGAGGGCCGTCATCTCTTGCTCGCGGGCGACGGCCATCGCACGTCGCTCCTCAGCTTTGGCGCGGGCGACCTTGAGGTCGGCCTCGGCCTGGTCGGTCTGCAGCTGGGCGCCGATGTTCTTCCCGACGTCGACGTCGGCAATATCGATTGACAAGATTTCAAACGCGGTCCCGGCGTCGAGACCCTTGTCGAGGACGCGTGTCGAGATCGAGTCCGGATTCTCGAGCACCTCCTTGTGTGACGTAGCGGAGCCGATCGCCGAGACGATGCCCTCGCCCACGCGGGCGATGATCGTCTCCTCTGTCGCACCGCCGACGAGCCGATCGATGTTCGCCCGAACGGTCACCTTGGCGATGGCGAACAGCTGAATCCCGTTCGATGCGACGGCGCCGACTTTCGGCGTCTCGATGACGCGTGGGTTGACCGACATCGCCACGGCATCGAGAACGTCGCGGCCGGCCAGATCGATCGCCGCTGCACGCTGAAAATCGAGCGGAATCTCCGCCTTGTCGGCCGAGATCAGTGCCCGCGCGACGCGCTCGACGTTTCCACCGGCGAGGTAGTGGGCCTCGAGTTCGGAGACATCGAGCTGAAGTCCCGCTTTCCATGCTGCAATCATCGGGAAGATGACCTTGTGTGGATTGACCTTGCGTAGTCGCATCCCGATGAGCGTCATCGGCCCCACAGGAACGCCTGCGGCGAGGGCGGAGACCCACAGCCCAACCGGCACGAAGTAGAAGAAGAGCCACAAGATGATGAGTGCGACCGCAGCGATGACCACGTATCCGATCATACTAGTCCTCCTTTATTCGACGAACGACCTTTCGATACCCCTCGTCCTTCACGACAAGAAGGGGCGTCCCCTTCGGCAGATATCCTTCCTTGCAGACCACGTCGACCCGGTCGTCGCCGAACTCCCCCGTGCCCACTGGGTGAAGGTTGGTCGCCGCCACGCCGCGCTGCCCGACCCAGTCGCTTGCTTTCGTCTTGCCAGACTTCTTGTCGAATGCTGTGCCTCCGATGGCGCTGGAGAGGATGACGCCCCCGAGCCGGAGGCGCGACTTCGGCAACTTGCTGATGAGAATCGCAGCGACCACGATCGAGAAGACCACGCCGGCGCTGACGATGCCGATCGCCTGGAGCGCAGCGGTTCGATCGGTGAACGGTCCCACCATCGATGTGTAGAAGCCGAGCCCGATCAGTACGAATCCGACGATCCCGGCGAATCCGAAGTCAGCCGCGGTGAAGACGAAGATCTCGAACACGACGGCGAGAAGCCCGCCGATGAGAAACGCGATCGACTCCCAGCCGGCGAGACCGACCAAGAAGTGCGACCAGAAAAAGGCGCCGAGACAAAGCGCTCCGACCACGCCGGCCACGCCGAACCCAGGGATCATCATCTCGATGATCAGCCCGAGGAGTCCCACGACCAAGAGGACGGCGGCGAGTGCGGACGAGGTCATGGTCTCGACGACGCGATCGACGAGACGGCTCTCGTAGAAGACGGCGTCTTCCACGGGGTATCCGCGATCGAACAACAACGCCGCTAGGGAGTCGGCTTGGGTGTCGGAGTATCCCCACGTCGCGGCCTCCTGCGCCGTCATCGTGAGGAGTCTTCCCTCAGCGGTCAAGCCGGGGACCTCGATCTCTGCATCGACCATCGCTTCGGCGACTTGCGGATCCCTGTCACGGGCCTCCGCCGTGGCTCGAAAGAGCGTGCGCACGGCCGATTGCACCTTCTCCGGCGCCTCGACGTACTCCCCTTCTGCGTCAAACGTGAACGCCGTGGCGGCCCCCAGCACGCCGCCGGGGGCGAAGACGATCTCCTCGCATGCGAGAGCAATGAGCGCGCCGGCGGAGATCGCCTCGCGGTCTACAAACGCGATCGTCGGAATCTCCGTGCTCAAGAGGAGGTCGCGCGCCGCGAATGCTGCGTCGAGGAGCCCGCCCGGCGTGGCGAGCGAAACGACGACCAGTTCCGCTCTTGCTTCCTGCGCACCGGCCAGGCCGCTCCGCAGATACGAGACCGTCCCCCGTCCGATCTCGCCTTCAACCGTCAGGACCCAGACGCGATCGACGGCATGGGCGGCGCACGCGATCAACAATGCGAAACCTACAACAGCGAGCTGTCGCTTCACCATACCCGAGAGTATAGGTTGAGATGAAGGCTTGCGGCAAGATGTGGGAGAGCCGGTTGGCACGGGAATGTCCGAAGACTAGAATGGTCGTGAGGGGTCAGAGATCATGGGAGGTGCGACGATGAAGAACGCGATGATCCTGGTGGGGCTGTGGGTCGGGATCATCCTCGCCGCGTACGCGCTGGTGTATGTTGGCGGCGGAGGACCAACACCTGGGCAGCTCGCACTGCTCGAACGGCTCGCCGAGCGAACCTACGTTGAAGCTGACGGCCGATTCCAGTTCGAGCTGCCGCCGGGGTGGCGGGTCGAGGAGCAAGAGGACGCGGTGCATCTGGTTGGGCCGATCGAGAAGATCGAGGCCTGGGTCGTGGTCGTCGGTGCCATGGATGCGGAACAGGCAATCCGGACCGCGTGCGAGCGGGTGTATCCGTGCCCCGGGGATGAGATCACGCTGACCGAGGAGCTATCTCCGCCGGCGTTCGCGACGCGCAAGGTCAAGTGCACCTTCGTGACGGAGGACGAGAGCACTTTTCTCTTCGGCATCGGGATCGAAGCGACTCGGGAAACGGTGATCCTTCTCGTTCGCGGCGACCTCGAAGTCGGAGAGCAACGAATGGAGGAGCTTACCGGAATCGAAGAGAGCCTAACGTTGCCTGGAGTCGGCGCGCCGACAGAGATTGGCGAACCGACCGAGACGTTCGAGCCCGCTGACGAGGCAGTAGTCACGGAGGAGGCGCCGGAGCCGTCAGGCTCTGCGCCGGAACTGGAGTTGACCGAGGAGCCGGCACCCGAAGCGCCAGCGTCTGAAATGGAGCCGACACCAGAGGAGCCCTAGACCTTCGACTCTTAGCGCAGAGTGCACGGGGGACGGCTGCTGCTCCACAGGTCTTGCTGCTTCGTTGCGGTGCTCCGATTGCTGCCCCACAGGAGTAGCGGAGCTACTCCTCCGCGATAGCGACGCTATCGCGCCCGCGGTGGTCTCTCACCGCGCTGTTACCGAGACGTTCTCAAGGCGGACGTGGGGAAGCGTGAGATTGTAGACTCGTTCCCGATGCTCGGAGATCCCCGACAGGGTCTTCAGCGCGTCGAAGGCGTTCCCCGCGATCAGGGTGCCGGAGACCGCGCGCTCCAGTCTTCCTCCTTTCACGAGATGCGCCGCCTTGGCCGCGCCCGAGAAGTCTCCCGAAATCGGATCCACGTTTCCTGAGAAGCGGCGAACGAATAACCCTTGCCGCATTCCGGAGAGCAGCTCATCTACGGACGCATTCCCTGGGAGAATGGAGAGATTCGTCGGACCGATCGCGGGGATCGACCGAGCGGACCCCACGGCGTGGGCCGTATTGCCGCAGCCCGTGGCATGTGCCGTGTACGTGTTGTGGAGGAACGCCACCAGTTCGCCATTCCGAATCAACTCGAGCTTCTGATGCGGCACGCCCTCCCTGTCGAACGTTGCCGTCGCGACGCCTCCGGCCAGGCGTCCGTCGTCGACGAGCGTTAGCTTGGGCATGGCGACCGCGTCGCCGACTGCATCCTTCCAGCGGCTTCTCCCGCGCAACCCATTCCTTGCGTTGAGCTGGAAGAGCAGGATCCCGACGAGGATCTCCGAGACGGCGCTTGGCGACAGGAGGACTGAGCCTCTGAAGCTCTCGCCGGCTTCGGCCCCGAGGGACGCTAGCGCGTGCTCACAAACACGGCGGATCGGCGGTTCGACATCGATTCCCGCGACCGATCGGGTCGCGTCAAACTGGAAGTCGAAGCTGGAGACCCGATCTCCTTCTCGCGCCGTCGCCACCGCGCCGTAGGTGAAGAGACTGCCTCGCTCCTCGACGGCAAGTCCGGCGGAGTTGGCGATCGCGACATTGCGGATTCCGGCATCGAACCAGGCGTCGTTGAGGATCACCCGCGGATCGATCGACTCCGCTAACGACAACATGTCGGCGGTCCGGCGAACCGCGTCGGCGGCCGTAAACGCTGCGGCCGATGGGTCGTACAAGCCCTCGATCGGTGGTGTGCCAACAGGTTCCGGCAGTACGTTGTGGGGATCCTCAGGCGAGATCTTCGCCAGGGACACGGCGCTGCTGCAAGCAGACTCCAGCTGAGCGACATCGTTTGTGCTTGCGAATCCGACGCGGCACCCAACGAATGCGCGGATGCCAAGCGCCGTCTCGAACTGGCTCTTCGCGATCTGAAGGTCGTTCTTCTCCACGGTGGAGTTGACGGCTTCGACCGTCTGGCCGAAGGCTTCCACCGCATCAGCGCCGAGCCGCCGGGCGAGAGAGACGGCCTCTCGGCAGCGATCGAGCAGGTCGTGGCTAACAGGCATCTTGCTGCCCTCCGATCGTCAACGTGCACCGGACGTGTGGACCGCCATCGTCGACCTTCGCGCGCTGTCCCTTGCCGCAGAAGCCGGCGCCATGCTCCCACCGGAAGTCATTGCCCACGGCATCGATCGAGCAGAGCGCGGCGAACGCGTTTCCGGAGATGGTCACGCCGCGGACGAGTTCGGCCAACTTCCCGTCGCGCACCCTCCGCGCCTCTCGGACACCAAACATGAACTCCGCGTTGGAATCCGCCTGGCCGCTCTGTCCGAGACCGCGAAGGTAGTACCCGTCCTTCACGCCGGCGATCAGTTCGCCGACCGGCGTCTCCCCCGGCTCGATGTACGTGTTCGTCATGCGGATTAGCGGCTCATCGCCGTACGTGTACGCCCTTGCGTTCCCTGTCGGAGCAACCTCGAAGTGCCCGGCCGTCTCTCGATTGTGAAGATAAGACCGGAGCACGCCCGCGTCGATGATCACCGTTCGGCGCGTCGGAACGCCCTCGTCATCGACCGGCAATTCGCCCACGGCGTGCGGAACGTATTCCGAAGCGCCGCTGTCACACATCGTCACGAGTTCGGAGGCGACGGTCTCTCCGATCTTGCCGGCCGTGATCGCGCCGCCGAGGACGAAGTCCGCCTCCACCGTGTGGCCGATCGCCTCGTGGCTGAGGACACCGACCAGGTCTGGGTCGAGGATGACTTGCGCCGCACCTCCCGTCGGGTATGGGGCACCGAGCTGGTCGACCGCGAGCTTCACCGCACGTTCGACGAGCTCTTCGGGGGTCTTCGAGGCGAACAGCTCGGACCATCCGCCGGTGACACCCACGGTTTCGAGTGCTCGCGTTTGATCGCCGTTCTTGCCGGCGATCGCGAGGACGCGGAACGTGGGCTTCGCATCGAAGACATGCGCGGAAGCGCCATCGGTCGTGACAATGGCCTTCTCGTCCAGCATCTCCTCGTACGAGACCTCGGACGAGACGATCGAATCGCTGCTCGAACGAACGAGCGCATCGATGCGTGAGACCAACTCCAGTTTCTCCTCCAGGGAGTGGTCGCTGAGCGGATCGGCGGTCGCCAAAGGGAAAACCCCCCGTGCGAGTTCGGCCTTCGCGAGCGGGGGAATACGGTGTTTCTTGGCCTCTGCCGCGGCCGACGCCGTGCTCCGAGCGATCTCGACGGCCCGCTCGATTCCGCTTCGGGTCAGATCCGTCGTGCTCGCGAAGCCGAAGGCTCCGTCGACGAAGGCGCGGACGCCGACTCCGATGAGGTCGACGCTCGACGACTCCTCGACCTGCCCGTTCCGGACGACGAGTCGCTTCGAGCGGCGAGCCTGGTAGCGCAGCTCGACCCATCCGCCGGCGGCCGAGGCGATCCCCTCCAGCAGTTTCTGCATGAGACCCCCTGTCGATGAACGATCCGCGGACATGGTACCGTAGGCAAGCACCGGCCCTCCAATCCGCGGACCCTTCATGCCGCACGGTCCTTGCGTTTCGCCGGGGCTGAACCGAATGGCGGTACGATGGAGACCGACTTGCGTGTTCTCGCGTTCTGCAGTACGAATCGTCGAGGGGATGGACGACTGAATCGCGTGGTGCTCGGTACAACGAGTCCGCTGGGCGCCGTGAAACGAGATTGAAAGGATCGAAGATGCAGAGCAACCCCGTCATCGAAGCGCTACTGCGCCGGAAGTCGATTCGTCAGTACACCGACCAGGATCCCTCGGACGACGTGATCGAAACGATCGTGCGTTGCGGTCAGCAGGCGCCGTTCGCCGCACAGCTCGGCAGCCTTCTGCTTTCGAGGAACCGGAAAAAGAACCCGTTCGGCGCGCCGCTCCTGTTCACGGTGCTGGTCGACGTCCACCGGCTGGAGCGGGTCATGGGACGACGAAATTGGAATCGATCGGCAAGCGACGCAGCGATCCTGTTGTTCGGGGCGCAGGACGCTGCCTACATGGCTGAGAACATGGTGATTGCGGCCGAATCGCTCGGTCTGGGGAGCTGCTTCCTCGGCGGAGCGCCGTTCTACGCCGAGCGAATCATCGAGGAGTACGGACTCCCGACGCACGTTTTCCCTCTCGTTCAGCTGACGATGGGCTACCCGGCCCAGGATCCTCTGCCCCGACCTCGCTATCCTCTTTCTCTCTCGTTGTTCGAAGACCGGTACTCGGAGATGGGCGATGAGGCCGTCGACCAGGCGATGGCCGTGATGGACGAGGGCTATCTGGCGCAGGACTACTACCGAGAAGCCGGATTCATGGTTCCGCTCGATGAGGGCCGCGAGGAGACGTTCACGTTCGACAACTACTCCTGGACGGAGCACATGGGCCGTAAGTGGGGACAGTGGCTGAAAGAGCCGGAGGAACTCCTCGAACCTTTGGCGCGATGCGGCTTCTGCATCTCGTCATCCGAGACGGAGGTTGACACGTAGCGTGGATCGGCATCTTGCCGCTGTGACGTGCGCCGGAGCGCGTGCGCGAATCGGGGTTCGGACCGTCCTCCTTGACAGTCGGCCGACGCGGAACATATAGTCCCTTCAGGGGGAACGGGTCCATAGCTCAGTGGCAGAGCCCCCGGCTCATAACCGGTTGGTCCCAGGTTCGAATCCTGGTGGACCCAGACGATGAAGAAACTCTTCGTATATTTCTCCGGCGCCGCTCGAGGCGAGTCGGGAGAGGCCGGGATCGGGATTGCCATCACCGACAAAGATGGAAACGTCGTCGAGGAGATCTCGCGTCTCGTCGGGCGAGCCACGTCGGAGGTCGCCGAGTATCGGGCGCTGATCGAGGCGGCACGACACGTCGTCGGCCACGAACCGGAGTCCGTCAACTTCTTCACCGACAGTCAGCGCCTCGCCAACTACATCAACGGCGTGTTCGAGACGCGCGCGCCTCACATCAAGCACATGATCGAGGTCGCCATCGGTTCGCTCAATCGGCTGCCGAGCTGGCGCGTGAACTACGTCGATCGGGCGGTGAACTTCCGCGCGCCGCGGCTGGTCGAGCGGGCGTTCCACCGGAGCGTCCAGGCTCAGATCAGCAGGGAGCGTCTGGAGTTCGTCCTCCTCGAGCGGGCGTCGTCGCTGAGCGAAGAGGCGATGCGGCGGCTGATCGACTACGCCGAGCATCTACAGCAAGAGGACTGAGGATGCGCATCGTCGTGCAGCGTGTTCGCCGGGCCTCGGTTGACGTCGAAGGGGCGCGCGTTGCGGAGATCGGCCCCGGCCTGCTTCTTCTCGTCGGGATTGCGGCGGAAGACGTGGAGGCTGATCTCAAGCGGCTGGCCGTCAAGATCACGACACTTCGGATCTTCGCGGATGTGGATGGGAAGATGAACCGCTCCGTGCTCGACGTGGGGGGCGAGGTTCTCGCTGTGAGCCAGTTCACCCTCTACGGTGACACAGGAAAGGGTCGAAGGCCGAGTTACGCCGGCGCGGCGCCCCCGGAGGTTGCCAAGCCGCTGTTCGATCGCTTGGTCGAAGCGATCGCGAGGGAGGGCATTCCGGTCCAGACGGGTCGGTTCGGCGCGAACATGGCGGTGGAGCTGACAAACGACGGCCCCGTAACGCTCGTGCTCGAGGTTGAACAGCCGGAGTCCTAGCACTACACTTCACGCTCGACAGCACGTCGCGCTCCGGACACGGGCCGGATCGAGGGAGGCAAGATGGCAGTTCCGAAATACCGAACATCGCGCTCGAAAGGGCGAATGCGGCGCAATCACTGGAGACACGCGGCGCAGATCTCGTCGAGCGAATGTTCGCATTGCCACGAGACGAAGCTCCCTCATCGGGCGTGCCCGCACTGCGGCTTCTACAACGGGATGGAGATCGTCGCCGCCGCTGAAGACAAGTCGTAGGTCGGCCGTCCGCGTGGTATGCTAGTCGTTCGTTTCGCCTTTCGGAGCTTTCGACTTCTTCATCTGCTTCGCTTCCGCCTTGGCTCGCTTCTTCTCGATCTTGACCAGTGCTTCGAGCCGATTCCGCTCGTCTGAGGCGGCGGGCTCGGAGACGACCGCTTGCGGTTGCAGAGCCCGTTCACGTCGCCTGCGCTCGATGAGGCGTAGCGCGAACGATTTGCCGAATTGCCCAATGAACCCGGCAACGAGCGCCGCGAGAACCCACCTGAGGACGTTCCACACGCTTTCCCAGCTCACGAGTCAACGGTAGCGCAAACGTCGAGTCGTGCCAACCCCCGCGGATCGGCGGGCCGTGGTGGATTGACTTGCGCCGGGTCGCGGTACAGAATGGCGGCAGGAGTGGGTATGTCTGAGGAAAGGGTAAACGAAGAAGCGGTGGAAGGCTCCCTCAAGGAGATGTGGCGGGACCTCCGAGGCGTGATTCACGATCGGATTCTCCGAGCGTGCCTGCCGACGGACGTCCAGGCCGTTACGCTGACTGAGAGCGAGCTGCGCATCTCGGTAGACAGCGAGTTCAAGAAGGAGTACTGCCTGCGGAAGATCGGCAAATTACGTGAGGTTGCTGCCGGGATCTTCGGGGAACGTGAGGTCGTGATCGGGGAGCCTCCGCTTCTCGAGCAGGCTCGCGAGGAGCGCCCTTTGCGAGGTGTTGCCGCTCGGATCCTGGTGCTGGGTGTTGGGGACGGCGGCGTCAATGCCGTTGGGAGGATGCACGAGGAGAACCTGCAGGGGGTTCGCCTCGTCGCCGTGGACACCGATCGTCAGGTTCTCGAAGCGACCGTCGTGAAGGACCAGCTGCAGCTCGGTGCCGACATTACGGGAGGACGAGGGACGGGCGGGGTTCCGGAAAGAGGCGAGAAGGCCGCCGTCGAGTCTCGGTGGGAGATCTCCGAGCTCCTTCAAGGGATGGATCTCGTCTTCGTCACCGCGGGTCTGGGCGGTGGAACGGGAACGGGGGCCGCGCCGATCATCGCCGGAATCTCGAAGGAGACCGGCGCACTCACCGTTGGCGTCGTCACGAGGCCCTTTTCGTTCGAGGGAACAGCGCGGCGCGGACACGCCGAGGAGGGGCTTGCCCGAATGCGGAAGGCGGCCGATGTGGTCATCGTCGTCTCGAACGACCGTCTCCTGGAGACGAGCGCAAGAGGCCTTCCGATGACGAAGGCATTCGAGATGGCCGACGGGATTCTCCATCAGGGTGTCCGCGGGATCTCGGACTTGATAACGGTCCGCGGCCTGATCAACCTCGATTTCGCCGACATCCGCAGCGTGCTTTCCGATGCCGGTGACGCGATGATGGGCATGGGGACCGCGTCGGACGATGGTCGTGCGATCGCCGCGGCGAAGGCGGCGAGCACGAACCCGCTACTCGAAGGGGACTCGATCCGTGGTGCCCGCAAGCTGATCATGAACGTGACCGGGGACGAGGACCTCACGCTCGGGGAGGTCACCGCAGCCGCTGACCACATTCGCAAGGCAGCGGGGACGGAATGTGACCTTGTCTTCGGAGCGGTCGTGCACGAGGGGTTCGGCGAGGCGATCCAGATCACGGTCATCGCTGCCGATTTCCGTGGACTGGAGGACGTTGAACGCGCGCGTACCGTTCGCCGGGAACGGATCAAGACGGACGAGAACCTGGACGTTCCGACGTTCTTGCGGCGGGAGCGCGAGGCGACGGACGAAAAGGGAAAGGACGAGCGGGCCTGAGGGCGCAGGGTCACACTCGGCTGCGACGTTGATAGCGTAGCCTGATGGGGGACACCGCAGAGAAACGATGAAACCGATTCGGATCCTCATTTGCGATCGAGATCAGGACACGGTGAAGCACCTCACGGACGCGCTCCGGCCGGACGGACACGAGATCCTCGCAGTCGATCGCACGAGGCGCGCCAGGGCGCTTGTGGTCGAATGGAAACCCGATCTTGTCCTCTTCGATGTGCTGCCGGGCGGGCCGGACGGTGAGGGCTGGACGCTGCTATCGGACATCCGTAAGAGCGGGATCGACACGGCTGTGATCGTGGTGACGAAGCTCCATCGGGTTGACGACCGCATTCGAGCGCTGACGATGGGAGCCGATGATTGCGTCCTCAAGCCGTTCCATCCCGAGGAGCTGAAGGCCCGAATTCAGGCGGTCCTGCGCCGAACGATGCCCAAGGCTGCGGAACGGAAGATCGTGATCGACGATGCTCGCAAGGAGGTTCGCATCGGAGCGCGGTCCGTCACGTTGTCTCCCAAGGAGTACCAGCTCCTGCGCCTTTTGCACTCGTCACCGGGGCGTGTCTTCTCGAGTGACGAGATTCTGAAAGCGCTCTGGCGGCGATCCTTGTCCTACGCCACGCGCCAGGACGTGCAGAAGTATGTCTACTTGCTGCGGAAGAAGCTTGAAGAGGATCCGAAGGCTCCAGAGCTGATCAAGACCGTGCGGGGATTCGGATACCGTCTGGCAATGTGACCCGAATCGCCTGTCGTCCGAACCACCTTGGCTGCGCCTGGTTCCCTAGATGTCTCGAATGTCCAGGTACAAGGGCGGATCAGGCAATCGCGAAGACGACAGCGGGCGAACCAGTGTGTGGTAGTGGAGAACCTTCTCGGGGAAGAAGCGCGGGAGCGTGGCCAGCGGGTCATCGCGGTAGAGGAACAGTGTGAGGATGTCGATTCCCTCCTGATACGCATTTCGGCGAATCTGCTGAAGCAGTCTCTTCAGTAGGGCGTTGCTGTTCGATCCGCGACAGACGGGGTCAAACAGCTGCAGGTAGGAGATACTCTCTCCGACGACGGGAATCCTGGGGACCGGCGCAAGCCTCGCGAGCGGGTTCAGCACGGCTCCGAGAACGCGGAGGCCGATCGGCATGTGCAGGACGCGGCCTCGGTAGATGCTTGACAGGTTCCACGCGCTGACTTGAGCGAATGAGTCTCCGGCGGTCAGGCGGAAGATCCCTTTCAAGTAGCCGAGTTCGGCGCCGCGAGCGTAGGGGGTGAGGAGGCTGGGAGGACGCATGCACCGTTCACCGACGAGTTCCTCGATGTGGCCGACCTCTTCTTCCAGGTTCTCAATATGCGCATCGAGTTCGAACACTCTCCCGCGAACGCTGGGCAGGGAGAGAATGTCGAATGACGCAACCACTTGTGCACCGATCTTCGTCGACACGCTGAGCGACGCATAATTGTCCGCCTTGACGTGTCCGTAGATGAATTCGGCGCCACCCTCCTCGATTTCCTCGACGACGGCCTTCCAGAGACGGAAGAGACCTCGCTTCATGCTTCGTCGATACGAGGCCTCGCCGCGCAGGTCGTAGAAGTAGGCGACACGCTCGATGCCCCCATCGAGGAAGGCGTCCTTGATCGCGAACGCCATGACCCCAACGAGCTTCCCTTTCTCCTCGGCGATGAGGATCTTGCTTCGGTCGTGCAGGCGAGATCGATAGAAGTAATCGTCTCGGTCAATAACGATCGAGATCCCGGTTCCTTGTGGGCTCTGTGCTTCCAGGCTCAGCAGAGCCGTGTTGTCGTCGGACGTCGCTTCACGGATGCGAAACATCGGGGAGTCCTTTCCGTTAGTGGATTGTGAGGGTTTGGTGCGACCGGCCGATTGCGCCGTCGTCATCGATAACGACAAGCGTGACCGTGTAGGTCCCCGGACTGGCATAGTGGTGAATCGGCGTCGCGCGATCGCCGCCGCCGCAACTGGAAAGCCCTTCCGGACATGCCGAGCCATCGCCGAAATCCCAGGCAATGTGGACGATCTGACCGCTGGGGCTGGGGTCATGGGCCCCCCGCGCATCGAACGCCACCGTCCAAGGAGCCGTTTCGGCGAACGAGAACTCTGCGATCGGCGGAGAGTTCGCCACGTCGATCGCGATGCATGCGACCTCCGAGTCTACGTTGTCGTTGTCTCGGACGACGAGCGTCACCCGGTGAACTCCGGTTCGGGCGAACGCGTGGATCGGCGTAGGGCACGTCGCTGTCTCTTCGTCTCCGAGGACCCATTCCCAGTCGACGATCTCACCGTCCGGGTCCTCCGCCTCCGCGGAGAACGTGACCTCGTTGCCGTCGGTTAGGTGCTCCGGCGCCCAATGAATGCTCGCGATGCTGGGCGGTCGGTTGCGGACGGTGACTACGACCGGCTCCGAGACGGCCGCGTCTCCACGATCGTCGGTGACTCGTACGGTCACACAGTAGATCCCATCGTCATCGTAGCTCTCGCAAAGCGTCGAGGCGCTCGTCTGTCGATCGTAGGTTCCGTCACCGTCGAGATCCCACTCGTATCCGGCGATGCCGCCGTCGGGACTCGGATCGGACGATCCCGAGGCATCGAAAGCGAACGGCACACCCGTCTGCTCGTCGCGAGAGTCGACCGACAGCGCCGCAACAGGGGCGAGGTTGATGACAGCGATTGTCGCGCTTGCGGTGCGCGATGCGCTTTGGTCATCGAACACAGTCAAGGTAACCGTCCGGGTTCCGCTCGATCGAAACGCGTGAACGGCAGACGTTTGAACCGACGTATCGCCGTCATCGAAGTCCCACAGCCAGCTTCGGATCGTCCCGTCCCTGTCGTGGGAGCAGTCGACGAACTCAACGTCCTCAAGCTCACGTGGCTCGAAGGTCGAGAGGGTGAATTGCGCCACGGGGCCGGCGTTAACGTAGATCGACGCGCTCCGCGGATCCGATCGATCGCCGTCGATGTCCTCGACGATCAGCTGCGGTGCGTGGTAGCCGTAGATCTCGAAAGCGTGCTCGGTTTGCGCGTGCGTCGTGATCTGGTCGGTCGTACCGTCTCCGTCGAAGTCCCAGTGGAAGCTCGCGATCTCGCCGTCCGGATCGCCCGAGGCCGAGGCGTCGAAGAGCGCAGGCTCCCCGTCGTTGGGACGTTCCGGGCTGATCGTGAATCTCGCTTCCGGGGTACGACTGGCAACCGCGATCGACTCGCTTCGTGCCGCTTCGTATCCGCGGGCATCGACGATGGCGAGGCGTACGACGTATGACCCGGCGGACGCGAACTCGTGCGTGACCCGCTCGCCCTGCTCGATCGTGCCGTCGCCGAACGCCCACCGCCGCTCGGAGAGTCCGCCCGGACCGTAGGCTGACTCATCGAGGAAGACGATCAGGTCGCCGGCGCGCAATGGCTCGGCGGGATCTGGCGGAACCACGCTGAAGTCGGCGAGCGGCGGCGAGAGCGCGTGCACAGAGAGCGTGTCGCCCAAGCGTGTCGATCCTCCTTTGCCGTCGCGTGCGGTGAGCACGATCTCGTACTCACCCACGACAGCGTACACGTGGTTTGCCGTCTGTCCGTCGGCGGTACTGCCGTCGCCGAAGTCCCATTGAAAAGAGACGATCTCGTCATTCTCGTCCGTCGAGGCAGCCGCGTCGAACCGCACGGTCTCCCTCGGCTGAGGGAACCGAGGAACGATCTCCATGTGCGCGATCGGTGGAACGTTGTACGCGGAGTTCTCGCGGCCGGGGGTGCCGCAGAAGAGGCCCGCTTCGATCGAATCGGCCAGGCAAACGCACGTCGCCCAGTTGTCGGGGGCGTCCGGCAGGAGAGGATCGACACGCTCCATCGTGCGAGGAGGTGTCTCGCTCCATGCACCGGTTCCAGAGGGCCAAGCAGTGGGAGAGTTCGCGGGGAACGAACTAAGGTTCGCCGCATCGACGAGGCGATCTTCTGAGTCGTAGAGGAGAAGAGACTCCCCCTTGTCGGTGAGCGCGCCGGTGTAGATCACGCCGGCGGGGAGAGATGGCACCGAGCCGTCGTCGTCACGTTCGAGGAGGACGTAGCCGGCTTCCGGGTGATCCCGATTGCGTGGTGCGAGCATGCCGTAGAGCAGGACGTCGGGCGCGCCGTCCGAAGAGGTCAAACGCCATCCATCGAGGTCGATCGGGCGGTCGCTCGTGTTGACCAGTTCGATCCACTCGTCCGTGTGATCTGCCGCGTTACCCGCCCACGCGATCTCGTTGATGGCCACGTCTTTCAATGTGGCGAGACCGACGAGGGGCACGCCGACGAGCGCTGCCGCGACTGTGATGAGGCGCGTGCACCGATTCATCCGATATCCATTCATCCTTCGCCTCCCGGCAGAGGCTGCTGGCAGGGCAGGATCACGATATCACAAGGGCGATCGCTGAGCCAACGCTGGAAGAGGAGATGTCTCGTTGACGCTTCGGGCTACGCGGCATTGCCGGCGCGCCGATTCGTCGGAGCGTTCCGCTCGTAGGCGTCGATGATGCGAGCGACCAACGGATGCCGGACGACGTCCGTCTTGTCGAGGTAGACAAACGAAATGCCGTCGATTCCGGACAGGATCTGTTGGACAGTGATCAGGCCGGAAGCGTGCTCCTCCAGGTCGACTTGAGTGATGTCGCCGGTGATGATCGCTGTGGAGTGGTAGCCGAGCCGTGTGAGGAACATCTTCATCTGGGTCGACGTCGTGTTCTGCGCTTCGTCGAGGATGACGAAGCTGTTGTTCAGCGTTCGTCCGCGCATGAAGGCGAGCGGCGCCATCTCGATGCGGCCGTGTTCGGTCAGCTTCTCGAATTCGCTGACCGGGATCATGTCAAACATCGCGTCGTAGAGTGGACGCAAGTAGGGGCTGACTTTCGCCTGAATGTCGCCAGGGAGAAAGCCGAGTTCCTCGCCGGCCTCGACGGCGGGCCGAGTGAGGATGATCCGCTTAACCTTCTCGCGTTTCAGATGGTCGATGGCCGTCGCGACGGCGAGGTACGTTTTCCCGGTTCCTGCCGGACCAATGGCGAATGTGACATCGTTTTCGCGAACCGCCTTCACGTACCGATGTTGACCGACGGTCTTGGCACGGATCTCCTCGCCCCAGTGCGTGATGCGGACGACGTCCGAAAGAACGCCGTCCAGTCCGACCCCCGCCTGCGTCTGTTCGATCATGTAGCGGACATCTGACGGTGAAGGCGTGTGGTTCGTGCCGATCAGATCGAGGAGTTTCTCGAAGAGAGAGCGGACACGCTCGACCTCATCGGGATCTCCCTCGATGCGGACGATCTCTCCGCGAGCGATGATCCGCGTCGAGAACGCCTTCTCGATCTCCTTCAGGTTTCGGTTGTACTGGCCGAGGAGGGCGGTCGCCTCGGTGTTGTCTTTCATCGTGATCTCAGCCCGCGCTGTCTCGATCGTCCTCCACTCCTTTCAGATGGTCTTCGGCTGCTCCCACAATGCGCACGGTTCGTTCGACGCCGAGGGGAATCGCTGCAGCGGAGTCGAAGGATACGTAGATGTAATCGCGAGTATAGCCCCGCCATCGCCCGTCCTGGCGTTCTTCGACCAGCACATCTTGAGTCGTGCCGATCCGGTTGTCAAGGAGCCGTCGTCGTATGGACCGGCAGAGTCTGTCGAGGCCATCCGCGCGACGGCGTTTGATGGCTTCGGACACGGGGTTCGCAAGATCCATGGCCTCCGTCCCCGGTCGCGGGGAATAGCGGAAGACGTGGACGTTGACGAAAGCGATTCGCTCCACGCAGGCGCAAGTCGCTTCAAACGCGCTGTCGTTCTCGCCGGGGAATCCGACCATCAGATCGACTCCAAATGTCGCTTCGGGCAGGCGCTCGCGGACTCCCGCGATCCGATCCTCGTATTCGGCGACCGTGTAGTTCCGCCGCATGGCCGCCAGGATGCGATCGTCTCCACTCTGCAACGGAACGTGAAAGTGAGGGCAGAGCCGCTCGTCTTCGCGGAAAACATCGAGCAGCTCGGGCGTCAATCCTGAGGGGTTGATCGAAGCGATTCGCAGGCGCAGCAGGCTCTGGGAATCGAGGATCGCTCGGATGAGATCGTGGAGGCCACCGTCCGGCGGCGCGTACTGAGCGAGGTTGATCCCGGTGAGAACGATCTCAGGGAAGCCTAGAGACACGAGGCGTTCGGCTTCTGCGACAGCGGCCTTGACGGACTTGCTCCGCGACGCCCCCCGGACCTGCGTCGGTCGGCAGTAGGCGCAGGAGAGCGAGCAGCCATCCTGGATCTTCAAAGAGGCTCTTACGCGTCCGAGAGGACCGTCGCTACGCTCGGAGTCGAGCGGGATCGGCGCAATGGGAGGCAAGACGCCGCGCTTCCCGGAGAGCACGGCGGCGACGACCTCGTCGATCCGGCCCTTCCATTCGCTGCCCGCGAGGAGGTCCGCTTCACCGAAGCGCGTCTGCCCGAGACGGACGGCGTCTGCGATGCACCCGATCAGAACGACCAGTGCGCCGCGCGCCTCTCGGTGAAGGCGACGCGCTGCCTGCCTGGCCTTTCGTTCGGCGAGCTGCGTCACGGTGCATCCGTTCAGGATGTAGAGATCCGGGGCTTCCGCGGTGATCTCGTAGCTCGATGTCAGTGCACGCCGCATCGCGTCGCTGTCGTATTGGTTCGCGCGACAGCCGAAGGTCAGGATCGAGATCCGAGGTCGATTCATAGGTTGCGAGGGGCCTTTCGCTGGCTTCCGGCATGCGCTGGCCTCCCGGGTGAGGCGCCCGCCAACGTGCGTGAGCATACTCCGACGACCTGCGCCGTCAACCCGCAGGACCGCGCGGGACTCGAGGGGCTCAGCGGCCGGAAGTGCAGTTGACATTCGCCGTTTCGTGTGATAGCGTCGACCGAGAGGGGGGAGCATGCGGGGGACTCGGATTCGTTGGCCGATCTTGAGCGTCGCGATCGTGGGCGTTGCGTTGATCGCCACGCTCCTCGGGTGGTACTTCCTCAGCGAGCGCTCCGGTGGCAATGCGCCCACCGAGGGAACGCGAACGAACGTTCTTCTGATCGGATGTGAAGAATCGGAGGACGGACGGCGGATACGCGAACTCGCCGTGGTCAGTCTGACCGGCGAAGGTCGCGTCGTCTTTCTGATTGTCCCCGATGAGCTGTCCGTCAAACTGGAGGATGGAACCTTCGACGAGCTGGGGAATCTGTACAGCCGCCGGGGCGCGGACGGGACGTGCGAGGTTGTCGAGGCCCTCCTTGGGATCGATCTCAGTGCCTGTGTAACGTGGGGCGAGGATGGATTCGTCCGTCTGGTTGACGAGGTGGGAGGCGTTCCATTGACCGTAGCCGAGGACGTCGTGTACGCGGCCGCGGACGAGGGGCTGATCGAGATCCGTCAGGGCGAGCAGACACTCGGTGGTCTGGAGGCGCTTGCCTACGTCCGCGGCGAGTCGTCCGCCCCGCGGCCCACTCGCCAGCAGCGTCTCCTGTACGCGCTGCTCGAGCGTGGATTCGTCGGGGCCGAGACGCGCGCGGTCAAGGCGACGATTCGGGCGGTTCAACCGTTCATCGAGACCGACCTGTCTCTTTCGGCACTTTTCAGCCTCGGGGCAGCATTCCGCGAGATCGACCTTGCGGCGCTTCGAGCGCCGGCCGTGCCCACCGATGAGGTGAGCATCGACGGCGCGCGGACCGTTCAGCCTCGGGTCGTCGAGACGGAACGGCTCGTTGCGACGCTCATTCGCGGGCTGAAGCTCCTGACCCCGCGTGAGGTCCAAGTTGCCGTTTTCAACGGGAACGGTGTTCGCTTGATGGGAAGTCGAACCGCCGACTACCTGCAGGCTCGGGGCTTCGAGGTCACGCGAATCGCCAACGCCGAGTCGTTCGCATACCCGACGAGCTACATTGTTGTGCTGACGGACGAATCGAAGGCCTGGATCTTGCGAGACGCACTGCCGAGCGGCGTGAGCATCGTCTTCCCCGATGCGTTCGAGGAACACTACAACGCGCTCGCTGGGCTGGTCCCGTTCGGGACGGATCTCCTCTTCATCGTCGGCGCCGGGATGGAGCTCGAATGACCGACGAGCGAGCGCTCGTCCGTCAGGCGATCACTGTCCTCGAGGAGAGAAAAGCCGAAAACATCGTCGTGATCGATCTCAACGACGTCGCGATTCCTACGAGCTACTTCGTCATCGCGGAGGCGGACAACCCGGCGCACGCCAAGGCGCTCGTCAATTCGCTTCGCAAAGGCATGCCCCACAAGCCGGATCACAGCGAGGGGTTTGTCGAACGTCGGTGGATCGTCCTCGACTACGGGGACTTCGTCGTCCACGTCTTCGAGAAAGAGGCGCGCCAGTTCTACGACATCGAGTCGCTTTGGGCCGATCACGTCGTCGAGCGCGTTGAGGACATCGCCAGCGACGATCCCATCGTGGATTCCGGCGGCGCCTCCGGCATCTAGTCCGAGCGTTTCAAAGGGCAGATGCCGGCGTAGGGACAATACCTGCAGGCCCGATAGATCGGCTCGCCAGGGAACGCCCCGGCACGAATCCCGCTGGCCGCTTGCGCGATCTCGTCGCGCGCGCGTTGCATCCGCTTCTGTTCAGGCACGGTTCGTCCGACAATCACATCCGGCGTGAGGAATCGGAGTTCCATGCTCGTCGGCAACCCGTCGAACAGGTGCTCATAGGCAAGGGCATAGAGGGCCAGCTGTCGGCTCTCCTTCGTTCGTCGGTCGGCCTGCTCCTGGGTGTGCACGTCGGATGTCTTGTAGTCGATGATCGTCCCTTCGTCGCCGGCGATGTCGATTCGGTCGAAAAAGCCGACCAGCCGGACGTCCCCGTCGACGATGGAGAAGCGTCGTTCGACGTGCGTCGGGACGCGTCCTTCACCAAGCTCGTAGTCTCGGAAGGCCTCCAATGCCCTCAGACCTTCTTCGAGGCGGAGCTCTTCGTGATGCCTTGTCAGGAACCCCTCGGTTCGCCAGGACTTGCGGAACGCATTGTGCAGCTCTTCGAGCGGCGTCTCCTGCTCGGCCAGCCGGTTGAGGTTGAACAGGCGGATCGCCTGATGGACGGCGTTTCCGTAGATCACGGCGTGGTGTTGGCGGATCGGAACCTTCAGAACGTGGATGTAGCGGTACTTGAGCGGGCACGTCAGGTAGTCGTCGATCTGTCGGTGGCTGAGCGTCAGGATCGGGTCTCCGAGCGGGAAGAGGCTCGGCTGCCGCGGTTCCGAGGGCCCAAGCACTCCGGCGGTGTCGTCTTCTCCAGCATGTCGGAGGATCGCCGTCAGCGGCGAACGGCGCTGGGGAGCGAGCTGCGACGCGTCGAGGGCGAGCGTCTCGGAGACGAACAGGCTTGGCTTTCGCGGGCGCTTCCCTCCGTAGTCCTGAGCGCTCGTCAAGTAG
This sequence comes from uncultured Thermotogae bacterium, assembly GCA_964570515.1. GTDB lineage: Bacteria > Bipolaricaulota > Bipolaricaulia > UBA7950 > UBA9294 > CAZMYM01. Next base: position 10,631 of record CAZMYM010000016.1, on the reverse strand, counting down.
ACGGCCTCCTTGGCCCGTGTGAGCCCGACGTAGAACAGACGTCTCTCCTCCTGTGTGTGGAAGTCGTCGCTTCCGACGAGGTCCTTGACGAGCGGGTCAGGCAACGGGATTGGATCTCGTCGATGGGTGGAAGGGAATCGGCCGGACACCAGACCGACGAGGAACACGATCGGGAATTCCAGCCCCTTGGCCTGATGGATTGTCAGGACGTGCACCGCGTCTGTTTCCCATGTGGCGTCCCCGACGGGGGGATTGTCGCCGGCCTCGATCAGGGCATCGAGGTAGTCGACGAACCAGCGGACCCGGTCGTAGCGGGCGACCTGAGAGAACCGCTCGACGATCCCGAACAGCTTGGCAAGGTTCTGGATCCGCTGCGCGTCGCGAGTCTCTTGCGAGTTTGACAGCCTCTCGATCAACCCGGTGGCCGCCGAGAGATAGCGATAGAGTATCTCTCCGGTACGCTCGGTCGCCGTGAGCGGATACATCTCCGAGAGGTGTTCGAGCAGCGTCGCAACGCGTTCCTGCGTCTCGGCGGAAACGCCTAGTCCATCAGCGCTTCGCCCGATCATCCGAAACGCTTCGAGGAGACTCTTGTTCCGCCGTCTGGCGAAGCTCGTTACCAGAGCCAGGTCCTCGCCCGCGATCCCGTAGATCGAAGAGCCGGCGAGGTGGTGAAGAGAGAGACTGTCTCGCGGGTCGGCCAGCGTCCGCAAGAGCGAGATCGCGGTCCTGATCTCCTCTTGATCGTAGAGGCCGCGACTCCCCGAGAACCGCCATGGGATCTTGAGGAGGTTCAACGAACGAAGAAAGGGCGTTGCCTGAGCGTTGCTTCGCACCAAGACGGCGAAATCGGCGAAAGCGTGGCCCTCTTCGCGATGCCGCTTCGCGATCGTCTCGGCAACGAAGTCGCACTCCTCTGCGATCGCCTCGAAGTGAAATTGGGAGGGGGGATCGCCCTCGCCGTTCGATGCACGGAGCCGCTTTGGGATGTGGGCGCGGACCTCGAGGCGGTCGGGGTTGTTGTTCTGGATCAGTCGATATGCAGCGTCGAGGATCGCCTGTGTCGAGCGGTAGTTCTGTTGGAGAACAACGAGTCTGGCGTCCGGATAGGCTTCGCGGAATCCTAGGACGTTGCTGATCGACGCCCCACGGAACTTGTAGATCGACTGATCGTCATCGCCGCAGACCGTCAGGTTGCGGTCCCGTGCAAGAAGCTTCAACAGCTCGAACTGGGCGTAATTCGTGTCCTGGAATTCGTCGACCAGGATGTAGCGAAAGCGGTTCTGGTAGCGGGCGAGAACGTTCGGGCGCTCGCGGAGGAGCTTGAGCGTGAGCGTGATCAGATCGCCGAAGTCGACGTAGCCCTGCTCGAGCAGAACCCGTTGGTACGCAGCGTAGCTCTCGGCGAGCTCGCGCTGCTCGACGAGGGTCTCGGCAAGCAGCGCGGAGGCCTCCTCGTTGGGCGGCGGCTCCTGCTCGAGGCGGTCCACGTAGGCAGCATACTCCTCCGGTGCGACGTCTTCGTCCTTGGCACGGGAGAAGAGGGTCAAGATTGCGCCCAGGTTCCGCATCGGGTTTCCGAGAGGGCGGAAGCGTTCGAGCGGCAAATCGAACAGGCGGTCCTTCAGGAAGATCGTCTGCTCGGCCTGCGTCAGGATGCGGTAGTCGGGCGTGAGCCCGAGGAGGATGGCGTTCTCGCGCAAGACCCGGTCGCAGAATGCGTGGAACGTCCCGATCTGGGATTCGATGTAGCCGTACGGCACCAGCAGGTCGACCCGCTCTTCCATCTCGGCGGCGGCCTTCTCGGTGAACGTAAGCGCCAGGATCTCGCCGGGGCGAGCCTTCTTCTCGGCGATGAGCCATGCGATCCGTCGAGTGATCGCGGTCGTCTTCCCGGTACCGACCCCGGCGACGATGAGGAGCGGTCCTTCGCCAAAGGTGACCGCCTCACGCTGTTCGGGATTGAGATCCTTCAGGAGGTCCATCGCGGAAGGAGTATAGGGGGTGGCGAAGGGGAGACCCAGCGTGCGAGCACCGCTACTGAACGCGTGGGAGACGGCAAGAGAAAGAGGGGAAGCGGTTGCTTCCCCTCACTCCGCATTTTCTCTTCGGGAGCCTGCGGCGAGCGGTTCAGGCGGCGCTCGCTGCTTCTCGCTACTTCTTGCCGACGATCTCCTTGAGGTTCTTCCCGGCCTTGAACGCGGGAACGGTCTTCGCCGGCGTCTTGATCCGCTGGCCGGTCTGCGGGTTCATCCGGGTCGTCGCCTTCCGCTTCCTCGTCTCGAACTTGCCGAATCCGGTGATGATGACCGGCTCGTTCTTCGACAGAGCTTTGTTGATCACGTTGACGACGCCGTCCAGCGCAGCGCGCGCATCCTTCTTCGTCAGCCCCGTTTCCTTCGCCAGCTTCTCAACGAGTTCCGCCTTGTTCACGTCGTACCCCCTTGGGTATTGAGAATTCTGGTGCTCAGTATAGCAACCAAGGTGGCCATTGCCAAGTCTCTAGTTCAGACGAGCCCTGGGTTTGCCGAACCTCGGAGCGCGCAACGAGGTTCCGTACGGCGTTCGCGCGCTCTTACGCGCGAGGCTCTGTATGGTGCTTGAAGAGGGTCTTTCAGGCCGTTTGCGTGCCTCGTTGATGTGAGTCAGATCGAACCATCGCCCTGTTGTTCGATCCGGCTCTGCGCGGTTTCGGGAGACGTCGATCTAGCCGAGGGTCTGCTCGAACGCGGTCTCGAGGATATCCATCCCCTCGTCGATCTGATCATCCGAGATGACGAGCGAGACCAAAACCCGGAGCACGTTCCCGTACAGGCCGGCCGTTGGGAAGACGGCGCCGTTTCGTATGGCGGCGCGCGCGACGCTTCCGGTGAGTTCCTTGGCGGGTTCCTTGGTCTCGCGGTCGGCCACCAGTTCCATTCCGACCATCGCCCCGAGGCCGCGGACGTCTCCGATCACGTCGAATCGATCGGCGAGTCTCAGGAATCGCGTCTTGATCCTGTCACCGATGACCGTCGCCCGCTCGATGAGGTTTTCCCGGTCGACCGTCTTGATCACTTCGATCGCCGCGCGGCAGGCGAGCGGGTTCCCGCCGTAGGTCCCGCCGATCGAGCTCGGGATCGGCGCGTCCATGATCTCGGCCTTCCCGACAACGCCTGAAAGGGGAAGACCCGACCCGAGCGACTTCGCGGTGCAGATCAGATCTGGCTGCGCGTCGAAATGCTCGAACGCGAAGAAGCGACCCGTCCGTCCGATCCCTGTCTGCACCTCGTCGCAGACGAGGACGAACCCGTGCTCATCCGCCATGCGGCGCAACGACGGCAGGAACCAATCCGGGGGCACGAGGAAGCCGCCTTCGCCGATGACCGGCTCGACGACCATCGCGGCAACCTCGGACGGATCGACAGACGTCAGGAGCGCGCGCTCGATGTCCCGCTCCGTCACACGCTTGCGGTACTCGTATGGATATGGGAGTCGATAGACGTCGGACGCGAACGGGCCGAAGCCGGCCTTGTAAGGGCTCGCCTTGTGGGTCATCGTCATCGCGAGAAGCGTCCGGCCGTGAAAGGCGTTCTCGAAGACCAGGACAGCCTTTCGCTTTGTGTAGGCCCGGGCGATCTTGACCGCATTCTCGACCGCTTCCGCTCCGCTGTTGAAGAAGGCGGCGCGTTTCTCGCCGTCAATCGCCGTTCGCTCGCACAGGAGCTGTGCCAGATCGACCAACGGGGCATACGGGACCGCGGTGAAGTCCGTGTGCAGGAAAGCATCGAGCTGATCCTTCAGGGCTGCGACGACATTCTCGCTGCGCTGACCGACAGCGAGGCAGCCCCAACCTCCCGAGAAATCGAGAAATCTGTTTCCGTCGAGATCCTCGATCACTGCGCCCTCGCTCTTCTTGACGACGAACGGCGCGAAGGTTTCAAGCGGCGCCGCGACGAACTTCGCCTTGCGTGCGAAGACAGCGGCCGACTTTGGGCCGGGAAGGTCAGTCTGAATCCGTGTGAAGCGACGTTCGATCATGGGTCCTCCTTGCGGGAAGTCGGCGCATGGTACGAGATGCAGAGAGGCGGTTTCAATCAAGTGGAGCGGCTATTCCACTACGAAGATGCGTCCCGGCGGAACCAGGGTGACCTTGAAGTCGAGTCCGTCGTAGGAGCCGCTGGCCTTCTCGATCTCGCGGATCCTCGACTTGTACCGGCTCGAGATATGGAAGCAGATCAGTTCTTTCTTGACCCGAGCAGCGCGAGCGCATTCGACGGCCTCGGTCAGTGAGGCGTGCTTGAACTCCTTGCGATCCCGCTCGTCGAGGAACGTCGTGTCGTGGCAGAGAACCTCGGTCTCGGCGACGTACGCCGGCTTGATCCCGACGGAGTCCCCACCGTAGGAGAAGAGCTTCTGATCGTAGAACTCGCTGACGGACTCCTTCCCTTCGGATCGAACGCGAGCGACGATCTCCTCCTGACTCGCTCCGGCGAGTTCCGGCTTCAGTCGGTGACGGACCTCGACGACGTTGTAGCCGAGCGAGACCTCGCTGTGGACATGAACCGTCGGGAACGCCTCGATGTATCGAGGCATCTGCCCGGAGAGGAGTTCGATGCGGTCACCCGGTTCGAGAGGAGCCCAGGTCAGGTCGTAGTTCAGCCGCCGATTCGTCCGAGCGAGGAACGCCATCATCTCGCTGACGAGGTGATTCCCCTTCGGGTAGTAGACCGTCAGTTCCTTCTCCGTGTCGCCGAGCGCGTTGTTGCGGATGTTGACCAAGCCGACAAGACCGGCGATGTGATCAGCGTGGCCGTGAGAGAGGAAGATCCGTCGAATCGCGAACGTCTTGTTCCCCAGGATCGAACTCGCGCCTTCGCCGGCGTCGAACAAGATCCGATCGGGGCTGTAGTAGACCCATGTCGAGTAAAGCGCCTTGGAGTAGATTAAGAGACGCATCGCGGAGCCTCGCTTCGTCCGGAGCCGCAGCGAAGTGAGGGAACCAGAGGACGATTCGCTGCAGGCGTCGTCTCAAGGAGAGCATCCACAATGGCCATGGCCAGCCATTATACTCGGCGGCCGGGAGCGAGGAAACCCGTTCAGAACTGGATAAGCTTCAGGTCTCGTTGTCCGGAGCACGATCCTGTCCTAGAATCCCTCGTCACGAACGAAAGGACGAGAGATGCTAGACATCCGGAGACTTCGAGAAGAGCGAGACGCCATTGAGGCAAGATTGCGAACTCGGGATCCGTCCATTGATCTGACCGAGCTCCTCGAACTCGACGAAAAGAGGAAACGGACGATCGCCGAAGTCGAGGAGCTGAAGGCCGAACGAAACAGCGGCTCAGAAGAGGTCGGGCGTCGCAAGAAGGCCGGAGAGGACGCCGGGGACCTTCTGAAACGCCTCTCCGTGGTCTCGGGAAGGGTCACCGAACTCGACGACCGCCTGCGAGCCGAGTCGGCGCGGATCGACGAACTCCTTCAGCTTCTGCCGAACGTTCCGCACGAGTCGGCGCCGGTCGGAGCGGAAGAGAACAAGGTCATCCTTCGCGAGGTCGGGGAGAGGCCAAAATCAGTCGAGGTCGTGCCACATCTGCAGCTCGGGGAAGAGAAGGGAATCCTCGATTTCGCACGTGCGGCCGCGATCGCGGGAGCGCGGTTTCCGATGTACGTCGGACTTGGTGCGCAGCTGGAAATGGCGTTGATTCAGTTCATGTTCTTCCGCCACGTTCGGAGCGGCTACACAGCGGTCTGGCCGCCGTTCGTCGCCAACGAGGAGAGCTTCTTCGTCTCGTCGCAGCTGCCGAAGTTTGCCGACGACGTCTACCGGATCGAGAAGGATGATCTCTACTTAAACCCGACGGCTGAAAGCCTGCTCGTCAACCTTCATCGAAACGAGATCCTGGCGGCGGAGGATCTGCCGCGTCGGTACGTCGCCTACACGCCGTGCTTCCGTCGCGAGGCGGGCAGTTATGGGGAGGACGAACGCGGGCTCATCCGCGTCCACCAGTTCAACAAGGTCGAGATGTTCCAGTTCACGAAGCCCGAGAGCTCGTACGACGCGCTGGAGGAGATCATCGCCGACGCCGAAGGGGTTCTGCAGGCGCTTGGGCTGCACTATCGCGTTGCCCTCCTGTCGACCGAAGACATGGCGCAGCAGGCGGCGAAGACGGTCGATCTCGAGGTCTACCTTCCCGGCCAAGGACGCTACTATGAGGTTTCGTCGTGCTCGAACTGCGAGGACTTTCAGGCGCGCCGGGGGAGCATCCGCTTTCGGCCGGAGCCGAAGGCTAGGCCTCAGTTCGTCCACACGCTGAACGGCTCGGGCCTGGCGACGTCCCGTCTGATGGCGGCGATCCTCGAGAACAACCAACAGCCCGACGGGCGTGTTCGGATTCCCGAAGTTCTCCAACCGATGGTGGAGGCGGAGTGGGTATGAGCGAAGTGATGATTCAAACCGAAGGCCTGACCAAGATCTTCCGCTCGCGTCGCGGCGAAGTCCGTGCAGTCGACGGGCTCTCGCTTCAGTGCAGCGCCGGCGAGATCTTCGGTCTGCTCGGCCCGAACGGAGCGGGGAAGACGACGACGCTCCGGATGCTGGCCACGATTCTGACGCCGACGGACGGCGTCGCAAGGATCGCGGGATTCGACGTGCGAAAGGAACCGAGGCAGGTTCGCGAGCGGATCGGATTCCTCGCAACGGAGACGGGTCTGTACGATCGCCTCACCGCACGGGAGACGCTTCGTTTCTTTGGACGCATCAACAGGTTGTCCGGAGCGGAAATCGACGCGCGGTCGAGCGAGATCTTCAAGATGCTCTCGATGTCGCCGCTTGCCGATCGCCGGGTAGGGACCTTCTCGACAGGTGAGAAGCAGAAGCTGTCGCTTGCGCGAAGCATCCTCCACGATCCGCCGGTTCTGATCTTCGACGAGCCGACCTTCGGTCTCGATGTGATGGCGGCGCGTACGGTCGTGGAGACGATCCGCCTGTTCCGCGAGCAGGGACGAACCATCGTGCTGTCCACGCACATCATGCGCATCGCCGAGAAGCTGTGCGATCGGATCGGCATCCTCTACGGGGGGGATCTGATGGCCCTCGGCACGCTCGAAGAGCTGAACGTGACGTTCAATACCGACGACCTGGAGGAAGCGTTCTATACTGCTGTCGGCGCGACGGAATCGGCGTAGGATTCCCCTCGGCGGGAACATGCACAGGTCGCGCGTTGAGTCAAGGGCTTCAAGGAGGCGATGAGACACATGAGCCGGAAGGTCGCATTGACGATGGCGATGACACTCGTCGTCGTCCTGTCGGCTGGCTTGGCAGGGGGGCAGGTCGGAGTCGGAGGCGCAAGCGCAAGCACGGCTGGGTTCCTTTGGTGGGGGAACCACGAGCCTATCTACATCTACGGGGACGATGACTTTACCGTGGCAAACGGTGTGATGTCGGGATGCGGAACGGCGGACGATCCGTACGTGATTGAAGGATGGCGGATCGATGCGCCCCGCGTGGATTACGGAATCTACGTCGACCATACGAGTAAGCACTTCGTGATCCGCGACTGCATCATTGAGCGGGCACGCGTTGCCGGCGTCTACCTGAACTCGGTGAGAAACGGTGCGGTCAGGGACACGCAAATCGGCCTGTCCGACACCGCCATCTACCTCCTCAACTCCGACGGGAACGCGATCCGCAGCAGCGTGATCGCTGATTGTCTCTACGGGGTCGTGATGGCCGCCGACTCGGATCGGAACACGATCAGCGGCAACAGTTTCTTCGACAACGGCCTGAATGCGAAGGACGCGATGCGCGAGAACTCGTGGTGCGAAGGAGGCCGCGGCAACTACTGGAGCGACTTCGAAGGATGCGATGCGAACGCCGACGGCATCTACGACGCGCCGAACTACCGCTTCGGCGACCCCTGCCCGCTCGTCTGTCCGCCGGTCGAGTGGACCGGTGTGACGACCGCCGGCCTGACGTTCTCCGGTAACTGGGTCGCTCCGGACGGATCTCTCGTCGTGACGTCGCGAACGCCGATATCGCTTGTTGCGGCCGATCCCGGGGCGGGTGTGGCGGAGATCCGCTACTCGGTCGACTGTGGCGCTTGGATGGTCAGCACCGGGCCGATCTATCTAACAGGCGACGACGGTCCCCGCAAGGTCACATACTACGGGATTGACAAGCTCGGCAACGCAGAGCTGGCGAAGACGGTTTGCTTCATCCTGGACAACCATCCGCCCGCGACGGTCCTCGAAATGGGCGAGCCTGTCTACGTTGACGAGCGAGGCACGTGGATCACTTCGAAGACGCCGATCACGCTTCGGCGAACGCAGGAATCGACCTACGGCCGTACGCTCACGTACTTCCGCATCGATAGCCGTAACTGGCAAGTCTACTACGGGCCGTTTGTGCTCTACGCCGCCGACGGTCCCCACCAGATCTCGTACTACAGTCGGAATGCATCCGGCGTGGCCGAGGATCTGAGAGCGGTTGTTCTGATCAAGGACGACACGCCGCCTACTACGCGGGGCGATCGCCCTTCATCGAGCACGATCGACGTGATCGTCGGTCCGTCGGAAGAGGTGCCCCCGGTCGTCGTACAGCCTGAGCCGGCTCCGGAACCTGCGCCGGAGCCAACGGCGGAGCGTACACCCGCCGTGGAGTCAGCGCCCGAGCCTGAGATCGTCCCTGACGTGCAGACGCCGTCTGACACCAACGGTACCGGTTGAGTCTGAGGGGGCGTTCGCGGTAGGCTAGCGCAGAGACTCCGGGGGTGTGATGCTGCGAAACGTTCGCCTGCTGTTTGCCAAGGAGTTGTTGGGCGCCGTCCGCGATCGGCGAACGCTCTTCCTCACCGTCCTGTTTCCGTTGATCTTCTACCCGCTCGTGTTGTCCGTGATGAGCCAATTCGGCGAGGCCGAGCGAACGCGGATCGAGACCCTGGTCCCGACGGTCCTCGTCGTCGATCAAGCCGACGATGACACGTTCAGGCAAGAGCTGGCGCAGACGGACGCTTTCTCCTTCGTGATCTACGATGGGTACGATGAAGCCCTCGCCGACCTCCAAGATGACTTCGGTCAGATCGTGATGACGGTCGACAAGGAGACGGGCGGCGAAGGACTTGGGCTTCAGGTCGTTCTGCACTACGACCAGACCGACCAGTTCGCGGTGATCGCCGCAGGCCGCGTCCGCGGGTTCTTCGAGCAGTATCTCAAGCGGGTCGTCGACGACAAGCTCCAGCAGCTTGGGCAGCCGTCGTTCGACGAACTCACGCCGCCGTTGTCGGTCAGCCTGGAGGACGTTGCGACGCGCGAGTCATTCGGGAGGCTGATCCTCAGTCGGTTGCTGCCCTACTTCATGGTCCTCGCCATCCTGACCGGCGCGATGGGACTCGGCGCAGAGGTCACCGCGGGAGAGAAGGAGCGGAACACCATCGCGACGCTCCTCGTCAGTCAGCTTTCTCGAACCGAGATCGTCCTCGGCAAGTTCCTCGCCGTACTCACCGTGTCTCTCTTGTCTTCGCTCCTCTCGGCGGCCGGTCTGATGATCGGGATCCGGCTCTTCGGAGGCGGCCTCGTTCCAACCGGAGCGGCGGGCAGCGCGGTCTTCCAGCTCGACCTGTCCGCGTTCGGATGGATGCTCGTCGTTCTCCTGCCTCTCGCGGTGATTCTCGCGGCGCTGGTGATCATCGTCGGGAGCTTCGCGCGCAGCCAGAAGGAGGCGAGCACCTACTTGCTGCCGATTTACATGGTGATCGTGCTGGTCGGGATGATGTCAATGACCGGGAGCATCACGTTCCAGGGGCTCAGGTACCTGATCCCGGTCGCCAACGCGCTTTACGCGTTGCAGGCGATCATCGTCGGCAACATCATCGCGACCGACATCTTGCTCACGCTCAGCGCGAACGTCGTCTGCGGTGCGATCCTGATCGCCGCCGCCGTCCGCCTCTTCAAGCGCGAAGCCGTCCTGTTCAGAAGCTAGGGCGTTCTTCGCCTCGAAAGCGCTAGCGTTCACCTGGTACGCCTGACGTCACCGTACCTAGAACATTCGTCAGGTGCTTCGCCGTCAGTCTGAATCGGGTTCGAATCCCCCAGGCTCCTAGCTGCACCCGCTCCTCGGAGCGGGTGAGGATTGAAACACTGCTGTGCGATATGGCAAGACGCGGATGAGCGAACGCTGCACCCGCTCCTCGGAGCGGGTGACGGTTCGGATCGATGTGTTGCGCGCCGCCGGCGGCACCGCGCGCGCCCACGCCCACACACACACTACTTGGAGCTAGCGCGAGTCTAGACAGAACCTTCCACGTGGCCATTCCCCTCTGAGCAAACGATGTCGTATGCCGCGGCGGCGCGATGCTCCGGCCGAGCGCTTACATACAACTCCCTACAGAGGACTGCCATCAAACCCGGCACGGGCTCGTCATTCCGGCCGGTCTCCTCGTCCGAGAGACTGCGCTGACCAGGAACCGGCGAGGGGAGCACAACATTCAGGCCCCACAGCAACCTGGAGTACTGGGCTCCAGCACCTCAAGCAGTATCCAGTCCCAGCATTCGCGGGAGGGGGTGAAGGTCAGATCGGAAGGAAGGAATGCACTTTCTGCACGGAGCGCGTAGTCACTTACGCATCACTCAAAGGATGCTGATGCGAGGACCTC
>CAZMYM010000015.1:0-52308 GCA_964570515.1 uncultured Thermotogae bacterium | reverse complement strand
TCGGGCTCAGTGCGACCAGACCAACGGCGTTCACTCCGGCGAACAGGAGGGTGGCTGCTCGCCCCCAATCGAACACCAGCTCATTCGCCAGGAGGCCCGCAGTGCCAACGAATACTAGCGCGAAGACCCACAGCCCTTTCAACTTAGACACCTTGGCCATTCCGCACCTCCGTTTCTCTAACCATGATTCGTGTGCACCCGTGCTCCCTAGCATCGGCGCCCCTCTGACGCGCCAATCCCATTCACGCCGTCTCGCCATTCCACATCCCTACAAAGCGAGAGAACGAGGGATCTCGTTCTCTATCGAAGTCAGCTTAGCTGAGATCGCTTGCGCATGCCAGGCTGCAGCGATGAGGCTGTTCGGGCAACTGACAATGCTTCGCATTGCCGGAGCAGGTGTGTCACGGAGGGTTACTCCCCGCTGAGAAGTTCCGATGCTCCGACACCCATTCCAGAGACCGCAAGAGACGCTTCCGTACTATGTCCCCGGAATCCCGGTCCTTCAGGCTCGGTCGTGCCGCGAGATGTTCAGGTCGACAGAACGCAAGTTCAGCCGAACGGGATTCGAAAATAAAGGCCTGACCCTCGAATCCCCTACGACATCTCCGAGCACGGCCAAGAAACAGGCTCGATCCTTGTCTCCAAGGAAGATGTCCTGCCGCCCGTTTCCCCGCGACGTGATGTGATACACAGCGCCTTCGAATTCGACCCGCAAAGGTCTCGCCATGCGACCACTCTACTGCGAATCGTGTGGCAGAACAAGATCTGACCCCGGATTTTCGCTCTCGTGACTATGGCTAATGAATACGCGCATTACTTCTCCTTCGGGTGCCTAACGATAGGGCTAACGCGCGCGGTCTTCCGCGTCGCGTTGAGCGCTTTGTTATGCGGCTACTTGAACCCGCCGCGAGTGCAGTTCTCAACCACCTCGCTAAACGTCATCTGCATCGGGAACACGGATGTTAGGGTGTAGCGGGCCGCCGTCTTGCTCATATCCGCTAGGTGCTCAGAAAGGCGTTGGCCAACGTCTAGACAGTCAGGGGATATCACGATTATCGACCTCTTCTCCCCGCTTGCAGCGGGTTCTTCCATCGCACGGAGGAGAATCTCGGTTACATCTCTGTCGTAATCCGGGCAACTGTACCCCAGGATGACCCATGTGTCTGAGGCGCCCAGATAGGAGGCCGCTGCCGAATAGACCATTTCATGGTACAGGCCTTCGCCTCGGACCTTGTTCCGACCTGGGGGCAGAATGAGAGGCAACGCGTCACTTCCGCACTTAGGACACGTCTTCTCGACTTTCAGCATGACGGAAAATGCAGTCGGGTCTTGCCGTTTGTCGGCAAGGAAGGGGGTCCTGTAGTGAGTGCAGTCCGGATTGTGGCAGCTGTAGAGATCGAAGGTTCCGTGCAGCTTGACGTAGCCACCGTGGGAGACCCGTCCGCCTTCCGCACAGCCAGAGACCAACATTTCAACGGATTCGGCCCACTGTTCATACTGGGGACACGGCGCCCCTTCCTTCAGCGCAAGGCGAAAGACCCAATCCAAGATTGAGTCGAAGTTGAGCGTGACCACAGACCACTTGTCGTTATGGATGCAACCGTTCACAAGCCAAGCGTAGTTCTCGGGGACGTCACCCATGAAGACAGCCTTGTCCCTCGGTGGATCATCTGCCGTCCTGCGCCGAATCATGAGCTGGCCTTTGACAACTTGCCCACCACACTGGCTCTGCGATACCACCCTAGCTATCATTGAAGTGAGATCGCGAAGGCAAGTCTTGGCTTGGGATGATAACTCTACATCCCGATGCTTGCATAATCCCCGGATCGCATCAAAGGTTGCCTCTATACCTGATCCGAATGCTTCATCAGGTTCTACATCCGGAGTGCCATAGGCCACCGAAAGCAGGTGGAGCGTACGTTCCATAACGTCATGTGAGACGATCCGAATGTTTCGTGCGCTGTCAATCAGGTCGCGGGTCAACGGGACAGCTTTCTCTCCTTCACTGAAGCAGTCATAAGATGCTCCGGCGCCGAGAATCCAGCAGGTCGATGGAGTCAGCTGTCGGGGATCACTCGTACGAGTCCATTCTGTAGTCACGGATCATATCCCTCAGCATGTCTGGCATAACGTTTCGGTTCAGCGGCGGACCGCGCAGTGGGCCGTCCGCTGCAACCGGTTGTCATGACTACGGTGCGCCTCATGGCGATGGGTCAGCGTAGTCATCCGCCCGCCCTAACAGCTCATGAAGTCTGGGAATCAGAATCCCTGACACAACACGGCTCCTTCTCCGATCGGCTGGAAGCGAAATCTCATCTGCAATGAGCGAGCCAGCTTCGTCACTGAGCGCGAGAAGTTCACTGGCGTAGCGCTTGAGTAGTGGAAGTAGCGGCTCCCTCGTTACCCAGCCGCGCCTGTGAGAGTGTACCCACAAGTTGAACTGCCTACCGCTGCAATGAATGTTTGCATGACATCCGTCGTGTACCAGATAGTCGCGCAAAGACCTCATCGTGTTGAACCAGGGCCTATCGCGTGTCAGAAACTCCTTGAGGTTGGGTCGTACACGCGACGGGTTCTTGCGTGCCCAGTCCGTAAGAGCTCGGAGGCTTTCGAACGGTGCCTGACCGGGTTTCTCGCTTGCCACGTATGTGAGCCCGGAAGCCACGACATCACATGCGCTACGCGTCGTACGGATGAATGCATCTGCGACAGAGCCAACCACAACAACTGACCGGCCATCCCTGATCCGCTCCGGCTCTAACCAGTGAAGCACGATATCCGCGTAACTTGCCAAATCTACGAGGTCGTGGGTCAGAGCTGCGGCCCACGGCGAAAGAGCCGTATGGTGCGACTCAAGACGAGGATCGATTTCGTTCCAATGATCCCAGAAGTCCAAGAATGGGGTGTAGAGTTCCCAATCGGACAGCTCCCCGCCGGGGGATTCCACTATGGTGCCGAGCGCTTTCGGTTTATCCATTTCAGTCGTCATAACGGTTTGCGTTTCTGCTGCGGTGCAGGATGCATGCGGACGTCCAGGAACTCAATGGACATGCTCTAGAAGCTTCCACCGTCAGCAGCACACGCGTGCTAGGTCGTACCCCTCGCCGTTCTCTGGAGCATCTCGATTCTCTGGGGGACGCCGGTGGACTGACCGACCTGGTCGTTCGAACGCACGGTTACCTCAATCCTTCGAAGGAGGGACTCCGAGATCTTCCCCACTCCTTCAAGAAGGCTGAGGTTCTCCCGAGCTTCTTGGTAAGAATCGCTCCGCTCGAAACGCTCCACAAGCGCTTCAAGAAGAGCTGTCCGCGTCGCAGGAATGCGAAGAAGAGTGCCAAAAATCTCCCGGGCCACACCAGGAACCGTCTTCCCCATCCCCTGGACCCCCTGCACCTCTCCAAGGAATCCATAGGGAACAGCTCCACGACGAACTGGGAGCACGTGGATGTCCGCGCCAAGTGCCCAGCCCACTTCCTGATCGGTCCACTTGCTTCGGTTGAAGTCGGGTGTGATTAGCGCCGTCATTGCGTGCATCGACCTGAGCGCAGCCTCGATCTCACGCTGCCAAAGCTCCCCTGGGTCGATCATTTCGTGTGCGGCGAATCCCGAGATGTGGTACTTCGACAGAGCTTGCCGAAGGGCAGTAGCCCGTTGCTTAAAAGACGTAACGTGGCTGATGAAAAGCCGGAAGTGCCCTGGAGCCCAAAAGTGAGGAACCGGTCGCTGGGATCCTGCCGCGACAACATCAACTAGCTCCTCGGCAGTACCCTCAACAAGGCTCGGTTGGATAACAACTGCCGACACATGATGCTGGTCTGGAGCCCGGAGCACTCCCGCAATCCGTCTGCTGATCCGCTCCTCGATCGGCCTGACCTGGTCGCCCAATCGCGCATAGACTTCGATCGGCACTGCCAGGGTGAGAGTGTGGTAGTACGTGCCCCCATCCCAGTTGTCGAACTCCCCCTCTTCCAGATGGGGGTCAGCGGACCGCAACACATCCTGCTCCAATTCCGAACCGTCGAGCTCCGCCAAGCGGGCGATGGTTGCCACCAACGGCCGCACATCCTCCGTGAAGTGCCTAGAGGCGAGCCTCGGTTCGAGCGGCACAGGTGGAATCTCGGCGGCCCCAAAGATGGCCCGCCCAGAAAGGCGGTCTTTCTCTTCGAGTCGATAACCGTCAGGTCCAAGGAGGTCGTTCAGGACCCGCGCGATGTTTGAGACCTCGCCTTGATCGGAGCGAACGACTGGATGGAGGAGTTCGGACAGGAACCGCAAGAAGACCGCATCTTCTCCATCCCTGAGCCCTAAACGGTCGTCATCAAAAACCCAGTCATCCTCCCAATCGTCGTTGGCAACCCGATGCTGGAGGATGTCCTCCCGCGCAGTTCTGAATCGTCCGTCATTGGAGGGTAGGGCATCCAAGTTGTAGAGGCGGTCCAAGAAGGCAACCTCGTCCAAACGCCCCCACAGGTTCAACGACGAGAGCGATTCGCGGATGTCGCGTCGTGTGACTTCAGTGATTTGCCTGGCCACGAGAGTCCCCCTGGTACGACCTAACCATGATTAGCGTGCAACGGCGCACACCAGTATCGGGATCCAGTCCGCGTGGTTTTCCGTGTTCTCACTCGTCATGCCTTCTCTCCTATCGTCTCATATTGACATTGGTATCCTCGCGTGTCATCCTACAACCATGAAGCTGCTCGATCAAGTCCATGAAGCATGCGTGACGAAGCACGACTCCCCGCGAACGGAGGAGTCCCATGCGCAGTAGATCGAGCCGTTGCTCCGACTTCAGGGAGAAGCCAAGCGGAGACGAATTCATCCGCGGGCATGGGCTCCCGGCCATGCGGGGCCGTGCAGCGCCGCCACGTTCTGCCTTGGGACGAGTTGTCAGTATCTAGCCAGCTCGTTTCGCACATCAGAGAAGCGATGCGACACTGCGATCCGCCTGGCACCATTATCAGACGGTCCTTGACAACTCTCCGAGCTTCTGTATACTCTGTGACCGCCTGAGGAATAGATTCACAAGGACATAGCCATGCCAAGAGCGTTCACGGCGGTAGAGAAAGAGACGATTCGCGACAAGCTGATGGAGGCGGGCCGTGCCTGCTTCCTGCGCTACGGCCTGAAGAAGACGACGATCGAAGACCTCGTCAAGCCGACGGGGATCGCCAAGGCCAGCTTCTACTTGTTCTTCCACAGCAAGGAGGACCTGTACGTCGAGCTGTTCCTCCGGGAGATGCCGGCGATGATAGATCGTCTGCTGGATGCGTCGTTTCGGAGTACGACCGACGTGCGCGAGGCGCTGATCCGGCTGATGCGGGCGATCATCCACGAGATCGAGACGAACGAGATGTCGCGGATTCTGCTCGATGACCCCTCAGAGCTTCAGCGGCTCGCCGATGCGCTCAAGTACGACGAGATCCTGGCACGCTCTGCGGAGTTTTTCGCGCCGATCCTTGCCGAAATCACCGCTGCGCAGGCGCGGGGGGAGATCGTCGCGGGCGATCCGTATCAGATCGCGTACTCCTTCGGCCTGGTGAAGCTGCTGCCGGTGAACCGGGATCGTATTCCAGGGGAGCTGTACGACGCGATGATCGAGTTCGCGCCGCAGGTAATTGCGGACGGTTTGACTTGTCCGGCATCAAGACAGAAGGAGGTTTCATGACGCTCACGATGTGGCGGATTGCCTGGCGCAATCTGTGGCGCCACAAGCAACGCACGATCCTGATGATCGCAACCGTCGCCGTTGGGAGCCTGGTGATTCTCATTCTGTTCGGACTCACCGACGGAATGGTTGGCTCGATGACTGCAACGCAGATCGAGTGGAACCAGGGGAACTTCCAGGTGAGAACGATCGCCTACGCGGACGATCCGATCCCTGAGAATGCGTTGTCCCCCGATCAGGTTGCTGCCGTCATGGACAGGCTGGCCTCCATGCGAACGGCCGGGATCACCGCGCGAATGGAGACGTTCGGCATGCTGCGCAGCGCCTACGGAACCGACGGGGTGAGTCTGCGCGGGATCGATCCGCTGGCAGAGCTCTCGGTAACGCACTTCGACGAATTGATCGTTGAAGGACGATACCTGGATGCAGACGGCCAGGTCCTGTTGTCGGCAACGTTGGCTGAAGATCTCGACATTCGCGTCGGCGAACGCGTCGTCATCCTGGCGATCGGAGCGGACGGAGCCGACTCGCGCGCGTTCATCGTCTCCGGACTCTTCCAGTCACCGAGCACCGATCTGGAACACATGGTGATGGCATCCATCGACGACGTGAGAGCCATGACCGGCTTCAAAGGCGCAACGACGCTGGCGATTGCGCTGCCGAGAGGCGCCTCAGACAGCCGCGCGGTTGCAGAAGCAAGGGAGCTCCTCGCTGGGCAACAGAACATCGTGGTGGCCGACTACTTCGACCTCAATCCGTTTGCGCGCTTCATGATCGCGGGCTCGACGATCAAGATGATCCCGTTCGTGCTGATGATTAGCCTGATGGCGGGCTTCGGCGTTGCCAACACGGCGTTCTATTCCGTGCTCGAGCGGACGCGCGAGTTCGGCATCATGACAGCGGTGGGCATGAGTCGGAAGCTACTTTCGCGAATGGTGCTCATGGAATCCACGATGGTGGCGGCCATCGGGTTCGTTGTGGGCGGCGGACTGGGGTACGGGGGACTTCTCTACCTCAGCCAACATGGATGGGACATCTCGATGCTCACAGACATGGTCGGGTCGTTTGGCTTCCCGAGAGTCATCTACGCGTCAACGTCCGGCTGGTACTGGGTGGCCGCGCTCAGCGTGATTGTCGTCACCGCCCTCGCTGCCGCCTGGTATCCGGCGCGGCGGGTCAATCGCCTTGACCCTGTGACGGCCATTCGCGAAGGCTAGACCCATGCCCAAGGAGATGAATCTCATGAAACGAATCACGATGTGGATGGCACTCGCTGCGGTCGCGCTAGTGGGATTCTCTGCGTTCGCCCAAGAAGGCACGCTGGATGCCGAGACCATTCTGGATCGCGTCAACTCGGCGTGGCAAGGTGATAGCTTCCACGGGATCATGGCTCTGGACATCGTCTTGGGGGGCCAGACGAAATCGCACAAGCTCGAAGTCTGGACGCTGGGCGACGATCTAGCACTCATCCGAATCCTGGAACCGGAGATCGATCTGAATTCCGGCTTCCTCCAGCTCGGCGATGTCCTCTGGCGCTACGCGCCCGGGGTCGGCTCGATCAAGCTCACGGGCTTTGGCATCGGCGATGCGCTGTTCGGCGCCGGCCCATCCTTGGAGGATCTGTCCCACGGGACGCTGTCCGATGACTACGATGCGTCCGTCGAGACCGATCCCGAGGGGAACGGCGGGTACTTCCTGACGCTCGTCCCGCATCTGGATGCTCCCGTCGTGTACGGGAAGCTGGAGATCTGGATCTCAAGCGACTACGTGATAGAACAGCTCATCTACTACGACCAGCGAGGCGAGGTGCTGCAGATCGCCATCTTCTCGGACGTCATCGAGGTCGAGGAACGCCTCCTAGCCACCACGATCGTCATCGAGGACAGCTTCGGCGATCGCACCATCGAGCGCATCGAACTCGCGGAGTTTGACCTCGCGCTCGAGACCGAGTTCTTCAGCCTGGAGACGTTCGAGGGTTGGGGGGATGACTGATGAAAGCAGCGATTCGACACATGCTGCGCAATCGACGACGGTCCATCCTTACGCTGCTCGCTGTGCTAATTCCGATCTACTTCCTGATCGTCATGTTCGGGTTCATCAACAGCATGGTGCAGGACATGTTCGAGTCATCGACCCGGTTCGATACGGGGCACATGCAGATTCGCGCGGTGGAAACCCGGGCAACCGGGTCGGCGATGCCGCTGATGAACGATCCAGCAGATGCCCTGGCTGCGCTTGCCACGGTTGAAGGGATTGAGTGGGCGACGGTGCGACTCGATCTGCCGGCAATGGCCAGCGTCGGCGAGAGGACCCGCACGGTCTTCGTTCGCGGCGTCGTACCTGAGGAGATCAACCCGATCAGCAACATGGCCGATCGAATCGTCACGGGTGAGTTCCTGACCAGCGACAGCACCGGCGTCCTCGTGGGAGAGGAACTGGCCGATCTGCTCGAGCTGGAAGTCGGCGATGACATGGTGCTGCTCGGCGCGCACCCCGAGGCGAGTCTTGGCGCAATCCGTTCGCCGATCGTCGGCGTCTTCAAGGCTCATGAAGCGACCATCGGCCGGATGTTGGTCTATGCCAGTCTTGGCACCGCCCGTCAGCTTGCTCGAAACGACACCGCCGCGACGGCCATCGTCATTCGAGTTGATGGGGTCGTAGGGCCGCAGGACGCCGCCCTGATGGATCAGAAGGCCACGGCCCTGCGCGCCGCACTGCCAGACGGGTTCGAGGTGCAAGACTGGCTGGACTTGCTGCCAGTCATGGACGGCTACATGAAGATCCTCACACCCATGTTGTTGATCATGGCGGTCGTGTTCTTCGGTCTCGGGGCCCTAGTTGTCGTGAACACGCTCTACCTGTCAGTGATGGAGCGGACACGGGAGATCGGCCTCATCATCGCGCTCGGCGCCTCACGGATGCGCGTGATGAGGATGGTTCTTGCCGAGGCCGGGATCATCACCTTGGCCGGGGCCTTCTACGGAGCGCTGCTCGGCGTGGGGATCATCCTCATTGTTGAGGCGTTCGGTGGAATCCCGCTGTGGGGTCAGATGGCCGACTACATGAAGGAGATCGGAATCTCGCCGGTGCTGCACATGAGCATCACCGCATGGCAAGTGATTCTCTCTGCAGGGGCAATGGCTGTCGTAGCAATGCTCGCAGCCTGGCTACCGGCATTGAGAGCTTCGAAGCTGGAGCCGATGGAGGCGATGCGATATGTCGAATAGCCCGCTGATACGAACACTGGATCTGGAGAAGACCTACATCACCGAGACGATCAAGACCCCGGCGCTTCGCGGCGTGAGCGTGGAGCTTCACAAGGGTGAGTTCACCGCGGTCGCCGGGCCCTCGGGCTCAGGGAAGTCGACGCTCTTGCACCTGCTGGGCGGGCTCGATCGCCCGACGGCAGGGGAGATCTACCTCGAAGGGACCGCGATGTCCGGCCTCTCCAAGGACCAGCTAGCCAAGCTTCGGCTGACAAACATCGGGTTTGTCTTCCAGGCCTACAACCTGATCCCGGTGCTCACCGTGCTAGAGAACACGGCGTTTGTACTTGAGCTGCAAGGCATCGTCCGCGGCGAGCGGATCAAGCGCGCGAAGAAGATCCTCGGGGAACTGGGGATCGACCAGTATGCTGATCAGTACCCGCACAGGATTTCCGGAGGCGAGCAGCAACGCGTCGCCGTCGCTCGTGCGGTCGTGTCCGATCCCTCGATCGTGCTCGCAGACGAGCCGACGGCCAATCTCGATACAGCCATGAGTCACGATTTGATCGATCTGATGCGGCGGCTGAATTCCGAGAAGGGAGCAACGTTCTTCTTCGCGACGCACGACAACCGCCTGCTCGATCGCGTGAATCGGTTGGTAACGCTTGTCGACGGCCGCATCGCGAAGGATGAAGTGCGCGATGCGGCTTGAGGTTGTGCGTCGGCCGCATCGCGAAGGATGAAGTGCGCGATGCGGCTTGAGGTTGTCTGTCGGCCGAGTTGCAAACGATGACGTTCGCGGCTCGGCTTGATGCGCTTCTGCCGTATTCCGTGCATTGGGATGGCTAGGTTCCGGCGCTTGTTGTGGATTCCCAGCGTTGGGCCACGGCCTTGAGCGCCTCGACCCGAGCGTAGGGCAGTCGCATCGTCCCGATCGACTCCTTCGTCGAACCGGGCCCGTGATCATCCGAGCCGCCGGTGAGTAGGAAGCCGCGCTTCTCGGCCATCGAGCGGAACAGCCTCGGCTCAATCGACTGGCCGCGGCCGATGCCGTTCGACTGTGCGTACGGATAGAACGCCTCGACCCCGTCGAGGCCAGCGGCCGCTACCTCGCCAAGGAACTCATCCCACTTTTCGACCTTCATCAAGCACGGATGGGCGAGCGACGCGACGCCGCCGGCCTCGTGCAGGACGCGCAGGACCTCGCGGTAGTCGGGCTTGTCGATCGGCGAGTAGCACGGACGGCCGTTGCCGATCCACTCCCGAAATGCCTCCTCGAACGACTCGACCACGCCTCGGCCGATGAGAACCCGGGCGAGGTGAGGCCTGCCGAGGTTGCCGGCGGCGACGGCGCGCACGTCGTCGAAGGTAATCTCGACATCCAGATGCTCGCAGCAGAGGTCGACCATCGTTCGCATTCGCTCGACGCGGGAGTCGCTGAGTTCACCCAGGAGAGACCGCAGGCTCGGCGCAGCCGGATCGACGAAGTACCCGAGAATCTCGCCGGCCACATGCCCGAACGTCGTCTTCACCTCAACCCCCGTGATTACCTCGACGCCGTTGCGGACGTCGACGCGGCCCGTGAGTTCGTCCGAGATCACATCGTGATCGGTGATCGCGATGCAGCCGAGCCCATGAGCCTTCGCGCTGGCGACGAGGTCCGAGGCCGTTCGGGTCCCGTCGGAGGCGATCGTGTGCAGGTGAAGATCGGCGTATCCAATCATTCGGACTGTGCACCTTTCGCGACAGCAGCGTGCTTCGTCACGCCTCTTCCTGATCCTTCGTGTCCTGCCAGATCCGGTCTAGGATGCCGTTGATGAACAGCCGCGCCTGCTCGGTTCCGTACTTCTTGGCGAGTTCGATCGCTTCGTCCAGTGCAACTTCCGGTGGAATCTCATCTGAGAAGAGGAGCTCAAACACGCCAATCCGCAGGATGTTGCGATCGATCAGGGCCAGTCGCGCGAACCGCCAGCCGATCGTTCGCGCTCCGATCATCGCATCGATTTCCGGCTGACGCTCGAGGATTCCCCGAAACGTGGATTCGATGTAGCCGGCTTGATCGCCGGGAGCGGTATCCTCCAGCAGCTCCGCCAGCTCGGCCCCCGTGAACTCGCGCTGATACAGCGCCGAGAGGACGAACTCGCGCGCCTCCCGTCTCTGCATCACCGCAAGAACAGGCGCGTGAACACCTCACGAAGCCGACGGGTAATCCCCGGTTGCGTGTCCAGCCACAGCCCGACCAGAAGTCCGAAAAGCGCGAATGCAAGCAGGATCAGAAACCCTCGCCAGCCAAGCAGGACGAACAGCAAGCCCGCGATAGCGCCAGCGCCAATGCCGATGACTTTGCCGTTTAGCGTCAGACGCATCGATTCACACCTCTCCCGTCGGGCGACTCTTCCCGAGAGCGCGTATTCCCCTCACGAGGATCGACACGCCGGCCACCCCGACCCCGGTCCGTCCAGGAACCTCGCGTGCCAGGACGCTCTGAATCCGTTGTCCGACTTCCGTGACGCTCTGCTCGTGAGACAGCGCGATTTTTACCGTGATCGCGACACCGTCCTCGCGGCGCTCCAGGCCGACACGGAACTGATCGAGCCCAAGTTCGTCCCGCAGGATCCCGCGGATGAACTCCCGCACGGCAAACGACGTTAGCGCGATCTCGCCTCCCTCGCTCTCGCGAGAGAAGACGCCGGTACTCTCTCGCTCGCAGGCGCTCGCAATCAGGAAGCGGATGGCGCTCAGGATGAGTACGACACCGACCAGGATCAAGAAGATCGTCCCCGGGACGCGATCGAGATACGGCGTGATCGAAGCGAACGAAATCACGCCGGCGCCGCCGAGAATCAGCGTCACCCCTACGCCGCCAGTGACCACCAACGCGATGAGACTCGCTACTCCTCGGAGGATTCGCATTCTTCTTCGCCCTCTTCCGCGGCTTCTTCCGCCTCGACCAGGCGCTGTACGTCGACGTTGACCGAGTCGACGCGCAGTCCGGTCATCCGCTCGATCTCCGCCTTGATCCGCGTCTGAACCTGCTTGGCGACCTTGTGGATCGCATTCCCATACAGAACGGTGATGCGCACGGTAACGGTGACGGCGTCCCCTTCGATCGCTGTGTCGACGTACCGCTTCATCCCCTCGCCACGCCGGAAAACACTGTCCCCTGCGCGCAGGTTGGCGATTCCGTCAACTTCCGAGATGGCAATCCCGGCGATCGCAGTGACGACGTCTTTGGAGATCCCAACGCTCCCCGTGTCTCCCTCTACCATGGGCCCCTCCTTACTCCTCTCCGCTCTCGTGCGTGTGAGGCGGAACAACTTTCTTTACGTAGACATCGACGCTCGACACCGACACGCCCGCCAATCGCTCGACGTCAGCTTGCACGTTCCGCTGAACGCCCCCCGCGACCTCATGCACTGGGTAGCCATATTCGACGGCAATGCGCAACTCGAGTCGGACGCTCCCTTCGGCGAGTTCCGCCTTGATGTTCGGAGCGAGATCTTCGCCGCCGAAGATACTCTTCAGCCCGCCAGAGCTTCCAGCGGACGATCGAGCAATGCCATCGACCTTCTCCGCTCCGATCCGGGCGATCGACGCAATGACGTCTTCTGCGATTGTGATGCGGCCGTCCTCATCGACGATTTCGACCCTGCGCTCGGCCATGGCTCCTCCTTACAGTCGCTCCACGTACGTTCCGGTACGGGTGTCGACCTTCAGTGTATCACCTTGCTTGACGAACAGGGGAACCGAGACGACGACGCCTGTTTCCAGTGTTGCCGGCTTCTCCACGTTGGACACGGTGTCCCCCTTCACACCCGGCTCAGTGTGCGTGACTTCCAGCTCGACGAAGTTCGGCAAATCGACCCTCACCAATGCGTCGTTGTAGTAGCGGCCGATCACGTTGTCTCCCTCCACGAGGTAGTCCACCTGCTCGCCGAGAACGTCCTTGGCGATGGGGAACTGGTCGAATCGCTCCGTGTCCATGAAGACGTAGTCCGCCCCATCGTGGTAGACGTACTGCAACTGGCGAGACTCCAGGAACGCAGACTCCACGTTCTCCGACCCTTTGAACGTCGCAGGGATGACGCGGCCGGTCTTGAGGTGCTTCAGTTTCGTTTTGCCGACGGCCCCGCCACGTCCGCGTTTCGAGTGTTCGTACTCGACGATCTCGTACAACTCACCTTCGTAGAGAATCGACATCCCCTTGCGCATTTCACTGACTGACAGACCCATGCTTCTTGTTTCCTTTCTCCTACAACCGAACACTGTCGCGATCGCTCCCAACGCCATCAGAGGATACCCGGTTCGGCTTGCCTAATGCAGTGGCTTCGCGCCTACGTCCGACCGCCCGCAGGCCACCGAAGGATCCGCAAGCCCACCTTTGTGATCCCCTTCTCAACGATCCCGAGCTCGGCCGCCGCGCCCTTCGACAGGTCGATGATCCGACCTTCGATGAACGGCCCCCGATCGTTGATCCGAACGACCACACTCCGACCGGTCGAAAGCTCGACGACCCGCACGACCGTGCCGAACGGAAGCGTCTTGTGCGCCGCGCTGATCCCGTTCATGTCGTAGATCTCACCGTTCGCCGTGTAGTTCCCGTCAAAGCCGGGACCGTACCATGAAGCGATCCCCGTTTCGTAGTAGGGGCCGAACAAGGATAGCACGACCGCGGCGCCGACAAGCGCAATCGAACTTAAGATGTAAAGCGTCCATGCTCTCACGACAGCGAGTATAGGAGCTTCCCATGGGGGTTCACAACCGTCGGCGCGAGCCTCCACGGCGACGTGCAGAGTCCACGCGATCCGCCAGGATGTGCGTCAGATTCGGCACGTACAGACCGACCAACGCGCCAAGCAGTACGCCCGTCGAAGGCACCGTTAGCCTCACCGGCCGGCCGGCGGCGAGGACGAGCCCAGCAGCGACGAGCGCCAGCACAAGGCCCAGGTAGCCGACGCGGGTCAAGGGACCGAGAAGCGGATGGTGAGAGAGCCCTCGGTGGCGGAAGACGAGCGCGTACGGAACCCAGAGCCACCTCGCAATCCCCCACCGGCGCGTGGCGCGGCTCCTCGCCAGATCCAAGTCCGGGCTGAGGAAGAGCATCGAGAGCGCATACGCCACCGTGAACGACACGACAGCCTCAGGTGTGATCGCGCTCCTGGACAAGAGGTAGCCCGCAAGGGCGGTCCAGCCAAACAGCAATCCCGCCTCGATCTTCAGATGTGCGCGTCCCGAGGGCATGGAGGAGACTATCTGCTCAATCTATCATAAGTACAAGCTTTCGACCGACTTGACGTGCCGAGAGCCCAGAGCTACAATCCACTAGCAAGCTCATAGCCTAAGTGCTAATCACCCTCAGGAGGAGGAGATTCGAAATGACGATCAAGCCGTTAGGGAAGCGGATTCTGGCGCAGAAGATCGAGCTGGAAGAGCGCAAGTCGGCGGGTGGTATCGTTCTCCCTGACAACGTGAAGAACGAGAAGGTCGTCCGCGCCAAGGTTCTCGCGGTCGGCACCGACGAGAAGTTCGAGGTCAAAGTGGGAGACGAGATTATCGTCGGCAGCTACTCCGGAACCGAGATCGAGCGAGGCGAGGACAAGTTGATCCTCGTTAAGGAAGCGGACGTCCTCGCGATCGTCGAAGAGTAAGAAGGGGGAAAGGGAACATGGCAAAAGAAGTCATTTTCGGCGAGGAAGCCCGCCGCCGGATGAAGGCGGGGATCGACAAGCTGACCGACGCAGTTCGGATCACACTGGGTCCCCGAGGTCGAAACGTCATCCTCGACAAGAAATTCGGTAGCCCTGACATCACGAACGACGGCGTCACCATCGCCCAGGAGCAGGAGTACGAGGACAAGTTCGAGAACATGGGTGCCCAACTCGTCAAGGAAGTTGCCTCGAAGACGAACGACATCGCGGGTGACGGCACGACGACAGCGACGATTCTCGCCCACTCGATGATCGAGGAGGGGTTCAGGAATCTCGCCGCCGGCGCCAACCCGATGGAGCTGAAGCGCGGGCTCGAGAAGGGCTCGCAGGTCATCGTCGAAGAGCTGAAGAAGATGAGCCGCGAACTGAAGACGAAGGAAGAGACGGCTCAGGTCGGTGCGATCTCAGCGAACGACGAAGCGATCGGCAAGATCATCGCCGACGCGATGGAAGAGGTCGGCGATGACGGCGTCATCACGGTCGAGGACTCCGACACGATCGAGACGTACTACGACGTGGTCGAGGGGATGCAGTTTGACCGCGAGTACATCTCACCCTACTTCGTCACCGACCCCAAGAAAATGGAGGTCGCCCTCGAGAAGCCGCTCATCCTTGTGACCGACCAAGAACTCAAGGCCGCACAGGACCTGGTCCCAATGCTCGAGAAGGTCGCGCAGGCGGGCCGGCCGATCCTGATCATCGCCAAGGACGTCACCGGCGAGGCGCTGACGACGCTCGTCCTGAACAAGCTCAAGGGGACGCTGACCAGCTGCGCCGTCAAGGCACCGGGCTTCGGTGACCGCCGCAAGGCGATGCTGGAAGACATTGCCGTCCTCACAGGCGGGACCGTCGTCGCCGAGGACGCGGGCATGCAGATCAAGGACACGACCCTCGATATGCTCGGTTCGGCTGAGAACGTCAAGATCGACAGCAACAACACGACGATCATCGGCGGCAAGGGCAAGCCCGATGCGATTCATGGTCGCGTCGAGCAGATTGAGGCCCAGATCGAGACCACGGACTCGGACTACGACCGCGAGAAGCTGGAAGAGCGCAAGGCGAAGCTCGCCGGCGGCGTAGCTGTCATCAAGGTCGGTGCTCCGACCGAGACCGAGCTCTCCGAGAAGAAGCACCGCATGGAGGACGCGCTCGAAGCGACCAAGGCCGCCGTCGACGAGGGAATCCTTCCCGGTGGAGGGGTTGCCATCGTCAGTGCCGCCAAGGCGCTCGCGAGTCTCAAGGTCAAGGGCGATGAGGCCGTCGGCATTCGGATTCTCGCACGGGCGCTCGAGGCACCGCTTCGGCAGCTGGCGCTCAACGCCGGCTTCGAGGGCGCGATCGTCGTCGAGAAGGTCAAGGCCGCAGAGCCGGGCGTCGGCTTCGATGTCGTGGCTGAGAAGTACCACGATATGTTCGACGCCGGGATCATTGACCCGACCAAGGTCACTCGTTCTGCTCTCCAGAACGCCGTGTCGATCGCCGGGATGCTCCTGACGACCGACGCGCTCGTCGCTGACATCAAGGAAGACGAACCGGCGATGCCGGCGATGCCGCCTGGCGGCGGAATGTACTAGGAGTACGTCGCAACTGGAACGAATCGGTTGCCAACGCCCCTTCCGCTGACTACGATCGAGCGGAAGGGGCGTTCTCTTATGAACACACGGCTCGGACTCGCACTCGGAGGCGGCGGAGCGAGGGGACTTGCTCATCTCGGCGCATTGATCGCGCTCGAAGAGGCGGACGTGCCGATCGCGGCGATCTCCGGGACGAGCATGGGCGCTGCGATGGGTGCGGCAAAGGCGATCGGCGCAGATCTGAAGAGGATCGGAATCCTCTTGCGCTGCCTGAATCTCAACGACGTCCTTCAAGTCACCGACAGCGCGCTGCGCGAGCTACAGAAGATCATCGGACGCAGCGTCATTGAGTACGTACGCGGATCCGCGTGGCGGGCGGACGACGCGCGACCGCACGACGTCGCCCGGCTGCGCGAGCTGTTCTCACTTCTCACCGCACAGAAGTCGTTCGACGACACCGAGATCCCGTTTGCCGTCGTCGCCGCCGACTTGGAGACCGGCGAGCGAGTGATCCTGCGCGAAGGGTTGCTGGCCGACGCCGTCACCGCCAGCACCGCTGTTCCCGGCGTTTTCTCGCCGGTTGCTCACGACGGCCGCTTCCTGATCGACGGAGGCGTCGTCGAGAAGCTACCGATCGACGTCGTCATCGAGATGGGAGCAAACGCCGTCCTCGCCGTCGACACGGGGGCTCCGCTCTCTCGCGAAATCGCGACCTGCCTCGATGCCCTTCTTCAAACCCAGCGCGCTACGTCGCACCATCTAACCCAGGCTCAGATCGCAGGGAGCAAAGCTCGACTCGGCGGACGCCTGCTCGTCCTGCGCCCCGACGTCGGCTGGATCAAGATGTTCGGATTCGAACACGCCGAGGAAGCGATCGAGGCGGGCGCGGACGAAATCCGCGCCCACCTCGACGAGATCCGGGCGCTGCTCGACTAGAGCCGCCCTCGGAGACCTAGGTTCCGTTTTGAACGTTCAGCACGGGACTGGTGGCCGAACCCCCGTATCCATCCGGATCCTCCACAACAAGCTCGAAATGGTAGGCTCCGTCTTCGTGCGCCGTCGTGTCCCACGCGAACGATCCCGCATTGGTCAGATTCTCCACGAGCGTCTGAACCGCCAGTGGATCCTCTTGCGTCAGGATGATCGTCACGCGGAGCGCATCGTCGTCGCCGTCGGGGTCGATCGCCAACCACTCGATCAGCGTGGTTCCGCTCACTTCACCTTCCACGGGCGCGATGAGATCGACTCGCGGCGCGGAGGCCATGAAGAGGACCGCGCCGTTCGTCGCTTTCGGCGTCCCGAAAAGTGGATTCCCGTCCGCATCGAGGCCGTTCAACGCAGACATCGGCGCGTTCGTCCCCCACTCCGCTCCTCCGACGGGAGGGTAAAGCCGCTCCATCGTCGTGTACGGGAAAGAGTCATCGGTTGCCAGACCGGCCGGCCACCCCGATTCGGCGAACAAGGCCTGATCGACGATCTGCCCGTCCGGATCGATCAAGACCAGATCCGCTCCCTCATTCGAGAGCCCCCCCTTGTAGATCACGTCCGCGTCGATATCCGAGACGGTCGTGTCATCGGTTCGCTCCAGCAACAGGAACCCGCTCGCCTCGATGACCGTGCGCCGGACCTCGAGCGGCGCATCCGCTACTTGGCTCAAGTGGATGACGCTTCCGTCCATCACCAGCGTCCATCCGGTCAGATCGACAGGCTGATCCGTCACGTTGTACAGCTCGATCCACTCGTCACTCGCGCTCGCCTGCGTGCCCGCCCACGCGATTTCGTTGATGATGACTTGCCCCGAACCGACGACAGATGCCA
Organism: uncultured Thermotogae bacterium; assembly: GCA_964570515.1. Taxonomy (GTDB): domain Bacteria; phylum Bipolaricaulota; class Bipolaricaulia; order UBA7950; family UBA9294; genus CAZMYM01. The sequence goes on along the minus strand of CAZMYM010000015.1, from coordinate 34,334 downwards.
GTGCGAAAACGAGGGCCGCTGCCCACCCGATCCGTCCCCATGCCTTCATGATGTACCTCCTTTGTTTTGTCCTTAAAGAGCTTCTTGCGTCTGATAAGCTAGGATACGCATATCGTCACGTCTCTGCAACCCGGTTGTGCCCTCCCAGCGACACGCGTAGAATCGCCGGAAGGGCTCATCGTTAGTGCATCAGAAAGGAGCAGCGTGCTCGTCAAAGCGTTCCAGACCGGTGGAGACAGAAACCTCGCCTACGTCGTCGCCGATGCGTCGGCGAACGAGGCGGCCGTCATCGATCCCTCGTATTCGCCATCGACGATCGTGAACTTCGTCAACGAACAGGGCCTTCGTGTCGCCTACGCCTTCTGTACGCACGATCATCACGACCACACGAACGGAAACGAGGAATTCGAGCGGCTGACGGGCGTGCGTCCTCTCCTGTTCGGAGATCGAGATCCCAAGACCGAGACGGTTGTCGAGGGCGGAGTGAGGCTACCCCTCGGTGCCCTTGCCCTCCGGATCCTACACACGCCGGGGCACACGGCCGATTCGATCTGCGTTCTCGTCGAGGACGCGCTCTTCACCGGTGACACGCTCTTCGTAGGGAAGGTCGGCGGGACGGATCTCGGAGACGGGGCTCGACGCGAGTACGATTCTCTTCACGGGGTCCTGATGAAACTCCCCGACGCCACCCGCGTCTTCCCCGGGCACGATGTGGGCGTCCAGTCGGAGTCAACGATCGGGCACGAGCGAGAGACGAATCCGTTCCTCCTGTGCGCGAACGTCGAGTCGTTTCTGGATCTGAAGCGGAACTGGGCCGAGTATAAGAAGGAGCACGGGATCGCGTGAGACCGTGGTACGAAACCGCATTTCGAGGCGACTATCTGGAGCGGTACCCCCATCGCGACGATGACGAAGCCAGAGCGGACGTCGAAGCGATCATCGCCCTGATCCAGCCAGAGCGGTCGCGGCCGCTTCTTGACCTCGGATGTGGGGCAGGGCGACACCTTCTCGCCTTCTGCAATGCCGGGTTCCCCCGGCTGACAGGCCTCGACCTTTCGGAAGAGCTGCTCCGTGTCGCACGCGAACGTGTGCAAGAACACGAATGCAGCGGAGTCGAACTCGTTTACCGCGACATGCGCGAGATTCCGTTTGAAGACTACTTCGGAACGGTGATCTCCGTGTTTACGTCTTTTGGGTATTTCGAAACCGACCAGGAGGACGCCGCGGTGCTCGACGCAGTCTACGGTGCGCTCTGCTCCGGGGGGCAGTTCTTGATCGACACGCTGAACCGTGACCGGACGCTGGCGCAACTCGTCCCCGAGGAAGAAAAGGAAGATGACGGGAGAAGGGTGACCATCCATCGAACCGTGTCCGAAGATGGACGCCGCATCGAGAAGGAAACCCGCGTCATCTCGCCAAACGATGCGCGCACGTACCGAGAGTCCGTCCGCATGTACGCGCCGGAAGAGATGACGGAGATGTTCCTAGATGCAGGATTCGCCGAGGTCCGAGCGTTCGGATCTCTGCGCGGCGAGCCGTTGGGGGCCGCGAGCCCGCGTCTCGTCGTCGTAGGTCGGAAGGCCCCAGGATGAGCACCAAGATCGATCCGCGTTTGATCTACTCGGGGCATTCCTTGTTCCTTGACTACGTGTCGCAGCGCGAGTGCGCCCTTCGTCTCTTCCACCGGGCGCCGTCGGACTTCGAAGCATCGGCCGCCGCAAGAAGTCGGATCGCCATTCCTCGACAGGACGCTTCCGCTGCCCTCCATCGGTACAACGAGCGGCTCGGAGCATCGGCAATCAGCCTCTCTAACATAGCGGCACTCAGCGATCGGTCGTCCCTCTGTGTACTCGGGGGCCAGCAAGCGGGATTCCTCGGAGGCCCGGCGTATACGCTCTACAAGATTCTGACCGTGATCCGCACCGCGGCCAAGCTCCAAGCTGACCTTGGAGTTCGTGTGATTCCGATCTTCTGGCTCGCCACGGAGGATCACGACTTCACAGAGATCAACCGCGTGCGCTTCCTCGAGGAAGATGGATCGCTCCGAACGGTTTCGTTTGAATGGTCCGAGCGCGGCCTTCCGATCGAGTCTCTCCCGATCACGCCCGAACTCCGCCTGGTTGCCGACGAGATCCTCGGACGCATCCCGGATGAGGCAGAGAAGGTTCGAGAGCTCTTCTCGCCCGAGGCTGACGACGACTACTCGACTTGGCACGCGCGGATCTGGTCCAGATTGTTCGCGGACGAGGGTCTGGTGCTCGTCGAACCCAGGATCATTCGCCCTCTCGCCGGCCGCTTCTACCAGGACGCACTCTCGCGATCGGATGAGGTGGCAGCGGCCATCCGCGAAGGCGCCGACGCGGTTCGAGCGTCAGGCTACAACCCGTCCCTCGACCCGGAGCGCGTCGGCAGAGTGTTCCACATCGACCCGTCGGGTCAACGAGGGCGCATCGACGACCCAACGCCTCACATCGAGGCAGCGCTGGCGACACCGGAGGCTTACTCCGCCGACGTTGCGCTGCGTCCGATCCTCGCTGACGCGCTCTTCCCAACCGTCGCCAGCGTCCTGGGCCCGAGCGAGATTGCGTACCACGCCATGCTCCTGCCCCTGTACCGTCTATTCGAGATTCCTCAGCCCGTCTTCGTTCCACGTTGCGGGTACACGCTTCTTTCCGGCGCGGAAGCGGAACTCCTGAAGCGACTCGATGTGTCCATCGAGTCTGCGCTCTCGGCGGAGTTCGATCCGAAGGCCTCACTCTCCAAGGCATCCTCTTCTGAACTCAGGGACGCTTTCGCCGAGGCACGGCAGCAGGTGGATAGCGTCCTCCGCGATTTGCTCCCGTCACTCTCGGAGCTCGATCCCGGTCTGGAAGCACGGTGGCGACAGACGTCCAGTAACGTTGGGCAGGCCATCGACCGACTCGAGGAGCGCGCGGCTCGAGCCGATCTGGCGCGCCGCGGCCTCTCATCGAAGGGGTTGCACGCTCTGCTCACGTCACTGCGTCCTACGGGGAAGCCGCAGGAGCGCGCGCTGTCTTTCGTTCACTTGGCTGCGCGCTTCGGGCTAGAATGGATCAAGCATCTTCCCGGTCCGGAGCGTCCGGACGGGTTCGCCCACTACGCCGTGACGATTCAAGGAGGAGAATGAACTCGGTCGACGTGTTGGCCTTCGGAGCGCATCCAGACGACGTGGAGATCGGCTGTGGCGGAACCCTGCTCAAGCTCACCGATGAGGGAAAGCGCGTCGTCATCGTGGACCTGGTTCGAGGCGAGCTGGGAACTCGCGGAAGCGCAGAGATTCGGGCGCAAGAGGCGGCGGCAAGCTCCGAGATCCTTCGCTTGACCGCGCGAGAGAATCTGGAGCTGACGGACGGGCACATCCACGCAGACCTCGAGGCGAAGCGCAAGGTCGTCGAGGCCATCCGTCGTTGGCGGCCCGGGGTCGTCTTCCTGCCGTACTGGCTCGATCGCCACCCGGATCACGCGCGCGCGTCCGAGTTGGTCTACGAAGGGTCCTTTCTCGCAGGCCTTCCGCGCTTCGAGACGGATCAGGAGAGTTATCGCCCGTCACGCCTGTTCTACTTCATGGGATGGGGCGCATTTGAGCCGACGTTCATCGTTGACATCACCGCGCAGTTCGAACGCAAAATGCAGACCATCTATGCGTTCTCGACCCAATTCCGGCCTGAGGCATCGACCGACCCTCAAACGCGGTTGACTGCTCCCAGCACGGATTGGAGGATCCGTAGCCGCGCGGCCTACTTCGGCTCGCTGATTGACGTGCGCTACGGAGAGGGGTTCCTCATTCGCGGACGTTTGGAAGTTGAAGATCCGCTCTCGTTGAAGTTCAGAACCTTCTAGCAGGGGGGCAAGATCATGCGCATCGGCATCTGCTGCTACCCGACCCACGGCGGAAGCGGCGTCGTCGCTACCGAACTCGGCAAACATCTCGCCGCACGCGGCCACGAAGTTGCGTTCGTCAGCTACGAGACACCCCTTCGGCTCGGCACGCTCCCGGAACGCGTCAGCTACCACGAAGTCGAGATCGAGCAGTACCCGCTGCTCAAACACTTCCCGTACACGCTTGCCCTCGCGTCGAAGATGGCGGAGGTCGTCCGCCTCAAGGAACTCGACGTGCTCCACGCGCATTACGCCGTACCATTCGGTACCGCGGCCATGCTCGCCAAGCAGATCGTCTCGGAAAGACCTCTCAAGGTCGTGATGACACTCCACGGGACCGACATCACGCTGGTGGGAAACAACGCCTCGTTCAAACCGGTGACGAAAATGACGATCGAGCAAGCGGACGCAGTGACCGTCGTTTCGAACTTCCTTCGCGACGAGACCTACCGTCAGTTCGACATCCAGCGCGATCTCCAAGTGATCTACAACTTCATCGACCCCGAGCGCCACGAGAGCGAGCCTTGTCCGTGTATCCCAACCTGTTCAAGAAAAACGGAGAAGACGTTGATGCACATCTCCAACTTCCGGCCCGTGAAGCGCATCCGTGACGTCGTTTCCGTGTTCGCCAAGGTCAACGCCGAGATCGACAGCCGGCTGATTCTGATCGGCGATGGGCCGGATGCGCCGGTCGCACGCGAGATGGCCGAGGACCTTGGTGTGCTCCATCGGGTGAAGTTCGTCGGCGTTGTCGACACGGTTGCGCCCCTCCTGAACGCCGCCGATCTTTTCTTGCTCCCGAGCAGTACGGAGAGTTTCGGGCTCGTCGCGCTCGAAGCGATGGCGAGCAGCGTCCCCGTGATCGCCAGCGATACCGGCGGCATTCCCGAGGTTGTCGAGCACGGCATCACGGGGTTTCTTGCTCCGGTCGGTGACGTAGATCGCATGGCCTCCCACGCCATCGAACTCCTCCGGGACGATGACGCTCGGCGCCGTCTCGGCCGGGCCGGCCGGGATCGTGCCCGAGCGCTGTTCAATTACCAGACGATCGTTCCGCAGTACGAAGCGCTGTACGAAGGCCTCATCGATGCGACGTAGCGCGTCCCTCCGCACCCAGCCCCCGGCCCTCTCCGCGTCTCTCGCGAACCGCACGAGCGCCTGAGAGTGTAGGTAGGATCGGCGCACGTCGATGAGCGATCGCGGAAAACGAGAAGGTAAGGCGATGATGATGAATCTGTCAGAAGCACGCGTGCTCGCTGGACGAGCCGGCGCTGTGATGGCCCTTCTCATCATCTCATGGCTCCTCGTCGGATCCACAGCCTCCGGCGTCCCCCAGTACGAGATCGACCTCAACGTGAACTGGGACGACGGAACGTTCACGGGCATCGCCCGTGTGACCGTTGAGAACACGGCACAGACCGCGATCGACGAACTCGCCTTCAGGTTGTTCGCGAATGAGTCAGAGATCTACGGTACTGCAGCCGTCCGTGTCCTCGAGGCTTCCTCCGCCGGCGAAACGCTCGCACTCGGTGTGCAATCCGATGCCACCGTCCTTCCCGTGCTCCTCTCGACGCCGCTTGCCCCGGGGCAGACGACCAGCCTCGCTCTTCGCTTCGGGGGAATCGCCGCGCCGTCTCCACTCAGCGCGCCCCCCGAGTCGACCGGCTACGGCATCCTCACCAAGAACCCGCGATCCTTGGTGCTGACAGCGTTCTATCCCATCCTCGCCGTGCTGGACGAGGACGGATGGTTGCTCGACCCTACTTGCGGAATCGGTGATGTCCTCTGGAGCGCGGCGTCAGACTACTCCGTGACGCTGAGGGCGATCGACGCCGTCAGTCCCGCGACCTCGGGCCGCCTTGTCTCGTCGGAGACCAAGGACGGGCACTCGGTCCATCGTTTCGAGGCGGAATCGGTACGAGATTTCTCGCTCGTGCTGACGCTTGGCTACGAAGAAGCCGAGCTGCAGTCGGGCAGCACAACCCTGCGATCGTGGTTCACGCCAGCCAACAGGGTCGCGTCCGCAGCGGCGCTGGAGGTAGCATCCGACGCTCTCACCGTCTACGAGAGGCGGATCGGCCCGCTGCCGTCCCCGGAGATTGACATCATCGAGGTTCCGCTCTATCGCGTCGCCGGCGTCGAGTTCTCCGGACTAATCCTCGTTTCCTCATCGTACGCACTCCGTCCGTCCGATCGCTTCTACGACATCATCGTCTCCCACGAGATGGCTCACCAGTGGTTCTACGCCGTCGTCGGCAGCCGTCCAGCCGACGCTCCGTGGCTCGACGAAGGCCTTGCCACCTACCTCTCGAACCTCTTCCTTGAAGAGATCCGCGGCGAAGAAGCGGCGGCAACGGAGATCCGCCGATGGCAGGAGGCGCACAGGACCGGTCGTCTTGCCCATCCCGACTTGAGAATCGCTTCCCCTGCCTGTCGCTTCCCGGACTCGTTCACCTACAGCGCGTTCGTCTACGATGCCGCCGCTTGGTTCTTCCACAGCGTTCGCCACGAGGTGGGAGACGAAGCCTTCTTCCACGCGCTGCACCTCTACTACGCGAAAAACGCCGGCGGGATCGGAACAGAGGCCACTCTGCTCGCGTCATTCGAGAACGCCTGCGCGTGCGACCTGGGCGAGCTCTACGGAGCATTCGGATTCGGTTCGGACTGAGCTCTTCTCGCTGGAACTTGGATGGCGCCGCCCGTGTACGTATCGTGTGCACGGAGCACTTGAGTGAACGAGAAAAGGAGGCACAAATGAGAACGAAGAATCTTGTCGTGGCGCTTGTTGTCTCATCCATTCTTGCCGGCGCGGCCGTCTGGCTCGGCACCGGCGAGGCCCTTTCCTTCAGTCAGGACAACTACTACGTCTTTCCGTTGGGGGGAACATCCGTTGACGTCGAGTCGCTCTCTCTCGCGGCGCAGGCCGAGGGGTACGTGGTGGTGCGATATGACGGGAACAGCGTCGCCGCCTACGCGGGCGACCAGATCTCGATAGAGCCGGTCGATGCACTCCTCGCAAGCGACCAATTGCTCGTCGTCGACGGAGGTCGCTTCTTGCTGCGCGTCGCGGGCGAGGCGTTCACGTATGCCGTCCGGCCATCATCGCTCGGGCTCGAACTCGTCCTCTCACCGCACGAGGCGCAGACCATGGAAGGCGTCTTCTCTGTGCTCGTCGCTCTGGAGCAGCTTGGCGTCATCGGCACCGAAGCCGACTTCGGATTCTTCGAGACATTCCAGAGGGACGCGCTCAAGGGTCCGCCGGCTCCTGCGGGGGCGAGGATCGAATCCGACCTGTTCGGGCTGACGGTCGCCGAAGATTGGCACGCGTTCGCCGCCGCCAAGGGGCTCTCCCTGGTTGGTCTGCGCGTCGAAGCCGTGGTTGAGTTGCTGCCAGGAAACACCATTCCGGCCGAGTACGCCGACTATGTGACGAGCGAATCCGAGTCTCTGGTGAGGCTCCTCCTCCCCATCGGCCAACTTGTTTCGCTCGCAACTTCAGAAAGCGTCGGCCTGGTCCGGCAAGCGTACCAGCCGACTGCACCGTAGGGGAAGCTAATGAGAACAAGGATTCTGCTAGCGTTGGCCCTCGTCGCGATCGTCGCAATCGCCGCGGCGGGGCAGGAGAAGTTCACCGTCGGCATCGACCAGACGACGGCCGCAGAGTGGGATTCGATCGTGACGGCGTTCGAGCAGGAGGCGGGAATTCGCGTCACGGTACGGCGATACTCGCAGAGTAACGTCGCCCAGCAAGTGGTCTTTCAGGCGTACAGCAAGTCCGGCAACCACCACTTCTTCATGGTTCCGAACAGCTGGGGCGTCAGCCTCTCCCGCTACCTCACCGACCTCTCAGACGTTGCCGACGAACTGGCCGGGGCGGGAATCTCCCCAGCCTACTTCTCCGGGCGCCCACTCGGCGTTCCGCTCCCGTTCGCGTCAGGATGGTTTCTCTCCGTCCTCTCGTGGCCGGACGATCGCGCGGCCGCCCTGTCGTTCCTGATCGCAGCGGCGGGCGGCGCGCAAGACGGAATCTCCGTCGGGCCGATCGTCACGCCGCAAACCACGGTCGCGACGCTGACGACCGAGAAGATCGCCCGCGCGGACCACAACCCGAAGATCGACGGCGCGCTCGGCGCGCTCCTCGCCGCTGCGGAAGCGACCGTCACGTCCGCGGTTGCCCAGATCGCGACGGCGCTCCCGTCGTCCGCTCGAATGGCCCTCGAGGGACTCGCCAAGACGTTCGGAATCCCATTCTCGTCAGCGACTTCATCGGTGACCGTCGTCCTCGAACCCCAAGCGGGGAGAGGTGGCCCCTCGACGGTTGCCGCACTGTCTTCTCTTGGCGTCAGCAAATCCGCAATCGACGAATCCACATCGCTCGTGAAGGTCACGATCCCTCTGAGTGAACTCGCGTCGCTTGCTTCACAGCTTGCGGGGGTCTCGTTCCTCCGGGCGCCCTACATCCCGTTCACCCTGGGGACACCGACCGAAGGGACCGCCGCGATCGGCGCGACCGCGTACCACAGCGCCGGCATCACCGGCGCAGGCGTCAAGGTCGCCGTCATCGATCTCGGCTTTGTCGGTCTCACTCAGGCCCAGGCGCGCGGCGATCTTCCCTACTCGGCGGTTCCGCACGATCTCACCGGAATGGGCATATCAACGGGCTTCTCACATGGCACCGCAGTCGCCGAAGTCATCCACGACATCGCCCCAGGCGCGCAGCTCTATCTGATCAAGATTGCGGATGAGGTCGACCTCGACCAAGCGGTGACGTACTGCCTGAGCAATGGGATCGACGTCATCAACCACTCGCTCGGCTGGTACAACACCAACTACTACGACGGCACCGGGACGATACCCGATATCGCACGGCGTGCGACCTCGGGCGGCATCCTGTGGGTCAACGCCGCGGGCAACGAAGCCGAGAGTCATTGGGAGGGCCCGTTCACCGACGGGAACTCCGATGGCTGGCTCGACTCGTCTGTCTCGCTGTACGCTTCCAGCGGCTCGCAGATCGTCCTCTACTTGACCTGGAACGACTGGCCGGCGGCCTCGACCGATTACGATCTCTACCTCTACGATCCGTCGAGCAGCATCGTCGCCTCGTCGACCAAGTACCAAACGGGCGTTGAGGAACCAACGGAGTCGATACACGTGACCGCGGCTCAGAGTGGCACCTACACAATCCGCATCCAGGGGGCGGGATCGAGGAGCCTCGAGCTGTACAGCGTCTACCAGAACATCTCGCCGGCGATCGCTGCCAGCTCGGTCCTCGCGCCAGCCAACGCGTCCGAGATCGTCGCCGTCGGGGCCATCCACCATGCGAACTACACGACCGGGCCGCAGGAGTCCTACAGCTCACAAGGTCCGACGAACGACGGTCGAACGAAGCCTGATCTCGTCGCGCCAGACAATGTGACGACGGGGACCTCGCCCTACACGACGTTCCCTGGCACTTCCGGGTCCGCGCCCCACGCCGCCGGCGCCGCCGCGCTCCTCTTGTCGCAGCAGCCGACGCTGAGCGAGCCTGCGCTCCGCAGCCTCCTGCTGTCGAACACGATCCCCATGGGAGGGAGCAGCAACGTCTACGGCAACGGCCGTCTGTTCCTCCAGGCACCGACGACCAACCAGCCGCCGACGGCGGTGTTCTCCTACTTCCCCAGTCCGCCGACTGCGGGCTCGCTCGTGTCGTTCAATGGATCCGCCTCGAGTGACGTCGACGGAGTCGTCGTCGGCTACCAGTGGGACTTCAACGGAGACGGGTCCGCCGATGCCATCGGCGTTTCCACTACGTACACATTCCCGGCCGCCGGCACCTACCAGGTTCGCCTCACCGTGACGGACGATGACGGAGCGAGCGCCACCCAGACGCAACCGATCAGCGTCGTCGCGACCGCCAACCAATCGCCGACGGCGTCGTTCTCAGCGGCTCCGTCTCCCGCAGCGCCCAACGAATGGATCACGTTCGACGCGAGCTCTTCGAACGATTCCGACGGATACATCACGGGTTACGCCTGGACCTTCGGTGACGGAAAAGCCGGGACAGGCGTGACGGGGTACAACGCCTACACGAGCCCCGGAACCTACACCGCCCAGCTCGTCGTCACCGACGACGATGGCGCGACTGGCACGACGTCACGCCAGATCGTCGTCCAGGCGGCAGCCGCTCCGGATCTGACGGTCTCGAGCCTGACGTTCTCCCCGCCCAGCCCCACGCTCGGGCAATCGTTGACGTTCATGTTTACCGTGCAGAACGTGGGCAGCACGGACGCAGGGCTGTTCCGAATCCGCCTGCAAGGGAGCACCTCGGCGACGCAGACGTACCTGTGGGGACTCACGGCCGGATCCTCCAGAACGCTTTCCCTGTCGCTGTCGCTTGCCACGAGCAGTGAGACGTTCACTGTCACGGCGGATGACTTGGGGCAGGTGACCGAGTCCAACGAGGGGAACAACACGCGAAGCGTCATCGTGACCGCGTCGGCTCCACCTCCGCCGGTCGCAGAAGCCGGAGGCCCATATTCAGGCACTGCGGGCCAGCCCATCGCGTTCAACGCCTCGGGCTCCACCGGGTCGATCACATCGTATGCGTGGTCGTTCGGCGACGGAGGGATGAGCGGCGGCGTCTCGCCGACCCACGCGTATGCAGTTCCGGGATCTTACACCGCCACGCTGACGGTGAGCGGACCGGGCGGCCAGTCGACCGACTTCGCGCAAGTGTCGGTCGGACAGCCCCAGCCGCCGTTGTCGGCTCAGCTCTCACTGCCGCAGGCGACATATCAGGTCGGCGATGCCCTCGTGATCAGCTACACCACGAACCGAACGGCCTACGTCTACTTGTGCGAAGTCACACCGGACAATCGGGTCGTCCTCCTCTACCCCAATTGGTCCCAACGGACCAACCCGGTCGCGGCGGGGACGCACACGGTGCCCGGCAGCGGGACATGGCGCGTCTCCGAGCCTGTCGGAACGGAAAGCCTCTACCTCTTCGCTGCCACCAGTCCGATTCCCGACTTCCCAACCACATTCTGGTTCGGCTTCCCGACGCTGAGCACCAACCCTGGCTCGTTCCGGGACGGTGTGCTCGCGACAATGCAGGCGATCGTACCGAGCGGAGACTGGAGCTTCGATGCGATCTCGTTCGAGATCGTTCCAGCAGCACCGACGACCGGGACGCTCCAGGTCGTCTCCTTCCCGTCCGGCGCCGCCGTGCGGCTCGACGGGACAGCGATCGGATCGACGCCCCTCGACCGAGGCGGCGTTTCTCCCGGCACGCACACCGTCCAGCTCACGAAATCCGGCTATCAAACCGAGACACGCCAAGTGACGATCACCACAGGGCAAACGACGCCGCTGCAGGTCACGCTCGTCGCATTGCCACCGGCCAATCAATCTCCGAGCGCCGCGTTCACCCACTCGCCTGCTTCTCCTGGAGTCAGCGAGACGGTCCAGTTCAACGGGCAAGGCTCGTCCGATCCCGACGGAAGCATCGTCGCGTACGCGTGGAGCTTCGGCGACGGAGGGACCGCGTCCGGAGCGCTCGCGAGCCACGCGTTCGCCGTCAACCTCACCTATCAGGTCACGCTGACCGTGACGGACGACGACGGAGCGACGGGCTCGGTGACGAAGTCGATCACCGTCACTCCATCCGATGATGTTGGATGGGTGTCGCCGGTCGCGTATGAAGATCCGGCCGAGGAGTGGAACAACGAGGCGAATACGTACGACAACAACATCAACTCGCAGGAAGTATACGGCGCGTATGTCGACCTCGGAGCCGGGGAGCTCTCCCCGTTCCTTTTCCTGCTTGCGCCCGGGAGCGGCCTGCAATCGAACCGCGTCCGTCTGTTCATGAGCTACACCGTCAGCCTCCCGATGACGTGGGACGTCGATGTCGAGCGAGACGGCGCGTGGATCGACGTCTTCGACGACACGGCCGTTACACAGCAGTGGGTCGAAATGGCGTTCGATCAGGGGCTCGTCACGCGTGTGCGCATCCGAGTCCGGAACAACGCGGGCGGAGTGTGGCGGGCCATCCTCTACGAGGTCGATATCCGCGACGCGACGATCCCCTTGCCGTGAAACCCTGAGGCAAGAAGATAGCGCCCCGAGCGGGGGGGGATCTCTCCGCTCGGGGCTTTTCGTCTGCGAGATGCCAACCATCAACGCGGACTCCAAGACGGCCTCCGATTGACGCCGTGGCCAATTCTGTGCAAGAATCGGTCGCTTTGACTCGTCGCGTGTGTCCAGCACGGGTGGAAGGAGGTGGGGGAAGTTGAACGCGGGAAGAAACGTTGCCATTTGCTGCACGCTTAGCGTGCTCGTTCTTCTGTGCGCCACAGACACAACGGCGCAGACTTCAAGCCCATGGATCTTCGGTCCGGTCCTCGGGGCCATCGGAAATGACGTGGTCGTGATCTCGTGGGAGACCTCTCGCTCTGTCAGCATCGACCTTCACTACGGACTCGCCCAGGTCCATCAAGGGAGTGGATCTTGGAGCGAAACATTGACGTTCGATCGCCAGAAGGGGAAGGCCGAGATCTGGCTCCACGATCTCATGCCCGACACCGAGTATCGGTATCAACTCATCGCCTACGAGGGAGACGCCGTCTACCCGAGCAAGCTGGGGTCGTTCCGAACAGCTGCTGCAACTGCCCGTGCGTTCACGTTCGTGGTCTACGGCCACACACGCTCGTTCCCCGATCGCCACAAGCTCGTTGCCGACACCATGACGCGTGACGAGGAAGGTGCGGCCTTCGTTGTCCACGTTGGCGAGTTGGTCGAATCGCTCACTCCGGATCGGCTCGCGAATTTCCGCTGGGCGATCGCCGACCTGGCCCGCTCGATCCCATATCTCACAGTTGTCGGAAGCGAAGCCACAAACACTGATGCCTACTACAAGGGGTTCGCCCTCCCTCAGGGCGGAGGAACGTCCGGCGAGGAGTGGTGGAGCTTCGACTATGGTTCCGTCCATCTGATCGGGCTTGACTCGACGCTCACCGATCCGAGCAATGAGCGCGCTCAAGAGCAGCTCGTCTGGCTTCGTCAGGATTTGTCTACGAGCGCCGCCGAACTCACCGTCGTTCTCTGTACCGCGTCGTTCTACGGATCGGCCTACCCAACGGGAACGAATGAGGCCCTCGTATCTCTCTGGGAGCCGGTTCTTCGCGGTGGTGGTGTCGACCTCGTGGTGAGCGGTGAGACCGGCGGGTATGAACACGTCTACACCGGCGGAATTCACTATCTCACAACGGGGGGCGGGGGAGGACCCCTCGCGGCTTCCCCTAACGAGCAGATTCCCGGCCTTGTGTTCAGCCGCTACGAAGTCCTTCACTACATCAGGATCACGGTGACCGACAATGCGCTACGTGCAGAGGCCGTGCCTGTCGCTTCGGTCATCGATGATGAGATCTACTTGACGCCGAGCGGCAAGGCGATCGATTCGTTCGTCATCCGCGCGTCAGCTGAGTGACACGGGGCGACACGCCTTGACCGAAGGTCAAGGCGCCTGGTCGGGACGCCCGGATTTGAACCGGGGACCTCTTGCGCCCCATGCAAGCACGCTACCAGGCTGCGCCACGTCCCGACGTACCGTTCGAGTGTATCTCCCGGCCGTTCCGACGACAAACGGATCGCCCCATCCGACGCGGTCCGAAATCCCGCGGATCATGTGGTCCGGGGCTTGACGCTCCGAACGAGGTTTCGAAGACCGATTCCCGCCTGGTAGTCGGCCGCGAATGCCTCCACCTCGGCGTCGGTCAGCCCCCTTCGGCGCAGTGCGCGTCGGAACGCGCTCCGGGCGCGCCGCTCGTGGAAGAGGATCCCCAGCAAGCCAAACGCGAGGGCCGTGACCAATCGGACAACGAGAAGAATGACGCAGAGGACCGCAATCACCCGCTTCAGTCCTCCTCCCGTTCTCCGTGTCGTTCCATGAAGCTGCCGATGTTGATCCCCTTGCTTCCCATCAGTTCGCGCAAGTTGATCATGTACCCCTTCGCCATGTCCATCGCTTCCTCTTTGGGAATCCCAGCTTCGACCAGCTTCGTGTAGAACGTGGCAACAGCGCCGGCCATGTTCTCGGCCGCCTCGGGAGAATAGAGGATGTCCCGAAGACCGCGCAGAAGACTCGGCACCTTGTCCGACACGATGCCTAGGATCTCCCGCAATTCCTCCGCCTTCCCTTCGCCTTTCTCCGACCAGTCGTGACTCATATTCTCTCCTCCTGTTCAACGTTGAAGAGCCGTATCTTTTGTCCCAGCACCTTCAGATCTCCGTGAATTGGAACCGCTCCGCGTCGCACACTCGCACCGAGCGAGAATCCGAGGAAGAACGAGCCAACATCGAGATGGGCGATCGGTCGTCCGTACGCCTCCACGGCAACGCGCTTCCACACGCCGTCCGGAAGACGAGGAAGAGACCGCAGCTCGCGTTCGACCTCGGCCCGCAATCGAAGGATTCCCGCCAGCTCCTCTCGGCACGCCCCGCATGCCGCCAAGTGGACCGAGACCTCACCGGATTCAGCCGAGGACAACGTCCCGTTTGCGTACCAAGGAATCAGCTCTCGTATCCGCCCGCAACTGCTCATGTCAACGCCTCCGCCAGCTTCCTCTTCGCGTGGAACATCCTCGATTTCACGGTTCCTTCCGGAATGCCGAGGACCCCCGCGATCTCGCCGTACGAAAGACCCTCGTAGAACGTGAGGAAGACGACCTCACGCTGCGGCTCAGGGAGTGTGCTCATCGCCCCCGCCACCACCTCTTGTCGCAACAGCCCAGGAGCAGGGTCGGGGCTGACGAGGCTGACGTCCGGAGTCCGGTCTCCCCTCTTCTCCCGGCGAATCAGGTCGAACGCCTTGTTTCGTGCGATGCCGAAGATCCAAGTCGACACCTTCGATCGGGCCTCGAACCGCTGCGCACCCTTCCACACGGCAATCATCGTCTCTTGAGCAGCCTCTTCCGCCAGGTGTCGGTCTCGCAGGAGCGTGAACGCGTATCGGAAGACCCGGTCGGCAAAGCGATCGTAGAGCGTTCGAAACGCGTCCTCATTCTCACCCGCCACGCGAGTGACCAGCTGGTGATCAGAGAGCACTCCACCTCCCTAGCAGCGCGGCCCGCCCGCAGAACAAGCCATGCGAGTATGGGGCACCGCTTGCGGCGTAACCGCCCACAGCTGCCCGCGTTCGACTTCCACACGCCGTTCCCCTGCACGCTCGCCATTCCAACCACACCAACTCCCCCGCGTCTTCGCTTGCCTGTCGCTGGTTAGTCCCGCCGGACACCATGTCGGTTCAATCCTCGACACAAGACGCCTTGGAGCCGACCGGCAGGATTCCCGAACGAAGCATGCCGCGACGGCGATGAAACCCAAGGGAATGTGGATTCTCTCCAGTGATCAAGACAAGCAAGGACTCCGCTCGAGCGCGGCGGCTTGACGACCTAGAGTACCTGCCGAGTCCAGGCTCCGGGCCGATCGGGAGCGACACATAACGCATTCACAGCCACGGCTCGATCTTCTCCGCGGTCAGATTCCTCGGATACCCGTCAAAGCGGATAAGCCCATCGCGATCGATCAGGAACGTTCGAGGGATCCCGACGACGCCGTACAAGCGCTGGATCGCCCGCGCTTCGGTCAACGATCCCCACAGGACGTTGTCAATCGGGAACCCGCCGTCGATGAAGAATTCCCGCGAGTCTTCTCCCGTCTTGTCTAGGCTCACAACAAGAAGATCGACGCCGCGATCCGCGAATCGTTCGTGTAGCTCATGAAGGCTGGGGAACGTCTTCGTGCACGGCCCGCACCAGCTGGCCCAGAAGTCCAATACGACGACACGGCCACGGAAGTCTGACAGAGAGACGGTCTCTTCGTCGAGGTTGAGAAGGCTAAAATCCTCGGCCAGTTCGGGTTCCCTGTCCAACTCGGGGAGAAGCGCTCCAAGAACCGCCAGCGTCCCCACTCCGATGAGAATCCAGATCCCGATGCTCTTCACGGAACCCCCTCCGCCGCTTCAGTGTGGCTTACGAGTGTATCGGCCGGCCGATCGCGCCTCAACGGGAACCGCCAGCATCCAAACGTACTGGAATCGAACGACTCGGCTCTCACATGCAAGAGATTGACTCAGACGCCCACGCGCAATCGCTCCGCTATTCCAGCTCGGAACTTCTTGCCAGTGCGCGCTTCAGGATTCCCCGCTCTCCTTGAGAGGCGATTTCGTTCAGGACGTAGGACTCGACCGCACGGTTGAGTTCCTCTACAAGGGACCGGGCGTTTGCGGCAGCGATCACGGCGAGGCCCTCAAGCATGACCGCGTCCAGCACGTTGTCGCCGCGTTCGCCCATCCCGATCCTCCCCGCGCCCCCCCCCGGCACGCTCCGCTATAGAGATAGCGGAATCGTCCCCGCTTCGTCAAGTGCCGACTGTCTCGCAGACCCAGTGCCGATTTGGGAATCCAACTCCCCATCGGAAGAGCATTTCCTTCCGTCCGGCGTATTCCGCTCGACTCAGCAAACCTGCAACAGGAGGACGCTTCGGCGAGGCAGTGGAATTTCGTCACCTGGTCACATCTCCCCCATTCAGGCTGGACGCGGGTCCCCCGTCAACTGGAGACTTGCATCAGAACGCACAATGGCAGCCGCCTCGACCATCCTGGGTATAATCTCAACCATCAAACGTTCCTGGTAGGAGAGCCTCTCATGCGTTCGTCGCCAGCGGAGTTCGCGCGTTCCGTCGTCATGGCCTACCTTGATCTCGACGGGTTCGAGGTCACCGAGAACATCCAGGCCGGGCCCGTCCAGGTGACAGCCAGAATCCGCCTGAGAAAGCCTGACATGCGCGCGGTCGAGTTCCAGGCCTATCGGAGCCCGTTCCTCGAACTGGAAGAACGACTCACAAACGGGGCAGAGTTCACGGAAGACGAGCTTGCCGGGATGTCGTTCGCCTACGATGGCAGAGACACCCTGGTGTTTGACTCGAAGAGCTCGATCGCGATCCGGAAGCCGTCCCGCTCGTTGGTCGAGCCGCTTCCCGGATTCTTCGTGCTGGGCGAGATCGGATTCCTAGGGGCGCTCACACACGACTTCCTCGTCCGCGACGCTGGAGAGGAAGTGATCGAAGGGAACCCTGCCCGTCTCCTCGGACTCAAGCCGAAGCAGGGCTACCGCTCATATCTTCTGAAAGCGGTCACGTTCCCGATCCGTCGTGCCGTCGTCGCGTTCGCTGAGGACTCGAAGTTTCCACAGCGGATCGAGTTCTTTCCCTCACACAGCACCATCCTCTCATCTCTGATCGGCCCCCGCGACCCGGTCACGATCACGTACCGCGATGTCCGGCTGGAACCTCCCCACGCTGATGCCTTCTCGCTCTCGCCGCCCGCGGGATCGCGCATCTTCCGCGAGGAGTTCGTGAGAAGCGAGGATCTCGCCGAACGCCTGCCCTTCGTCTGCTCCATCGATCCGCTCCTCCAACGAGGGTACCGCCTGCCGAATGGCGGCGGTACGATCCTGATCGATGAGGCCTCGCCACGCGGAAACTGCACGCTTTCGCTGAGGTCGCAAGACGACTCCGGGGAGACGCATCTCCTCACCTTGCGCGCGGGCAACTTCCTCTCTCGCAACATGAGCCGGCGGAAGGCGACCATCGCGGAAACGGGAACGGTCGCCCGCATCGGGCAATTCGACGGATGGGTTCTCGACCGGGCAAACGAGTGGGCTCAAGAGATTCCCGAGGGGAGCCCTCGGAAAGCGCTCGAGGCATCTTGGGCGCAAGGCGACGTCTTCTGGTTCCTCGCCGCGGACGGCCTCGACGAGGAGGAGCTGATCGAGTTGGCGTCTGCCCTGGCCTCCCAGCAGTCCGGAAGCTGAAGCCGATCACTGCCTGCTCAAGCTGAAGACTGCGGAGGATGCGACAAGTCCCCGCCTCTTCGAAGCAGGGCGCCCATCCGCTCCACGTCGCTTCTCAAGCGACTGATTCGCTCTCCTTGTCGCCGCGATCGTTCGTCGAGGCGCTCGTTCGCGAGCTGCATGCCGACCGCCCCTGCAAGAAGTTTCGCCGCCGCGAAGTAGCCTGATCCATATCCGCGCCGCCTGTCGTAGGTCACCAGCAAAGCACCGGCCCTCTCCCCGCCGTACCCGACGGGAAGGGCTACCCCGGTCGCTGAAACACACGCGGATCGTCTGACCGCACGCAAGCGCACTCCTCTCTGCTTGCGGACAACGAGCATCGGCACATCGGCAAGGGCGAGCACCCAATCGCAGCCGGCTTCATCCAGAATTCTCGCGAGATCTGCGAACTCCCACGTTCCCGTGACCGCGACCGTCTTCGTCTGCTCTTGCGCGACGCTCACCTTCAGAACCGCGCATCCCGTTCCTTCAAGGAGCCCGGAAACCATCGAAGCAAGCGCCTCGTCGCAGGGAGCCCCTTGCGTTCCCTCCCCGAGCGTGTCGACGAACGCCTCGAGGAGATCGCAACAGGACGACCACCGGACGAATGGCTCGACCATGTGATCACGGGACCGCGCCGCTCGTTGCGTCATGCGCCTTCCGCCAAACCGAGAAGCGCGCCGCGCCGCCTTTCGCCCTTCCCGAGCTTCGTTCATCCCACACACGGCTTCATCCGACACCCTACCCCAAACACGTATATCCTCGCGTAACCGTCGTAGTATAACTGTGAACATAAGCGTGATCAATGGAAAAGCCGGATCCCTCGACCGGTCCGAACTGCGGGGCGCGAGCGGCCGCCCCAGCTTGTCGAACGTCGTTCCCCTACGTATGATCCTGTTCCGGTGGAGATGACCAAGGAACCGATTGCCGAGATCCGCCGCCTTCATGAGACGCTCCATCGCCACGACTACCTCTACTACGTCCTCGACGCCCTCGAGATCTCGGACGCCGACTATGATGCGCTTCTTCGTCGGCTGGTAGCTCTCGAGACCGAACACCCCGAACTGATCTCACCTGATTCGCCGACACAGCGTGTAGGAGCAGCGCCCTCGGCCGGTTTTCCTTCCGTCCCTCATTCCACGCCGATGCTCAGCCTCGGCAACGCGTTCGATGAGAAGGAGTTGCAGGAGTTCGACCGCCGCGTGTGCAGCCTGCTCGACGTCGAGTCCGTTCGATACGTCGCCGAGCCGAAGCTCGACGGTCTCTCGGTCGAACTTGTTTTCGAGGACGGCAGATTCGTGCGGGGTTCGACGCGAGGCGACGGCCGCGTCGGCGAGGACGTCACGGCGAATCTGCGAACGATCCGCGGTATCCCTTTGCGCCTTCGAGACGAAGAAATCCCCGTTCCGCCGCTCCTCGAGGTTCGCGGCGAGGTGTACATAGACAAGGAGGACCTCGCGACGCTGAACAGGGAGCGCGACGCAGCCGGGCTCGCGACGTTCGCCAATCCAAGGAATCTCGCCGCAGGGTCACTGCGACAGCTCGACCCGCGCATCACGGCCGAGCGCCCCCTGAAGATCTACTGTTATGACGTTGGTCGGCTCATCGGGACTCGGATCGATTCACAACAGGAGCTCTTGTCGCTCCTCCCCCGACTTGGGATCCGCGTCAATCCCCTTCACGCCGTCTGCGAGAGCATCGGCCAGGCAATCGAGGTCTATCGGCGGATGCAGATCGAACGCGATCGCCTGCCGTATGAGACGGACGGCGTCGTTCTCAAGGTGGACGACTTCGCCGCCCGGCGGGTTGCTGGCCAGATCAGCCGAAGCCCGCGATGGGCGATCGCGGGAAAATTCCCGGCAGAGCAAGAGATCACGCGGTTGCTCGACATTGTGATCAGCGTAGGACGAACCGGAGTCCTCACGCCGGTCGCCGTCCTTGAGCCGGTCCGCGTGCGAGGCGTCGAGATCACGAGCGCTACACTCCACAACGAAGACGAGATCCGGACCAAGGACATCCGGATCGGCGATGCGGTCGTGGTGCAGCGCGCCGGCGACGTCATTCCGCAGATCGTCAAGGCTGTGCACGAGCAACGATCCGGAGAGGAGCGGGTGTTCGCCATGCCGAACACCTGCCCAGCCTGCCGTTCGTCCGTCGTCCGCCTCGAAGGTGAGATCGCCCGACGCTGCGTCAACGCGTCTTGCCCCGCGCGGATTAAGCAATCGATTCTCCACTTCGTCTCCAAGGGCGCACTCGACGTCGATGGCTTTGGACCAAGGCTGGTCGACCAACTCGTCGATCGAGGGGCCGTGAAACGGCTCGGCGACCTCTTCCGTCTCGACCGCGAAACGCTGATCTCACTCGAGCGGATGGGCGCGAAGTCGACCGACAACCTCCTCGCCGCATTGGAGGCCGCCAAGTCCCCTTCGCTCAGTCGATTCCTGTTCGGCCTTGGCGTCCCCGAAGTCGGGGAACGCACAGCCGAGATCCTCGCCACGGCGCTCGGATCGCTCGACGCCGTCGAGAACGCCGACGCAGCGTCCTTGATGACATTGGAGGAGATCGGACCGCGTACCGCCGAGGAGATCGGACGGTTCTTCTCGAGCGACGAGAACCGTTCGACGCTCGCTGACCTGCTCGACGCGGGCCTCTCGGTGACCGGCGGTCCATCATCGGATTCGAAGTCTCGTCCTCTCGATGGCAAGCGCTTCGTTTTCACCGGCACGCTCGCCTCGATGACCCGCAGCGACGCGGCGGATCGCATCAAGCAACTCGGCGGAGCCATCGCATCCTCGGTCAGCTCGAGAACCGACTTCGTCGTCGCCGGGGAGAACCCCGGAGCCAAGGCAGAGGCCGCGCGACGGCTCGACGTCGCAGTTCTCACTGAGAACGCGTTTCTCGCGCTCCTCGAGCGCCATGGCTAGCGGGTCCCTGCTCGACCTTCCCTACGACGGACTCCTCGAGCGCCTCGCAGATCTTCCAGCGTATCGAACCGAGCAAATCTGGCACGCGGTCTATCGCGACCTGACGAACTCGTACGAATCGATCACGACCCTCCCTCGCCCGCTGCGGGCGAGACTCACAAGCGATGTTCCCTTCCCGACCCTCGACCCGATTGCCGAAACGCGAAGCCGGGATCAACGAACCACGAAGAGCCTGTTCCGTCTCCAGGACGGCGAGACGATCGAGTCGGTCACCATGGAGTACGCGGATCGCTGCACGGCCTGCGTATCAAGTCAGGTCGGCTGCTCCATCGGGTGCCCGTTTTGCGCCACGGGCCAAAGCGGATTCGTCCGCGATCTCGCAATCGGTGAAATCGTCGCCCAGGTGCTGCACGCTGCGCGGAGTCTCCGCGAGGCGGGGAAGACCCTGTCTCATGTGGTCTACATGGGGATGGGTGAGCCGTTCCTCAACTACCACGCAACCATCGACTCGATCCGGATTCTGAATGACCCGCGAGGGTTCTCGCTGGGAGCTCGCTCGTTCACCCTCTCAACCGCCGGGATCGTCCCTGGAATCGACCGTCTCGCGCACGAAGGCCTGCAGGTGAACCTCGCGATCTCGCTTCACGCGCCGAGCGATCGAGCGCGCGAACGCCTCGTCCCGGTCAACCGTCGATACCCGATCGCGTCTCTCCTCGCCGCCTGCAAGCGGTACATCGAGGCAACCCACCGCCGAGTTACGTTCGAAATCGCGCTGATCGACGGTGTCAACGACGATGTCGAGGAAGCACGTGCCATCGCCCGGCTCCTTCGCGGGCTTCTGTGCCACGTGAACCTCATCCGATGCAACGCGACGGGGGATTTGTCGTTGAGGCCAACTCCCGATCGTCGCGTCCAAGCGTTTGCCGAAGTCCTGTCCGACGCGAAAATCCCAGTCACGATTCGGCAGAGCATGGGAACCGACATCCAGGCCGGATGCGGCCAGCTTCGTGCGCGAGAGGCCACGAGAGAAGGTGCATCGAGGCCAGCGGCGGCGCCTGGAACGTTTAGCCCTTCAGCAAACCACGATAGAACATGAGCGCCCGCTCGCCCCAGCGACCGGAGATGGTCTCCATCCCCTCTTTCACCAGTTGGCGCGCGCGCTCTCGGCTGATCTTCATCAGCCGCCCGACCTCCGCGAGATTGTAGGGGCAACCATCTTCGATCCCATGGTGAAGACGGATCGCCAGCGCTTGCCGGGCCGGAAGATGATCGAGCACGACTTCGAGTTCGTCGCGGAACAACAGACGAAGCGCCTCGTGTTCGGGAGAGAGCCCACGCTCGTCGACGATCCGATCCTCAAGCGTCTCGTCGCCGTCTTCGCCGACGGCCTGGTCGAGGGAAACGATCTCGTTCACCTGCATCTCGACCTGAAGCAGACGGTCAATCGAGATGCCAACGGCTTCTGTGATCTCTGCCGCATCGACGATCCCTCCTTCCGCGAGGGATCGCATCTGTGCCAGGCGACGGACCGCGCGGAAGAGATAGTCGGGAATCCGGATCGTGCGGGAGCAGCTGTTGATCGCCGACAGTATCGCGCGGCGGATCCACCACGCGCCGTACGTGCTTAGGCGGTATCCACGTTCCGGATCGAACCGGTCGATCGCCTCGATCAGACCGATGTTGCCTTCTTGAATCAGATCGACCAGAGGCAAGCCAACATCTGTGTACTCCTGGGCGATTTTGACCACCAAGCGCAAGTTGGAGACGATCAGCTGCTCACGCGCGCCGGCGCCGCGTTTCGTCATCGCGCGAGCCAGATCCAGTTCTTCCGCAGCCGACAGCAACGGGAATCGGGAGATCTCACGGAAGTAGATGTCGAGAATCGATGGGGCTTTCGATGTCGTTTCCGCTGTCGTCCGCTTCTCTCGTCGGTCGTTGTCCATCGTCCCCTCGGCGGTACTTTACGGTAGCCAGTTTGCGATATCCACGGCTTCGCCAGACGTGTCCGGAAACGCCGCCGACTCCACATCAATGACGTCGAGTTCGGTAACGAAAGCCGCGGCCCCAATTCGTTCAGCGAGGCTCGGCACCGTCCGACCGTCGTCGGCAGAGACGAGCTCCTTCACGTACAAGCCACCCTCGGTTTCGAACTCGATCTCGGCGTGCGTCGGGTCGCACAGCCGCCCACTCGCAGCAAGCACACGCCGCCGCCGAACCAAGTCGGCCCGGCGATGCGCAACGCGTCGCGGCGTACGCTGCGCGATCTCGCCGACAAGCGTTCGAAGCGCCTCGCGGAACACGTCGGGGCTCACCTCTTCAGCGATCTCCACCCGGACACGGTATGTCTTGCTGGCCTTGGTCTCTTTCACCACCTCGACGGTTCTCCGCCGAACGAACGAAAGACGCGAGACCTCGACGCGTCCACCGGCCGATTCATTCATGGTCTGTCGGAGTTCGACGAGATCAAGCGTCCGCCTTTTCGGCACTCGAAGCTCCAGGACGAACGGTCGGCCTTCCCCGAGCATTCGCGCATCGATGTCCTCACGACCCGCACCGTGAAAGCGGTCGTCCTTCGCTCCAGATGCCTCGACGAACGGGGCGGCGATCCACTCCTCGACCGACTCCGGGTACTGCTTCCCTGTGAACCCGCACGCATCGCAGCCACGTCCACGGCAGCGGCGACACGGCCAACGGGTCTGCGGGATGCCTCGAACGAGCTTCCGATACCGCCCGTAGACGAAGACGGAAGCAACGTGCACGCGGATCGTGTCCGCGGCAAGGTCGATGAGGAACGTCAGGTGAGGATCCTCGAAGTCCACCGTCGTTCCCGCGAACAGGCACTCGAACCGCTTGCCGACCGTACGATTGAGCGCATGCTTGAGCGGCTCGCTGTCGCCGGTCGGAAACCGCTCCTCGAAGTGCGCCTCCAGCGCCGCAAGTCGCGGTGAGAGTCGAACCCCGAACAGATACGTTGCGAATTCCAGACCTTCCGCGGCCTCCGCGGCCCGCTCGGCCCACCCATCCATCCGGCCCAACAGCCCGCCGCAGACCCAGCACTCCCCGGGTCTTGCGCCCTCGTCGACCATCGAGAGAATCGCGCGAAGGGCTTCTCCCCGCTCCCGGTTCGCCAGCCCGCGGCCGCGTCGTCCGAACGCGCGTCCGAGGCAGTCGTCGCAGATCGGCCCAGCGCGCGTGATCTCGCGCGCTTGTTCGATGAACTCAGCCGCCGAGCGGTCCTCGCTACTCAACTTCCGCCTCCGGATTCGCGATAGAGGATCAGTAACGGATCTTCGCGCATGAACCCCAGACGTTCGAGTTCGTCCGAGATCGGCAGCACCTTCACGGACCTCCCTTCCCAGGTCCGAGCCCGGATCCAGAGACAACGAGTCGGTCCTCGCACGAGTCCTGTGAGCGGGCCGAGGGCTTCTCGCCGTTCCTCGGAGACGAGATCGACCAACGGGATCAGGCGTTCTCTCCGATGCCCGATCGCAAGGAGGGAACGACCGTTCTGTACAACGAAGTAGTCGCCCCGACAGTGGCATCCCGGATGGCTCTCGCCATCGGCCCGCTCAATCGGAACCACGTTCCTCGCGCAATCGCAGGATGGAAGAGATCGAGGACGTCACCCGCCATGTTCTGATTCTCCGGAAACGCTCTCCTGGATCAACCAACGCCTCCAGGCAGCCCCCGTGTCGGCAGCGGCAGCGTGGGAGGCGAAGCGTTACCCTCCCAAGGATCCTGTTCGTCGACGTGCCCGCGTCGTTGCGCGAGCCGACATGCCGCGATAGGATCGGAAACTTCTGCACGACGAGATGATTCGCGGATGAACGACACCTCTTTTTGGCCGTTGGCTGTCTCTCTGTTGATCTTCGCCCTCACCTACCTCGGTATCTTCCTGGAGAAGGTTCATCGAGCGATCGTCGCGATTGCTGGCGCCGTAGCGATGATCGTCCTCGGATCGTGGCTTTCATTCTACGATGCACACGCCGCCGTTCGCGCCATCGACTTCGACACGATCACACTCCTATTGGGAATGATGCTCGTCGTCGGCCTTTTCGAGGAAACCGGGTTCTTCCAGTACTTGGCGATCCGCGCCGCCAAGCTTGCCCGAGGAAAGCCGTGGCTTCTTCTCATCACTCTCGGCCTCGTGACCTCGATCGTCTCGATGGTTCTCGACAACGTGACGACGATCATCATCGTCGTTCCGGTGACCATCTCGCTCGTCGATCTTCTCGGGATTCCGGCGCTTCCGTTTGTCATGGCCGAGGTGCTTCTCTCCAACATCGGCGGTGTGGCAACCCTGATCGGCGACCCACCGAACATCTTGATTGGGTCGGCGGCCGGATTCACCTTCCTCGACTTCCTCACCCACCTCGCTCCGATCGTCGTCGTCGTCTGGATTTTCTCCCAAGGTCTCCTCTTGTTCATCTTCCGCCGACAATTGAGAGAGCGTCCGGCAAACGTGGATCGCCTCCTCGCAATGGACGAGAAACGAGCGATCGTCGACCGCACCACGGCACGCCGCATGCTCTTCGCGCTCGGCATCACGATTGTCCTCTTCTTCACCCACGACGCGATCGGGCTCGCACCCGGACTCGTCGCCCTCATCGGCGCGTGCATCGGTCTGCTGTGGGTCAGACCGGACTTCGAGCAGATACTGAAGAAGGTGCACTGGGACGTCCTTCTCTTCTTCATCTCGCTGTTCATCATCGTCGGCGGTCTCGAGGCAAGCGGAGTCATCGCCGTAATGGGAAAGGGGATCGCCTTTGTCGCCGAACAGGGGATGTACCTGGCCGTCATTGCGATTCTCTGGGTTGGGGCGCTTGCCTCCGGCGTCGTCAGCAACGTCCCGTTCACGATCGCTTTCTTGCCGATCCTGAAGGGGCTCGCCGCGCAAGGGCTTCCCGTCGGCCCACTCTGGTGGGCTCTCGCCATCGGTGTCGGCTTCGGGGCAAACCTCACACCCCTCGGCTCCGCCGCAAACGTCGTCGTCCTCTCCCTGTCCGAGTCGATCGGTGAACGGATCACGTTCCGTCGCTGGCTCGGAACCGGCACGTGGGTCGGTCTGGGCGGCTGTGCCCTCGCGACGATCGCCCTGTTGCTCGCCGTCCGCCTCGGTCTGCTGTGAGCGCGATGAGCCCCACCATGATCCCGTCCGTCCACTGCATCGACACGAACCAGTACGGCCTTGCGCGACGCGGCGCCGCCTACCTGATCGTCGGTGAGCGGGCCGGTCTCGTGGAGACCGGGACGCCGCGCGCGGCTCCCCTGCTGATCGAGGCTCTGCAGAGCCTCGATCTTGCGTACGTCTTCGTCACGCACGTCCACCTCGACCATGCCGGTTCCGCCGGGGCTCTTGCCGTCGCCAATCCCTCCTCGACAATCGTCGCCCACCCGCGAGCGGCGAAACACCTTATCGATCCACGACGGCTGATCGACGGCGTTCGCCATGCAAGCCCCGACCTCTTTCCCTACTACGGCAAGCCGACCCCGGTCCCCGAGAACCAGTTGCATGCCGCCGAAGACGGCCAGCTTGTCGACCTTGGGGGGGGGATCCTCGTTGAGGTCGTTCATGCCACGGGGCATGCTCCGCACCACGCCTGCTTCTTCGAACACGCGAGCCGGACCCTCTTCACCGGCGACGCCGTCGGAAATCACGACATCCCGGTCGACGTCCCGCTGACCGTCCCCCCTCGATTCGACCTCGATGCGTCATCGGCCACGCTGAAGCGTCTTCGCGACCTACGACCGCGCGCGCTCGCGTTCACGCACTTCGGCCTCACAACGGACCATCCCCAAGGACACCTAGATCGGTACGAGCGCGAGCTGGGCTTCTGGTTCGATCGGATTCGAGATCTTCGCAGGGGGCGTTCATCGGACGAGGTCGTCAACGAGGTCCTGGCTACGCCGAAGTACGCGGGGCTTGCCCCTCCCGATCGCTTCTCGATCGAGATGTGCGTCCGGGGCGCCCTGCTCTCCGTCACATCGGGCGACTGAGCAGAATCGGATACCCCAAACGATGTCAGGAGCCTGTTCGATCTAGCCGACGTGGATCTCGATGATGTCCCCGTCTTCGAGACGGTGGTCGGACGGAACCTGCTGGCCGTCGAATCGCCCGGACCCCCAGATCCGCACGTACTTCAGTTGATCGGCGAAGTCGCGATGCACGGTACGTACCGCATCGAGAACCGTGCTCCCGATGGAGAGCGTGTACGGCTCCTCCATGTCCGGCTTGTGCCCCGGAAGCTTGGTGTAGATCCGAACGATGCGGAGAGCGTCGAACACTTCTCTGCGGAGCCGTTCGAGTCCTGTTCCCGAAACGGAAGACGTCACGATCGCGTCGAACGGAGTCTCATCAAGGGCGGCGCCGGCCTCGTCAACCACGAGATCCGCCTTGCTGAAGACCACGAGGCACGGAATCTCT
Organism: uncultured Thermotogae bacterium; assembly: GCA_964570515.1. GTDB lineage: Bacteria > Bipolaricaulota > Bipolaricaulia > UBA7950 > UBA9294 > CAZMYM01. The sequence continues at coordinate 7,218 of CAZMYM010000015.1, read as the reverse complement.
CGGACCCGCTCATCCTCCACCGTCGGCTCGCCCAACGCAGCGAGCGACAGATGATGATCCTCGAGCAGATGCAGGATCTCATCGATGTGGGCAACGGCCAGCTCCGCTTCGGGTGATTCGATCAGCAACAGCGCAAGATCGGCGGCACGAATCAGGCCATAGACCCAACCTTCCGTGTAGTCGTCCGTAAGCGGAGGGAGGTCGATCAGCTGAATCGAGACGTCCTCGAATCCCATCATGCCCGGCACGGGAACCTGCGTTGAGAAAGGGTAGCTGGCGATCTCCGGCTTGGCGTTCGTGACCGCGGCGAGGAGGGACGACTTGCCGCAGTTCGGAGATCCGATCAACACGACCTGCCCGGCGCCCTCCTTGGGGATGTGATCGTAGCCCGGTCGCTGTCCTTTCCGCACCCCGCTGCCTGTTTCTCGAAGCTTCGCGATCCGCCGCTTGATGTCGGCCTGCATCTTGTCGGTCCCCTTGTGCTTGGGGATCGTCGCAAGCATCTCCTCGAGCGCGGCAAGCTTCTCCTCCGGCGTGTTGGCGGCCTGGAACCGTTGGCGTGCCTTCTTGAAGTCAGCTGTCAGGTTGGCCGGCATGGGCTGTTGGTCCTCCAAGCAGGAAGGGTAAGGAGGAGGTCGCGTTCGTTCAACGCACGCGCTATTCGTTGTGCGGAATCTTGATCGTGCTTCCTCCAATGAACTCACGAACGACCGCGTCTCCAGGGATCAGTTCGAAGTCGCCGACATCATCCATCGTCACGCCCTCGACCGACTCCAGCAAGTGCGAGACACGACGGTGACGGATGTGCGCGTCGAGGAACGACGGATAGTTCGCCAAGTCATCTTCCGAAGGCCATAACCCTTTCTCCTCCGCGAAGAACGGCCTCATCACGGGAAGGTCGAACGGCATTCCCCCGTTGACCACGACGTCGGCCAGTCCCTTGAGTGGGATGATCGAGAAGAGCTCTCCCGCTCGAACGTAGTGCCAGTGCAGCAACGTCGCCAAGGAAGGATGATTCCGGTGCACAGCGTCTCTCAGCATCCGTCGAAGCAGCCTCACGTCCTCGAATCGCGTCAGGCGTCGGTCGGAGCGGTCCGCCTGATCGAGAGGCAACATCGGGTGCGGCTCGTAGAGCGGGTTCATTGCCTCGATGTACACGCGGAAGCTCGCCGCCGGCTCGATCCCGTCGGTGATCGGCGGGTAGAAGCCGTGCAGGCAATCGAGCAACAGGATCTGATCCTTCTCCAGGTGAACCGGCTTGGTCCCGGCGCGGTGCCCTTCCTTGAAGCTGTAGACCGGCTTGTCGACCGTCTCGCCGTTGAGGAGCGCACGCAGGTGCTCGTTGAGCAGCTGGATGTCCAGCGCCTCGGGAGTTTCGTAGTTGCGGTCATCGATCCAATCCGTCGGATGCTCGATCAGCGACCAGAAGTAGTCGTCGAGGTTAAGCATCAGGAACTGCAGGCCCGCCTTCTCGAGTCGCTCGGTCAGCTTGACCGTCGTCGTCGTCTTTCCTGAGGATGACGGACCGCTGATCCAGATCATTCGCATCCCGCCGCTCTCAACGCGGTCGAGGATCGCCTTCGCGGCATCGTCCAACGTACCCTCGTACCGGTCGAGGGACTCGTCGATCAACCCCTTCAGCCGCCCGGTGCGGACAATGTCGTTGAGCCCTTCCACGGTGTCGCAGTCGCGATCGTGATTCCATGCAATCAGTGGGTCCATGTGGCCGGGCGGATACCCGTCCCCGACGAACTGATCATCCCGAATCGCGCCCAGTCGCACCCAATCGTGGCCCCAGCGAAAGCACGTGTAAGCATCAGCGATGGTCGTGAACCCATTGCTCGTGAGAACGTGCAGAACCACGTCCTGGATCTTCTCCACGGTCGGCGGGAAGTTCGACACGTGGTGTCGCGGATCGGCATTCAGACAAACCACGACGAGGTCGGAGAGGAACTCTGCAATCCCGTCGTCCGTGCCTCCGGCGGCGAAGACTCGATCATTGATGCCGGTCAGGAAATCCTGCCCGAACCCCCCGACCGCGGTTGCAGCACGGCTGATGGCACGAACCACGCGGCCCTGATCGAAGGCGACCAACGCGTGATTCCGCTTTCGGATCTTGACGATCCTGTTGACGACAGCCATGGTGTCTCGAGTATAGCCGACCGCCGATTCCGTTCGAAACCGCTTCTGTCGCCCATCGCCCGTGCAGAGAGACGGGCTCACCCCCGCAGGGCGAGCCCGCATCAGCCAGATCTATCTTGATTCCGCCGCGCTAGCCGACCGTCGTCTGGATCGTCTCCTCGCGACCGGCCAAGGCGACGCCGGATTCGACGAGCAAGTCGTAGATCTCCGTCGCTTCCCACTGCCTGCAGCCGTCGACAATGACCGCGTTCGGATTCTCGATCAGCCACTCGTCGTGCAGCACCTCGAGGTCGCGCAGGTACTCGACCGGAATCGTCGTCTCTTCGGATCGACCACGTTCGACGATCCGCTCATGACAGACGTCGGCCGGCGTCCGCAGGTACACGATCTTGTCGGGCTCGGCGCACCAGTTCCGTTGGAGCCAATCCCACAGCTTGCAGTAGAGCTGCCACTCCGTCTTCGACATCAGCCCCGACTGGAAACAGTTCTTGGCGAAGACGTATCGGTCGCAGTAGATCGAGCGCTCGAGCACGACCGTGTTGTGATCGGTCATCGACAGCACTTCGGTCCACGTCTTCGCCCTGGTCGTGAACGCTGCCAGCTGGAATGTGAACGCCCAACGACTCGCGTCCTTGTAGAAAAGATCGAGCAGGTTCTCTTCGAAATCCTGCTGCCAGGACCCGACCGGCTCCTCGATGAAACCGAACAGCCCCGATTCGGCCAACCGTCGCCCCACGGTGCTCTTGCCCGCCGCGATGTTCCCCTCGAATAGGATCATGGTCCGCGTCTCCCTCACACTTTCCCCCTTGCCGGAGTCCCTTGACTCTCCCCAAAAAGGCCCAACGCCAATCACCACACCAGCCATGATTCGGAAGCGGGATGAATCCCCCTTCAACAAGCGGATGCCCCCACCCGGCTGCCTCATCTTAGCCACGACATGCTGGCACGTGAAACGCCCTCAAATCGCCGCCGTTCTCGCAACGCCGCTTCCGCTCACTGCTCGCAGGAACTTCCCATCCCTGCCAGTGACGGACGTCCATCGGTCGCTTGTCCCTCCTCGGAGCTTCACTCACGCCCCCACAACGGGCGCACCCCGTGTCCACGCCCGACGACCTCCGTTGAGGTTTCCCGCGAGGTTCCCCTACAATCCTCGCAGGCCAAGCCAGAGAGAGGGCGACAGACCATGACGAAGGAGCCGGCGATCGCGTGCGAAAACCCCTTCCACAGCATCGTCACAACGCCGTGCGCACGAAACTCGGAAGGCCGCAGGCGCCGATGAATCCCGCACGGAACCGCGTTCCCTTGATGTTGTTCAAGCAGATCGACGCACTCGTCTGCGGCGAAGGCTTCGCTTCTCAAGAGACAGCGGATCGCACCCGTGCGTACCAGGCCGCACTGCGTTCGGACGAGCCGCTCTGCCTCACGATTGCCGCCTCGCTTCTCGCGATCCCGGACGCACGGGTCAGCCTATTCACCGGTTTCGTCGTGCCCGGCAGGTATCCGGCGGGCGAGAACGACGGTCCTCTAGGGGCCGCCGCGCTCGCGCGTGCGCTGAAGCGCGTCGGCTTGAGGCCGACGATCCACGTCGATCCCGAGATCCTGGAAACGATGCGGTGGCTGCTCGCCGAGCTCGGCGCCGACGTGTGCGTCACTCCGATCGACCACACCACTCCCGTCTCACTCGATGCGACCGACGTCGCCATCGCGATCGAAAAGCCGGGGGCCAATGCCGAAGGCGTTCTGCACACCTTCGACGGGAGTCGGATCGAGGGAGGCTCGAAACCGATCGATCGGCTGTTCGCCGATCTTGACCGCGCGGGCACACTGACGATCGGAATCGGCGACCGCGGGAACGAGATCGGCTTTGGTCTCCTCCACGACGCGCTGCGCAAACTCAGCCCGAAGACGCAAACCTGCACCTGTGGCTGCGACGGCGGAGTCGCAGCCGTGACCACGACCCGGCACCTGTACCCGGCGGCCGTCTCCAACTGGGGCGCGTACGGACTTACCGCGGCGCTCGCCCTCCTCGTCGAAAACCCGACGATAGTTCTCCGCCCTGAGGAGGAGCAACGGATGCTTCTCGTCGCCGCCGTTCGCGGCTGCTGCGACGGCGTGCGCCGACGCGGCGTGTTCGGAGTCGACGGCCTGGCAGGAGACGTGTCGGTCCGACTCGTTGGCGCGCTCCACGACGTCGTCACGAAGTTCCCTACGGCGAGTCACACAAGTGCGCCTGTGCGTGACCCCATCGAAAGCGAGAACGAGGCGCTTCGCGGGTAGCCAGCTCGGACCCAGGGATCCTCTAACACCCGCAGAGGCTAGCTTACCGCTGCTCCCTTCCGGGCCTGACGGGATTCACCAGCGTGCGCCGCAGAGGGCTCGGCCTTCAACGCCGCTTGCCCGTGGACGGACCCTCACGCCCGCTCCCTCCGGGAGTCTTTCGGCTCCACGTGAGCGGGTTGTGGATCACAGGGGACCGCTAGCCCCCCACCTAGCACAGGCGCTGGCGGAGGGGGCGGGATTTGAACCCGCGGTACCCCAAGGGGTACACCAGTTCTCCAAACTGGCGGATTCGGCCGCTCTCCAACCCCTCCGGCGATGCGGATTCTAGGGAAAGGGACTGAAGATCGCAACTCCGTTCGGCTCGACGCCCTACGCCCACAGAAGAACGTTCGGTGGACTCACACGGCGCTCGGGGGACGCGAACCTAGCGACGACGCAGATCCGCGCACACATCGTTGGCGAGCAGCTTGAGGGCGCACCGAAATCATTTCGCCAAGCGACGCTCGGAGCGTAGGCCCGAGGTAACAGGTTGGCTGGGTCAGGAGGATTCCGGCAGTTGACTTGAGGGCAAAGCCATCCAAGTGCGCTTCTAGATGCAGCAATCGTGATACCAGACATCGTGAGGGGAGTTTCCGCTGATTGCGTTCCCCTTCCCACAATACCGGCAGCCTGTCCCGACCTCAATGCCTCCGCCCACGTGGCCTATTGCAGTCCTGGGGTTGCCCGTTGCCGTGTTCTTCGTGATTGAGCAGGTGGCAACGACGGGAAGGATCGCCTCTTCCAGCAGTTCTTCATCATGCATTGTCCCGATGTAGATGCCTCCGCCTGCGTTGGCCCTGTTTGAGGTAATATCGCATTCGCGGACCTCCGGGAACTGGTTTCTTCCGACCATCAGTATCCCTCCACCGTTCAAGGTGGCGCGGCAGTCAGCAATCCGGCAGCCTTCCAGTAGCAGATTCGACTCGTAGGCGTAGACTCCTGCTCCCTCCATCGCGATGCAGTTCTGTATCGTGCACCGCCGAATGGACGGAGAGGTTCCCACGACCGTGATCCCCGCTCCCGAGTACGGCAACGCACCCGTAGGTCCAGGGCCTTGGATAACGAAATCCTGAAGGACAGAATCCCGCTGCTCCCCGCTGTTGAATGTCACTGCCGGTAGCCCGCTGCCCGCAGCTTGCGCGGTTCCCGCTTGAATCGTCGCTGTCAGTGGAGTTTGGGCCATCACGGTGATGGCCTTCCCGAGGAAGTTAATGTTCTCAATGTATGTACCGGGAAGAACGCGAATCAGGTCCCCATCTTGGGCCATCACAATCGCTGCTTGGATTGTGGAAGCGTCAGTCGGCACAGTGAATTCCTGAAAGGCACTGACGGACTCGCACTTTCTCGCCTCAAACCCTGAGTCGTCTGTGATGGTTAGGCAAATCGCGTACTCCCCAGGATCATTATAGATGTGGGTGGCTGACTCACCCTCAGCGGTCTGCCCATCGCCGAAGTCCCAATGCCTGGACGTGATCTCACCATCAGGGTCATAGCACTGGATGCTGGATACGTGGAATTCTGCGGGGTAGAGCTGCTCGCATTCCATGATAGCCACCGGCGGATGAAGTCCTACCAGGCAACCAGCTAGGGCTGCCAGCAAAGCCCACGCAGATGCTCCAATGAGAGTCTTCCTGCCGATGTACCGCATTGAATGCAGTATAGCACAGCTGCGGCGTTCATCCTAAGATGAAACCGGGGGTGCGCTCAGCCCTTCCGCTCTTCCCGGTTGAGGTACTCCATGATCGCCTCAACCACGAGGTAGTTGACGCTCCGATCACGCTTCCACATACGAGACCGGATCCGCTTGCTCGCATTCCGTGCCTTCTCCCTCCACTCAGGAGTCATCGAAAGTTCACCGCGCGGATCCGCGGAGTGAACAGCGCGAACCCTCCCTGGCCTAAGGAATCACGCACGGTCACCCTGATATAAGCCTGCTGCTCAGGGATCTCAATGGCGCTGCCCGTTCCCGATCCCCAATCGATCGCATTCGTGCCACGCCACTCACGGTACGGATACCCCTCGTCAAGGTTGGTTGGGGAATAAGGCAGCGCCTCACCGGGAACGCTACAGTAGACGGGGTACACGATACACGCGTTCTCTAGCATGTACCCCCGCCAGAGGGCGTGATAGGTCCCATCGTAGGGTGGGCAAAAGATCGAGTAGTGCTGAGAGAAGGCATCGCCCCAGACGTCAACACGAATGACGGTGGCGCCGGGGGACAGATCGAACTCGAGAAGCGTCCGCTCCAGCGGGCACATCTCCCACAGGCCGCGGTCCCCGTTGATTATCACGGCATACGCAGTAGGTGGCGCGTTGTTGCCCGTCGCGCGAACATCATCCGAGTAGGGGCGCCCGCCGCACATGGTCTCTACCGTGGCCCTCCAGTTGAGAGAGTCCACCGTGACCTCGAGCGATGGGCTGTCCTGCGTGATCGTCTCGCCCGGTAGGTGGAAGGTGTAGCTGCGCCCGATGTCACTCGCGGTGATGGTGGCTTCGTAGGGGACGCGCCCATGATTCGGCTCGATCGTGGCGTGGAAGTTGGCGGTGGAGTGGGTGCATCCGACGAGGGCAAGAGCGACCAGAGCGATAGCGACCGTGCGCTTCATTTCTCCTCGTCTCCCTCCTATTCGCCCATTATAGCAGATGGCATCACGTCTCCTCCTCTGGGTACTCGGTGGGCTTCGGGCGCACTGTGCTAGCCTAGTCTAGGGCGCGACTCAGCATCTTCCCGACGAGCATGTCTTCAGGGAGTTCGCG
>CAZMYM010000014.1:0-52664 GCA_964570515.1 uncultured Thermotogae bacterium | reverse complement strand
CCATCGATCCAGATCCTAGCTCTACTTCTGGACCGCTTTCAGGGGGGCAGGTCAGACACAATACTCGGGGAAGCCGTTTAGTGCGTTACTCTTGCTGATTCCCATCCCCTTGCTCAAGATCCCGAATCCGAGATTCAACTTCCGCGAGCAGTGCCTTCAGATGCTCTTCTTCGCTCTGCAATGCCAGCAGTTCCGCTTTCCCAGTTGGCGGGTCCAAGGCATACCCCGCGAAGGTTGGGAACCCTCGATGGTACGAAGCCAGTCCCCAGCCGCGCCCCATCCCACGTTGCCAACCTCGCCCCTAAGCCATTCCTCGGCCGCCCCATGACTGTGCGTATCCTGCTGTCGGATAGCCAGCGCAGAGCCCGGCTCCCCGACCTGTCATCGGACCTTGTCCCAACGGCCCTGCCCTGTCCCCTCTTGGCATCTCTACCTCCTCTTGATCGAACGATCGTTTGTGCGTCTGCGACCTCTCCCACGTCCAGCACCTTGCCCCAGGTGCTGTCTGCCGCTTGAGTAGGAAGCGTCAGACGGGGTGTTGCTCCTTGGCTCACCTCGAGTTCCAAAGAATCGTCGAATGCCGTCTACACAACTACCTAGACGTCGACCAGTCATCGGACCTTGCCCGGCCGGGCCGGTCCCGTCGCCTCTTGGCATGTTGTTTCTCCTTTCAGTGAAACGTCCAGTGTGTGCATATGCACACTACCTCAATAGACTCGCCCTATCAACTTGAAGAAGGGAAACAAGCTCTGACGACATAGCTAATGGATCCGAGAAGACGATTCCTCAGAGAGCAAGGGCGATACTCACTTCGCTATTCCACTCTGGCAAACCGTAGAGATCATGACCTGACTCCCTGAGATAGGTCCAGAAACAGAGCTGGTATCTCGGTGGAGTGAACAGGGATAGATGGCAACAACGCTTGATGTTGAGTACCCAACTGGCATTGAGGTGCCTGCCAACCAGGTGAAGGTGTCCCAAGTCACCACGAAACGGCTAACGAACACGTTCTACAATCAGTCCCCCAGGCTCCACACCGCAGTTTCAATCCCTGTTTCAGAGAACCTCCAGCTCCCGCGTGCCCGCCGACCTCCCGCAAACGCGGATCAAGGTCGGTTCTCATCATGTCTGTGGTCTCGTTTCGGGGTGAAGGTCAGCAGCGCGAGCTAGTTCCCCATTCTCTCCTTCTTCCTTGCATCTCGCGCCGTCTTCTCCATCTCGTCTATTCTCCGCTCTCCCTCTTCCGCCTCCGACCTTTTCTCTTCTCTCGCGCTTCGACTGTCGCTTGCTGCGACGTCTTCAATCTTCGCTTGTCGCTTGGCCTCCCGCCTCTCCCCCCTTCCCATCTTACGTCTCTCTCTTCTTCTCGTGGCTCGCTCGCCCTCTTCTCGCTTTCCGATTGCCCGTTCTACGCTTTCGGATTGCCTCTTGTCTGCTTGTCTTGCTTCTCTCCTGACGTTCTCGTCTGATTCCACCAGCCTCTCGGTGTAGTACTCGGAGGCTACGATCAGTATGTCACCAGTCCTTTCGCTCATGAACCGGTAATCCTCGATCTTCCTCCCGACGGAAGCAGCGCGCTCGGCGAGTCCTTCCTTCCCTCGCTCGTCCTTGGCCTGCTCTGCCACGTGCATGGCTCTCGACGCAAGGTTCCGGATAACCTCGATGTACCGTTCCCTCTCCCCGGGATTCTGAGTACCCTCGAAGATGGCCTTGTCGATTGCCTGTCTGAAGTCCCCGCTCTCCTCTGCCTCCTCGATGAGAATGTCGAGATCCTTCTTCGATATGGCCGTCAGCGGTGTGTGATAGAGATACGAGCTGAGAACAGCGTATAGAGGTCTATCGGCCCCGCACAGCTCCTCCAACAAGGTCGCCTGTCGCTCCTCAGCTTCCTGTTCGCGCATGGTTCATCGTTCCTCCTCCGGCGTTCTTGCCCGCCAAGGTGATTCTCGCGGTCGGTCAGCTTCTTAAGCTACCACAGTCGATCATCTCCCGCCAAAGCGAGTGCACGGACCAGGGCTCTGAGATGAAGAACAGCCGCCTCGGCAGCCATGGTTTCCGTGCAGCGACTTTCCTCCCGTAATCCGGTCCATCCACGCTGTTTGAATCGTCGCCACGCGGTGGCCACCCAACCTCAGGAACTCGGTACATCGCTTTCTCGCTAGGCCGAGTTCACTGGGCCTTCCGTATCGATTACTGTGTCGTCGGTCCGCAAGGGTCACGGCGGCGGCCACAGAAAGGAGCATCACATGGGCCCCATCTATTGGCACACTGTGTTCAACCCCGCAACAATCATCGGGGGCATCTTCTATGCCTTGTTGTTTTTTGCGATTTCCTGGTCCCTCAACAGGCTGATCCGAAAGGGCATTCGCACGATTCTCCTCCGTGACGTCGAGGAACGGATCGATCGGACGGCCGTCCACTTCGTCACCAGGCTTGTCCACATCAGCGTCTATTTCCTGGCGTTCCTGTTCTTCGCGCACCTGGTCCCGGCAATCCGCCATTTCGGGACAGCGCTCCTCGCAGGGTTCGGTGTTGTCTCGGTGGTCCTTGCTCTAGCAGCTCAGAACACGCTCGGAAACATCATTGCCGGCATAGCGATCCTGCTGTACCGACCGTTCAAGGTGGGAGACACCGTACAACTGCAGACGCTCAACAGCGTTGAGACAGGAGCTTTGGAGACCCTCGGGCTTGGGTAAACGATTGTGAGGACATTCGACAACCGGAGGATCGTCGTTCCGAACAGCCTGATGGCTGCTCAGGCGACGATCAACCTGTCGGACCCGCGAATGATGGCGATCGTGAGCATCGGCCTTGACTACGGGTCGGATGTCGAACCCGCCAGATCCATCCTCACCGAGATTGCGGAAACCCATCCGCTCGTGCGCGAGGTGGTGGGATGCCCGGTCGCCGAACTCAGCAATAGCGGCGTCATGCTAAGCCTGCGAGCCTGGTGCGACGGAGTCGGCAACGCAGCCAAGGTCCGGACGGATCTGTACGAGCAGGCGAAGACCCGATACAATGCGGAGTCCATCGGGATCGCCCATGCCGCCACGAATGTCGTCGTCGCAATGCAGCCCTCCACCTGACGTTGGGAGTTCGCGCTTGTTCGCAGGTGCGAGTTCTATGGAGATGGCGATTGAGGGGCTCGGTCTTGACCGGTCAGAGAGGGAGATTGTATTCTGCCACGGCCGAGAGCGTGCTTGGCGCAAGGAGGAACAGAGATGACTCGAAGAAGTGCGGCGATTCTGGGCAGCGTGCTGACCATTGTCGTGGCAGTTGTGGTGATCGTTCTGTGGCCCGCTCCCGATCCGCTGAGGAATGCGCGAACCGTGTACCTCGACACGGGAGCAGCCCAAGGTGCTAGCGGGGCCGCCGAGCTGGAGGACGGCCTCGGTTTCGTCCTCAACGATCGCAATCTGGTCTTGGTTCCCAATCGCGCAGATGCGGACGCGGAAATCCGTGTCCAGGACCTCTCCGTGAACCTTGGGGACGTCACGGTTTCTCTTGGCCAAGGCGGCCTTAGCGGCAGAGTGAAGGCGCCCTGCGGCGTCACGAACCTACGGAACAACAAGACCTACACGATGGACCTCACCGTCACCGTGCAGAACAACACCGTTTCCGCGAAGCTCGTCGGGCGGAAGTTCTGGGAGTTCTGGAAGTAAGCGCGCGAACACCGATGGGAACGGAAAACAAGGGCTTCGGGTTTCGGCTCAGTGAGGACTGGATGGCCGTCGCGGTCGGTCTTCTCCTAGTGATCCTGGCATGGGCCGGCATCGTGGGAAACGTCCCGTGGCCGGGATCTCCAAGTTTCCTCCCTCAACGAAAGCTCACGGCCCCTTCATGAACCACTCAACTGCGGGGAGTATCTTGCCGGCATACGAGAGCTAGAACGACCACCACACCGACCCACCCCACGGGCCCAGACGCAAAGCCTGGGCCCGCGCCCTTCTCACCAGTTCGAGGGAGGGAAGCATCGCGGGGGCGGTACATCGGGCGCAGGATCCAGGAATCCACTGTCGTCGAAGCCTTCCAGCACCCAGCGCTGTCGCGGGAACTCATACCGCACTGCGTACCGCGATCCACCATCGGAAAGCCAATACGTCAGCTTGTGGCGATCTCGCTCGACCTGTCCGACGCTTCCGAAGTCGATCCGTCGGTGGTTCCATCGAATCGACTTGATGCTCGGATACGTCAGGCTCCGATTGAACGCTACGAGCGCATCGACTTCCTCTTCGATCGGCCGCCACATGGCGTTCATTGTGCCGAATGAATGCCGTCCGCGTCAAGGAACGAGATGCCTAGACTTGAGTCGGCGCGAAGGCACTACCGCACAAACCGCCGTGCAATGATTACTTCAGGTTGTTGATGAAGTCGTCGATCGGTAGGGCGGGCAGCGTCTGAATCTTCACGCTCCCGCGCGAACCGAGTTCGACGGAGACGCGTGTGATCGCTGCGAGATCCGGCGCCTCCACCACGCTCACGAAGTCGTAGGCGCCGACCGTCGCGTACTGATGGATGACCTTGGCGCCGAACTGCTCGATCTCGTGATTCACCTCGTTGATCCGTTCCGGATGGCTCTTGACCGTCGCGGCACCGGAGTCGGTGACACGGCTCAAGAGAATGTACGTTCCCACATCGCTCACCTCCTTCCGTTCGATACGCAGTGTAGCACCGAACCGCATCGCAACAGAACGGGAACCCACGAACAGGATCAGACGCCTAGGGGTCGGCTACAGCGAGTCGACGTCGGGAACGGTGCCGTCCGCCAGGCGGAAGAGCATCTCGCCGGCGTTCGGTACGACGAGAATCCCGTCATCCTCTCGATCGGTCATCGGCAGATGGGTCCCGAGCGCGACGAGGAACGTCAGCTCTTTCACGCGCGGCGCAAGACATGCGCAGAGGCCGTCGAATACCGTCACCATCACGATCGTTCGCGTGCCATCGGGGACGACGACGAGAACCCGCTCGTTGGGCCTTCCGAAGCCGGCCAAAGACTCCGACAGGAACTGCAAGATCTCGTCCGCCGTCATCGCTCGCCCGGGCACCCGAGACGGGCTCATGCCTCTTCCCACTCGGTGTGGAAGGTTCCCTCACGATCGATCCGCTGATACGTGTGCGCGCCGAAGAAGTCACGCTGAGCCTGAAGGAGGTTGGCCGGCAGCCGCCCCGTCCGGTACGAGTCCAGCGCGTTCAGCGCCGACCCCATCGCCGGGACCGGGAAACCGTGCTGGTGCGCGAAGATGACGGTCCGGCGCAATCCGTCTTGCTGCTGACCCCACATCGTTCGGAACGGCTCGGCCAGCATCAGGAACGGGAGGTCGGGCTTCCGATCGAAGGCAGCCCGTATCGGATCGAGCAGCTTGGCCCGGATGATGCATCCGTCCATCCAGATCCGCGCAACCTCAGCGAGATCCAGACCGTACTCGCGCTCGGCGGAGGCATCGCGAAGCTGGCGAAGCCCTTGCCCGTACGCCGAAACTACAGTCAAGAGGCAGGCGCTCCGGAGATCGTCCACGCTGACACGCTGGGAGTTCACTAAAGCAGGCCCACCGAGCGCGCCCTCCGCTTCCACACGCTCACTCTTCAACGACGAGAAGATTCTCGCGAAGACCGCGGCAGCGATGGTCGGTCCCGGAGAACCGAGATCGAGGGCGGACTGACTCGACCACTTGCCGGTTCCCTTCTGCGCGGCCGTGTCCAGGATGGCTTCGACAAGAGCGTCGCCGGTCTCCGGATCCTCGACTCGGAGAATCCTCTCCGTGATCTCGACGAGATAGCCGCCGAGTTCACCCCGGCTCCACGCGGCGAACGCCTCGGCCATCTCCGCCGCCGTGAGACCGAGCCCGCGTTTCATCAAGTCGTAGACCTCGGCGAGCACCTGCATGATCGCGTACTCGATCCCGTTGTGGACCATCTTCACGTAGTGTCCGGCCGAGCCCGGGCCCATGTAGGCGCAGCACGTGCCCGCAGGACCCTGTGCGGCGATCGCTTCGAGAATCGGCCCGACCGTCGCGTAGGCTTCTTCGGAGCCGCCCGGCATGATCGACGGGCCGTGCAGCGCTCCGTACTCCCCGCCCGAGATCCCCACACCGAGGTAACGAAGCCCCCGCTCGTGAGCCCGCTTGAGACGCCGCTCGGTGTCCGCGAAGTGAGCGTTCCCTCCGTCCATCACCAGATCGCCGGACTCGAGCAGCGGCAGGATCAGCTCAAACGTCGCATCGGTCGGAGCGCCCGCCTTGACCATCAACAGAATCTTCCGCGGCTTCGCGAGCGATGTGACGAACTCCTCTGTGCTGTACGTGGCGAGAATCCGCCTCCCGCCACCGCGCGCGGCGAACTCCTTCGTGCGCTCTGGCGTTCGATTGAAGACCGCGACCGAGTAGCCACGGCTCTCGATGTTGAGGACCAGGTTCTGCCCCATCACGGCCAATCCGACGACGCCGATATCCATCAAGCTCATCAACCCACCCCCCACGGGGGACGTTCGGGGAGCGCACGATCGAAACGATCAAGGAGCTCCTCTTCGTAGGCTCCACCATACGGCCCCCCATGAACCGATCCAAGCCCTCGCTCAGGAACGCCGACCACGATGCCTCTTCCTCTCCCGGAATGATCGGGTGGAAAAGGACTCCGTTCGCTTCGGCGGCCCGCAGGTCGCCCGGGGCATCGGCGACCATCAGCACATGATCGCGCGAGTAGGACATGCCAACTGCATCTCGCACTCGAGGCTTCAGGCGGGGCCCGCGAGAGTCAACTTGTGAGGGTAAAACGACTCCGCGGCCTCGCCCACAGTGGGAAAGATGTGTTCCTCGCAGTCGGTGAGGTTCTTCTGGATAGGATCCTCTCGGACTCTCGTCAAAGCCCTGCAGTGGTCTCGCACCCGATCCCGCACATCTGCCATCGCCTCGGCCCCTTTCGTGGCGATCCAAACCGTAGCGAATGGCCCCACCAAGAGCAACAGGTCCGTGTCACGCGCACGAGAGCCCACTGCGGAAGAAACGTTCGCGAAGCCACTACTTGCAGCACTGCGCACAGGACGGTACTGTCCGCTATGCTCTCTATGGAGAGCACCATAGGTCGCTATCCTATTGAGGTCGGCAGAGACGGAAAGGGGTGATGACGTGCGACTCTGGAAGGGCAGAGCGAAGGTGGAGAAACTTGTCCTCGAGCATCTGGCGCAGGTTCGTGAGACGATCGATTTCTTCGGTCAGGCCACGAGGGCGCACTTCGTGGACAAGGATGAGGAGAACGCGAAGCAGTTCGCCCTCGAGACGCACAAGTCCGAAGGGAAGGCCGACGACACGCGCCGAGACGTTGAGAAGTCCCTCATCAGCGGGGCCCTCTTCGCTCCGGCGCGAAGACAGGTCCTGGAGCTCATCGAGCGAGTCGACACGCTGGCCAACGCAGCCGAGTCGACGCTCGACTATCTTCTCGTACAGCACGTGAAGATTCCCGAGGAGCTGGTCGAAGGCGTCCTCGAAATCCTCGACGAGACCCTCGACATCTTGGAGGACGTCGAGCGCACGGCAAGAATCGAGCAGCGTGAGGGGAAGATCGACCACATCGAGCGCAAGCTGACCAAGCGCCTCTTCGGCTTTGACCTTGACCTCGCTGCGAAGCTGCACGTTCACGGATACATCAGCGAGCTCGTTCAGATCTCGGATCGAGCGGAGGACCTGGCCGATCGCATCGCGCTCGTGATCGCGGAACAGGCCATCTAGGCAGATGCCGAAGAGCAAGAATCGTACGTTACACATGAACATCGCGGGAGCGGGCGAGCCATGATAGGTCTGATCCCGCTTCTCATCGTCGGGGCCTACGTCGGCTGGAACATCGGTGCCAACGACGCGGGCAACTGCGTTGGGACCACGGTCGGATCCGGCCTGGTGAGCTACCGCCGGGCAATCCTGTTGGTGGCGGTCTTCGCAGTCCTGGGATCTGTCCTTCAAGGCGGCGAAGTGATGAACACCGTCGGCAAAGGGATCGTCACGTCGGAACTTCCATCTCTCGCCATCCTCACCGCGATGCTCTCCGCGGGGATCTTCGTAACCATCGCCACGCTCTTCAGGGTGCCAGTCTCCACGTCCCAGGCAATCGTAGGCGGTGTCGCCGGTGCGGGACTGGCGGTCGGCGCGGATCTGAACATCGGCGTCATCGTTCAGATTGTGGAAGTCTGGGTTGTCTGCCCAATCCTCGTCGGGATCCTTGCCATGGCCATCTACTGGGTGACGACCCAAGTGCTGAGAAGGATCGGTGCAACTTCGTTCTGGCAACGCCTCCCGCACGTCCTCCTGATCTTGAGCGCCTGCTACATCTCGTTCTCGTTGGGAGCGAACCACGTAGGAACGGCAATGGGACCGATTACGAACCTCGGGGTCAGCCCGAAATGGCTCAGCCTACTCGGAGGGGTAGCGCTGGCCGTCGGCGTACTGACCTTCGGGAGACGAGTGACACAGACGGTCGGCAGTGGGATTACGCCGCTCGGCCCGGTAAGCGCGTTTTCAGCACAGCTGGCGGCCGCGCTGGCCGTTCACTTCTTCTCGATTCTGGGAATCCCGGTCTCGACGTCTCAATCGATCGTCGGAGCCATCATCGGCGTCGGCATTCTCAACGGCATCCGCACCGTACGCGCACGCAAAGTCGGCGGAATCGCCATCGGGTGGGTCGCGACGCCAACGGCCGCCGGCCTCTTCTCCTTCGGCCTCTACAAACTGCTGCTACTCACCGGATAGCTGACGAGTGAAGCGAGGCCACCCCAATTGCCCCGACGAAGGCGGCTCGAGCCTTCGTCTGGGAGACACGGCAAACGTCTCACGCGTGAGGGCTCCCAACAGCCGAATCCTCTCCCCGCCTCCGCGAAGCTACCGTTGTCGATCATCTGCACGCATTCCATCGCCAGATTGGAAGCCGGGATTCCTTCGGGGCCGGCGATGTGTCCAACGCCCAGGATCAGAAGAAGAGCGACAAGAGGCGTCCCTGCTTACCTAATTCGTTGCATCGGAGGTCAGCAGTCTTCGGATTTCCAGCGGCTCGGCCTTCTCGAGGTTTCGGGCGAGCGACACCGCTTCCTGCTCACACTTCGAGATGCAGACGCCGCAGCCCATGCAGCGTGCCTCATCGATCGTTGCCGACTCGTCGCCCACCGAGATGGCGTCGAACGGACAGGCCTCTGCGCACGTGCCGCACGCGACACAACGGCCTGCGTCGACCAGAGCCGTGTATCCGGACGAGACCAACATCGGCGTACCGCTCCGCCAGGCCTGCATCGCACCGCAGCAGCAGGAGCAGCAATTGCAGATCGCGTAGAAACGGCCGAGCATCGCGTCCTTGAAGAACGCATGGTGCACATGGCCGCGATCCCGTTCGGCCCGAAGGATCTCAACCGCCTCGCTCTGGGAGATCCAACGAGCCTTTTCCGGATGATGGTCGGCGACGAAGCCGGCGAACGGCTCCCCAACGATCAAGCAGACGTCGAGCGGCAGGCACGGGTTCTCCCGGACCGATCGACAGGGACACTCGAGCGCGACGATGTGGTCCGGATCCTGCAGCACGATGTCGCGTGCCGTCCTGTAGGGAATGATCTGCTCCAAACCGCGCAGTTCGATCGGCCGGTCGAGGGTGACGAGTTCCTCGGCCGCCTCCGTCGGCACGACCTTCCCGTGATAGCGATCGGCGAACGCCCGCTTGGGATCTATTCCCTCCTTCCCGTGGGACCGCGCAAGCAGGCCGGCGAGCGCCGCGAGAGGCGGCCGCAGCAAGCGCGGGGCCAACCGTTCCCCCGTCGCCAAGCCGATGTAGTGATAGGGCCAGCGCCCGTAGACGTAGCCGTGGAGGAAGTCGACGAAAGAGAATCCAGACAGCCTCCGCCCTGCCCGCCAGAGGTCTCGGGTTGATCGCTTGATCATTGCACTCCCTTCTTCTTGAGCGGCCGCGGCATGTGGATGCGCATGCGCTTCTCCTCCTCGACACGCTCCGTCGTCCCGACTGCCATCCTAGCAGATCGAAGGAATCCCGCCTCGTTCACCGACGCGAAGCGGCGCAGACCCGCGAGATGTACATCTCCTGCCGACAATGCTAGACTGGCTCGATCCGCAGGAGGTTGGAGCAGATGCGTTCGCTGACGAAGCGCGAGACGTTGTGGCGCCTCCCACTCCTCGCGTTCGCGATCTCGACCGTCCTGGGTTTGACGACTGTGCAGAGCGCCCCCGGATCGAACGGATCTCCGACGGACGACGACCTGCCCCCGCTCTACTTGACGATCGTCATCCACACCGAAGAGGACATGAGCCGCGGCACGACCCCGAAACTGCGGATTCCTGACTACGATGGTGACGAGGTGCTGATGCATCACTTCGTCACCGCGATGCGGGCGTTCGCTCGGATGGCACAGGAACACGGTGCAGTGATCAACTTCGGCTCCGACTGGACCTTCTCGCGAGGCGTAGCCCTGTACGAGCCCGGCTTCTACGCCGACCTCGAGACGATGGGGCATGAGATCGATGCGCACGCGCACGAGTCGTCCGTCCTCTATCACGATGTGCAGGAGGAGATCATCCTGGCCGGCGGCCACCCAACCCGAGTCGCCTCCGGGATGAACGAACAGGACATTCAGGGTCGGCTCGACTACTTCGACGCGTACTACCCGGACTTCCGGATCCTGTGGGGCGTCGCGTTGCCTGGACACGTCGCGGGCGAGTGCACGGCAACATGGGCTTGGCGACCTTCTCGCCTCGACTGGGCGCAGCACGATCCGGACGGCCGCTATATCTACATCGGGCACGGCGAGCTCGTGAACAGCCTCGACGTGATCCGCAGGGCGACCGCCGATCGCCGCCCCGACTGGGTCAACACATACGCCGTGTTCGTGAGCCCGCGGGAGTTCAAGACCGCAGACGGGACACCCGGCATCGAAGACGACCAGTGGACCGCCCCGACCGACTCCGTGCACTTCTGGAGCAACAGAATCCAGATGTGGGACGACTTCCTCGCCGAGATCGACGCGTTCGTTCAAGCCGGCCACGTCCAGTACGCGTCGCTCACGGAGATCGCCGACATCTTCGTCGCGCGGGAGGATCAACTCGACTTCAGCTTCGGCGAGATCCCACGCTCCGACGCCTCGATGCGCATCCGCAACATCAGGTCAGGGTATCCACTGGAGTAGCGCCGAACGAGAATCTCATCAAGACGCGGGGTATGGCCTCCCTCAGCGCGTCCCCGCGAACCCATAACACCGGTTCCCACGTCTCGTCGACCAGGCGAGACCCGATTCCCAAGCCACGCGCTTCGAGCGGCTTCCGAACCTCTCGATGAGAGCCTACAATCAGCTTCTCGTGTTCTGCTTGTCCGTCATCGGCCAACCAGACGATGCTTGGCCGACCGTCGTGAGGGGGGATTCGACCTCGTTGAAGCCGTTCCTGCCTTCCGGTAGAGTCGGCCGCAATGACGAGGCCAAGGGGGAGACCCTGGAGGCTACGCTACGCGAGATCACGATGGACAATTTCCGCGAATGTATCGAGCTTTCCGTCGCCGACGAGCAGAAGGGCTTCGTCGCTTCGAACACCTACTCCCTCGCAGAGGCAAAGGCCGACGGCGTCTCCGTCCCTCTGGCGATCTACTCGGGTGAGCAGATGGTCGGATTCATCATGTACGACTTCGAGCCGAAGGAAGACCGCGGCTATATCACGCGTCTGATGGTCGATGCACACTTCCAAGGCAATGGGCACGGCCGTTGCGCGATGCAGCAGGTGATCGATCGCCTCAAGCAGATCCCAGCGTGCAAGGAGATCCAGACCTCCTTCGCGCCTGACAACCGCACGGCCGACGGTCTCTACACAAGCCTCGGATTCGACAGAACCGGGGAGGTGGATGAAGGCGAGATCGTCCTGCGACTTCGCGTACGATGACGCTCTGCGCCGTGCGCCTCCAAACGGAGACCGAGTCGACGTCAGCCAAACCCCGCAGATCCACCGCGGCCGCAAAGGAGGGCCCATGCCGATACAAGACTTCGAGACCGACAGATTCCAGACGTCCGCAGGCGTGCTTGAGATCACGTTTCTCGGACACGGATCGCTGCTGTTCACGCATGGCGGGAAGCACATCTACGTCGATCCGTTCACGCGGGTTGCCGACTACGCGACGTTGCCGAAGGCCGACGTCATTCTGATCACGCACGAACATCAGGACCACCTCGATCTGGATGCTCTGACTGCCATCCGGACCGACAGAACCGACGTCCTCTGCACCGCGCTGTGCGCCGAACGGCTCCAAGGCGGTCGGATCATGAAGAACGGCGATTCCGCGTGTGTTCAGGGCCTGAACATCGAGGCCGTTCCCGCCTACAACATCGCCCACAAGCGGGAGAGCGGGGAACCGTTCCACCCTCGCGGGCACGGAAACGGCTACGTGATCACGTTCGGAGATCTCCGTGTCCTCGTCGCCGGGGACACGGAGAACACCGAAGAACTGAAGTCGCTCCGCGGCGTGGATGTCGCCTTCCTCCCGATGAATCTGCCGTACACGATGACGCCGGAGATGGTTGCGGACGCGGCCATCGCAATGGCACCGCGAATCCTCTATCCATACCACTTCGGCAGCACGGATACCTCCCAGCTCGTGGGACTCCTCGAGGCACAGCCCAACATCGAGGTTCGCACTCGCGGTCTGGCGTAATCGCCCGAGAAGGAACCGGGCCGATGGGCGAAGCTTCGGCACGCCCGTCAGGAAGACGGAACACCTCCCACCACAGCTGCCATCCCGACAGGGAGGACTTCACCGGCTCGCAGGGCTTGGGCGTGATCACACGAACGATCGGCAGTTCGGCCTTCGCGAGATCCTGGCACTCCCGCGTCGGCACCGCACTCAATCTCCCGCGACCAATGCTTCCGCCCGATCGATCGACAGCCTGTTGTAGAACGGGAACGCCGCCACCACAGTCGGATCCGCGGCCTTCTCCAACACCCCTGCGATCAATGCATCGAAGAGAGGGATGTCCCCCGTCGGCCGCGCATAGAATTCAGCGTAGCTCACCGCACTCTCGAGATGGCTTGGAGCAATCTCGATCGACCGCTCGAAGTGCACAACCGCATCCTCAGGCGATCGCCCAACAACGAAGTAGGCCTGAGAGAGAAGGGCCGCCATCGCACGATGGGGGCCGCCGCCGTCGTAGGTCTCATCGAGCTCAATCGAGCGTTCGAACGAGGCCGAGACGTCGCGAACCCCGCCCAGGACCGCAGTGAACTGATGGTAGTTCAGCCATTGGCCGAGGGTGTTGCCGTACCAGAAGATGGCAGCGACGTCACTTGCCGAGCGCAGCGCAGCGCGGAAACCCTCGGACGCCTCGGTCGCCACGAAGACCGGATCGAGCCGGAGGCTTGCTAACGCGGCGTCCTTCCCCAGTTCGTAGGTCGCCTCTTTCTCACGCGAGCCCGGCAAGTATCCTTCGGCCCATTCGAAGTAGCTCTGCGATAGGCTGTTGAGGATCTGCGATCGGCTTTGAACATTCTCATCCGGAAGGAGCGAAAGAGCTCTCTCCCACAGCTCGATCGCCCTCCGAAGCGATGCTCCGTACGCTGCAAAGTCGAACGGATCGTCCCACCGATCATAGAGCGCCTCCGCCTCCGCGATCAGCGCAGCCACTTCTCCGGTGGCGCAGATCGCCCAGCTGAGGCCGACGAGCACCGCCAGAGCGGCAGCGCACGATGCACCCGCCCGATGTCGCATAACTTCCCCTCCGCGCCTGACTCCGCAAAGCTAGGATACCAGACGTCGGCCCCGCTGCCGAGTGGGGAGAAGGCTGCCAAGACGTGAGGCGAGACGGGAGGTGACGATGGAGGACACGAAGACAATTGAGGATCGTTTGGGAGAGCAGATCGACCTACACAAGAGACACGTCCATTCCGCGTCGGCCCGAGCTCTTCGGATCATCAGCGACGAGGCGCGACCGCTTCGTCTACCTCAATCGTACGTTCCGCCGGCTGACACTCGAAGCCCTGTTCGTAGCCGGAAGCGAGCGCTTTTGCCCAACGTCGCTGCCTGTTGCCGGCGACGGCCTCCCACCAAACGATCTCAAGACGCTGGAGCGCAAGCTTTCCGCCAGCGATGTCGCTGCGCTAATCGCCGAGTTCTCTCAAGCTGAAGGCGGCGCGGAAGACGCTCGAGGCGATGCAGCCGGGGATGTTCGCCCAGCTCGTGGTGATGGGACTGATGCACGATCACCGGCTGCTGTCCCAGGTGAGCGGGCACCGGGTCAACATCATCAAATTCCTCCCGCCGCTGATTCTGACGGACGCCGACGTGGACGAGCCACTGAATGCGATAGACAAGACGCTGGAGAAGGCGCACCGCCTGCGCGGAGGCCTCTGGGAGACGGGGAAGGACCTCATCAAGGCGGCGCTGAAGCGCTAGCCAGCCGATGCCCGAGGATCGGTCACGTAGCCATTCTCCTTGTACCAAACGACCGCCTTGGCAAGCGCGTCGTGTGCCGGCGTCTGCGGGAAGCTGAGTTCGCGGATTGCCTTCGACGGATCGAAGTACATGAGGTGGCTCGACATCCGGATCGTCTCCGGCGTCATCCGCGGCGTCATCCACGGGAAGAGCTTGCAGAATGCGGCGTTGAGATAGGAGAGGGCGAGGATAGGACGGTAGGGTACGCGAACGTTCGGAGAGGGAAGACCGGCGATCTCGGAGAGGAGATCGAGCATCCCCTTCATGGTGACGTTCTCCCCACCGAGGATGTAGCGCTCGCCGACGCGGCCGTCTTGCGCGGCCAGCCAGTGGCCGAGCGCGACGTCTTCGACGTCGACGACGTTCATTCCGGTCTCGATGTAAGCGGGCATCTTCCGGTTGAGGAAATCAACGATCGTCTGGCCTGTCGGCGTCGGCTTGATGTCGCGAGGGCCGACAGGGAAGCTCGGATTGACGATGACAACCGGCATCTCGGCCGCGGATCCGAGCGCGATCTGCTCGGCCAAGTACTTCGACTTCTTGTAGTCGCCGACGATCTCATCGAGGCTCGTCGGCGTCGTTTCGTCCGCCGGTTCTCCGTCCTCGCGTAGGCCGAGGGCCGCAACCGAACTCGTGTACACGACGCGCTCCACGCCCTCCGCCTTCGCCGCCTCGAACAGCGAACGCGTTCCGTCGACGTTCACCCTGTAGATCAGCTCTCGGGGCCGCACCCAGAACGAGTAGAGGGCGCCGACGTGGAAGACGAGTTCGCAGCCGGCGACGCCACGCCGAAGAGAGGCTGCATCTTGCAGGTCCCCTTCGACGATTTCCACGTCCAGGCCCTCGAGATTCGCCCGAGTCGATCCGGGCCGACAGAGTGCGCGCACGACGACGTTTCGTTCGAGCAACACGCGCACGACGCTCGAGCCGATGAATCCCGTTCCACCAGTGACGAACGCCTTCACTGATCCCTCCTAGTGCTCCAAGAGCGGTTCCTCTTGCTCCCCTTCGCCGACGACACGAGCGCGGGCTCCTCCGGACCGAGCGAGCATCCTTCCTCCTCTCTCATCTCCCGGTGTTCGTGAGGCTAGCACGGCCCCCTCAAGCGCACAACCGGAAGCTCGGGCGGATCGGGCGTGGGCGGGAAGCATAAGAGACGGCTCGCTGCCCGATGCCTCGGCAGCCTCCTATGCTCAGCGCACGATCTCGTCAGGCGGCTTCCGTAACCGTGCGTCGGGGCTCTCATCGGGATACCCCAAAAGGACCCCGGCCACAGGCTGCTTCTGCTCCGGCAGTCAGGCCGTGTCACCTTCCTCCTGCCAAGCCACTTCCGTGAAACCTCCCCGCAGGTTTCGGTGTATAGTGTGCACAAGAAAACGGAGGTGGGCGACGTGAAGCGCAGGTGGGTGTTTGTTGTCTGTGCGTTGGTGACTGCTTTGCTCTTGTCCGTTGTCGCGGCGAGCGCCGCGACTTCTCTCTTCGGAACACGCTTCAACGTGGGCGAGACGGTGCAATTCAGGATCGAAGACTCGACGACGTGGTGGTGGGGCTGTTGCTCGTGCTCGGAGTCCCTTGTCTTCAGCTGGAGAATCACGGACGTCTCGGGAGTCCCGCTATACAGCGTGGTTCACGATGCGCCCGTGCCCTCGTCGTCATGGCTCGGAACGTGGTCGCAGACGAGGCTCGACGGGACCCCAGCCCCAGTCGGGCAGTACATCCTGTACGTCGACACGTCTGTGGGAACAGTGTCTCGCTGCTTCTCAATCTACGACCGGTGCAGTTGCTGCAATCCATGCTCGTCGTGCGTCTGTGAACACGTGACCTGCATCACAAGCTGTGCGTGCAGGACATCGCTCGTGTTCGTCGACACGTGCACGAACTGCCTGCCGTTCTTCGGGGTATTCGGATGCTTCTCATCCCCGTGCTGTTCGGGCTGCTGCCCGTAAGGATCTTCAACCAGGGTGCAGTCGGATTGTGATGGTCCGACCGTAGATTCCCCCGTTGCGTTGTCTGTAGACTGACAGCGCAGAACGGACGACCACGCTTGATGCAGGCAGAACACGGACACTGCGAGCCCGTCTGCGGTCTTGATCGTGTGGAAGGGAGCCTGTACGCTGGCCTTTTGCGGCGAGGGTGGCGGAATTGGCAGACGCGCTAGCCTTAGGAGCTAGTGCCTTCGGGCGTGCGGGTTCGAATCCCGCCCTTCGCAGTTGGAAACATTCCCGCAGGGCTGCCGCCTCTTGTCAGTAGTTGAAGCGCTTTTCGCGCGCAGCTATAATGGGCCGATCGTGCGGGAATAGCTCAGCGGTAGAGCACTGCCTTGCCAAGGCAGGGGTCGCGGGTTCAAATCCCGTTTCCCGCTCCAGGCAAGGACGGAGGAACCGAGGGCGGATGCCGGGATGGCGGAATAGGCAGACGCAAGGGACTTAAAATCCTTTGAGGGTTTCCTCGTGCGGGTTCGACTCCCGCTCCCGGCACAAGACGATAGAAGACCGTAAAGATATCGCGGGGTGGAGCAATCTGGAAGCTCGTCGGGCTCATAACCCGGAGGTTGCCGGTTCGAATCCGGCCCCCGCAACCAGCAGGGCGGCGTAGCTCAACTGGCTAGAGCGTTCGGCTCATATCCGAAAGGTTCGGGGTTCGAGTCCCTGCGCCGCTAGTCGGTTTTTTGCTTTATGGGGGTGTAGCTCTAATCGGGAGAGCGCTGCGTTCGCAACGCAGAGGTTGGCGGTTCGAATCCGCTCACCTCCACTCTGTAAGTCTTCGGACAGGATCCGTTCCCACTCACCACGACAACTCGGCCGCAAGTGTCCATGCCGTGAATCCCGTCGTGTCGATCGTGATCGAACTCGAGATGCTCACGGAAGAGCCCAGGGCGAGGGTGGCGCCCATCGTGCTTCGCGCCCAATCGAACAGGAGGCCGGTCGACGTGCTGAAGAACGTATCGACGGAGAACGAGAATCCGCATCCGACCGGCGGAACGTCGATGACCAGCGACACCACTTCCCAGTAGTCCTGCGGGTAGTAGAGGTGCCCGTTTGCAGCCGCCTCAGTCAGTGGCTCGACAAGGGAACCGAAAGCCGGCGTCGTAATGACGTACTGACTCGTGTCCAGATTGGAGACGCTTCTAAAGGTTCCGTTTCCTATCGTTGCCTCGAACGCGATCCCGTAGATCTCCACTCCGGTGATCGTGCTCCCGCTCTGCACGAGATTCGTGTAGACGCTGAGGCACCCGAAGTCCGATTCCAAAGACGGTGTGAAGGCGTAGCTTTTCGTTTGGATCGTGTAGATGAAGTCAAGCGTAAGATTGAATGGAATCCCGAAGAGGCCGAGGAACTTCAATTCGATCTCCTCGCTTACGAACCCGATGTTGGAGAACGTCGTGACGCTCGTCAGTTGCGCGCATCCGAACGCGAGCGCGCTGAATGTCACCTCTTGCCCCGAGAAGACAACCGGAACGGTATCGATCGTCGGGTCCGTCGTGAACGTCTTGAAGATGAGGGACGAGTCCGTCTGCACGCCGGTCGCGGTGAAGGTGATCCCGGAGAGGTCCGCGCTCAGGAACGTGGCGCTCTCGAACGTTACGAGACCGTCGATGATCTCGCCATACACGTCGACAACGCACCCGTAATTCGCCGGATCGGACTGGGTCTCGCCAACCATCGCCCCGTACAGCGAGACGGTAATCGGCGGAAACTCCACGGCAAGGATTCCCTGAACGTAGACGAAAGAGCCCGACTGCGGTTCGAACAGGAGCTGGCTCGCAAACGAGATCGGCCCAAGCGCCGCGCCTACGTCGAACTCCTGCCACAGCCACCCGTCGAAGATGAAGTCCGAGACGCTCGCTACCGAGAAGAAGTCAAGCTGTATGCCGACATCCAGCGTGGATTGGAAGCCGGAAAAGGGCATCGTCTGTTGTGGCGACAGCGAGATCTCAGCGAGCCAGCTTCCCGTGAACCACTCACTGCCCGCCGCCCCCAGCGCGCATCCGAACAGACACGCAACCGCAATCAGCCACGTTCCGGCTTTCAACGTACACTCCCCTCACTCTCGCTGCACATCGCAGCACGACCCGTATTCCTGACGTTCGTGCTCACATCGGTTCGACTCTAGATCGAACCCGGCAAGTTCTTCACGCTGTGCGACCACCAGGGAGCGGAAACCGATCACCCGATGGATCAGCGAACGTCCCTTCTCCCGACGACAGACTGCGCAGTCACTTCGCGTCCATCTTGCTGAGCGCACCACCACAGAGGTAGACTCCGAACAACCATGAGACGATTCGTGATCCTCGGACACAAGGCGCCGCTCGATGCGGGCTTCTCGCTCGACGATCTCCCCGGAGGGGCGGGCCGGCTGGACGTGCTCTGTCGCGCACTGGGCGCGTCGCTCTTCGTCTCCCACGGAATCCGAAAGGACGTGGAGACAGTTCTTGTCCTTCGCAATGAAATCCAGATCCGCGTTGTCGGCGCCGCCGTCAAGCGGCTCAATCCGGATGAGCGCTCGACGGCGGCGCTCATCCGCCGAGCCATCGGCTCGCTGTCCGATGCCGAGACGGAAAGCACCCCAGGGATCTTCGTCTCCCGGCGGACACTGCCCGAGGTGCTCGACCGGCTGTTTCAGTTGGAAGCCAACCTCGTCGTCCTTTGCGAACAGGGTACGCCGTCCGACGCGTTTCCGTTTCCGCAGAATCCAGCGTTCATCCTTTCAGATCACGTCGACTTCACAGACGAGGAGGAGAGCCTGCTCAGCGATCTTCCCCGCGTGTCGCTCGGCGACAAACCCCTCCACACGAGTCATTGCATCACGATCGTCCACCACCTTCTCGACCGGCGGAAGGAGACGATCAGCCAGGATCTCGTCGTCTGCCACATCGTCACCGGCGAGCCGAAGGCTCGGCTGATCAGTAGCCTCCTCGAGGATTTCGACATCCCCGTCAACCTCGTATCGCACGTTCCGCCCGGCATCTTGCCCGTCACGTTCGACGGCCTCGCCGACGTCCGAATCAGGGTTCGCCCGCAGGACCTCGGGAAAGCAAGGCAGATCATCCGCGACTACTTCGAGGAACCGATCGACGACTGAGGCGCCCGCTCTGACTACAATGGTGCGTGAAAAGACATACGCGCGAGTCGCGGCTCGGGAAGCAGCGCCAGTGGATGATCGAGAACCATCTCCGTCGTCGCGGAATCAAAGACGAACGGGTGCTCGACGCGATGGCTCGTATTCCTCGGCACGAGTTCGTGCCGCCCGAATGGACGAGTAAGGCCTACTCGGACCATCCCCTGCCGATCGGCGAAGGGCAGACCATCTCCCAACCGTACATCGTCGCTCTCATGACCGAAGCGCTCCTGTTGCCTGCGGAATCGAGAATCCTCGAACTCGGCACCGGCTCAGGCTACCAGACGGCGATTCTCTGCATGATGGGCGCAGAGGTCTGGACGATCGAGCGGTCCCCCTTGCTCTCAGCCTCTGCCCGCGCCAGGCTCGAGGAGCAGGGATTCGAACGCGCTCACTGCATCACGGGCGACGGAACGATGGGACTTGCCCCACAAGCGCCGTTCGATCGCATCGTCGCCACGGGAAGCTTGCCCTCCGTTCCGAAGCCCCTTCTCCAGCAGCTTCGCCTGGGCGGAATCCTCGTCGGACCAATCGGTCACCGAGCCGAGCAATCCCTACGCCGCGTCACGTATCATCCAGCCGGATCCAAGGAAGAGAACCTCGGACTGTGCCGATTCGTTCCATTGATCGGCGCGGCCGGATGGAGTGACCGAGGCTCCGCGACGGATTGAAGATCCTCTGGAAGACGGAAGGAGCGGGAATGCAAGCGATTGATCTACGAAGCGACACGGTGACGCGCCCCACCGCCGGAATGCGTCAGGCAATGGCGGAGGCCGTCGTCGGCGACGACGTCTTCGGCGAAGACCCGACCGTCCAGGAACTCGAGCGGAGAACCGCGGATCTGCTAGGCAAGGAGGACGGGCTGTTCGTAGCCAGCGGCACCATGGGGAATCTCGTCGCCATGCTGACCCACGCCGGCCGAGGCGACGAGATCATCGTCGGCCACCTCGCGCACACGTTCCTCTACGAGGCCGGCGGGTGCGCGGCCCTTGGTGGGATTCACCCGCACGTCCTTCAGAACGAGCCCGACGGAACCCTCGAACTCCAGGCCATTGAGCGTGCCATCCGGAACACGGAGGACCTGCACCAACCACCGACCCGACTCATCTGCCTTGAGAACACCCACAATCGCTGTGGCGGGATTGCCTCGCCTCCCGAGTACTGCGACGCAGTCGGCGAGCTGGCTCAGGGAAGGGGGCTGTCGATCCACCTTGACGGGGCACGCTTGTTCAACGCCGCGATCGCCCTTGCCGTCTCACCATCTGCACTCGCGAGCAGCGCCGATTCAGTGATGGTCTGTCTGTCAAAGGGGTTGGGAGCCCCGGTCGGCTCGATTCTGTGCGGCGGCAAGGCGTTCATCCACAAGGCGCGGCGGATCCGGAAGCTCGTGGGAGGAGGAATGCGCCAAGTCGGTGTCCTAGGAGCAGCAGGCTTGTACGCGCTCGACCACCACGTCGAACGACTCGCCGAGGATCACAAGAACGCCGCCAGACTCGCGCTGGGAATCGATGAAATCCCCGGCCTTGTGTGTCGGCATCCAGCTCCCGCCTCGACGGCTTGGACGAACCTCGTCTACTTCGCTGTCGATGGTGCGACAGCCGGTGATCCGAAGATCGACGCGCTCGTCCTCACCGAACGCCTGCGAGCGAGAGGCGTGTTGGCCATCCCGCTCGGCAGCGACCGGAAGCAAATCCGCATGGTGACGCATCTCGATGTATCGTCGTCGGACATCGCCGTTGCTCTCGATGCCCTGCGGTCCGCGATGGACGAGACATAAGTCCCCCGTTCGACTGAATCGCGTCGGCACCTGAAACCCTCCACGCGCTTCGAACACTAACACTTACCCCCTATCGTCAGGACTACCGGGTGGTGACTGCGGTCTCTCGCGCCAGATGAGAGCCGTCGTCCCCAGATCATCGACTGTGAAGGGGGAAGGATGAAGGGGCTAGCGACTCTGCTAATCGCGGCGTGCCTCGTGAGCATCCCGACGATCGCCGGACCACTGGAGATACTGTTCGGCGGCGGTCCGTCGGCAATGTCCCTCGGGGACGTCAACGCATCGATCAGTGT
The DNA here is from genome assembly GCA_964570515.1 of uncultured Thermotogae bacterium. Taxonomy (GTDB): domain Bacteria; phylum Bipolaricaulota; class Bipolaricaulia; order UBA7950; family UBA9294; genus CAZMYM01. The sequence goes on along the minus strand of CAZMYM010000014.1, from coordinate 31,034 downwards.
CTTCAACACGCTCATCACGCACCTCAACGAGACGTTCGCCGTGCACCCTGACGTCACTGGATCCATCGGGCTGCTCGATCCCATGGTCAGCGGTCTCTCGCTGCACGCTGGAGAGCGACTGTGGCTGACGGACTGGTTCGGATTCGGAGCAGCAATCGAGTACTTCAATTCATCGACAGCCACGATCGGTCACTACGAGGGAAGCGAGATCTCGGCGATCGATGTGGCGCTCGACATCACAACCGTCAGCGTCACTATCGGAGGGCGCGCCACGTTTCTTGATGCTGGGCTTCGCCTCGGAGCCGAAGGGGCCGTCGGGTACTACCACGTCATCACAAATCGCAACGTGATCTTCGAGGTTCCCAGCGAATACCCGGACATCATCTCCGCCGTCCCGCCCGAGGGAGATGAACGCTACACGGGAGGCACGTTCGGCTTCGAAGTCGGCCTCTGCCTCTCCTATACGGTCGCAAACTGGCTGTCGATTGGTTCCTCCGTCTCGTACCGAGCCGCCACGGTGAGTTCGGTAACCGATTCGGCGGGAAGTGAACTTGACTTGGATGGAGATGGCGCTTTCGAATCGATTGATCTCGACGGGATCACGGTTCGCCTCACCGTCTCCTTCAACATCGATCTCTCCCTCAACGGGGAGTAAGGAGTGATGCGATGAAGACGGCAAGACTCATCCTGCTGGTCAGCGTGGCCCTACTCGTCGTCGCCTCCCTCTCCGGATGTCTGAGGCGTTCGCAGCCTCAGGCGCTGTTCACGGTCACACTTTCGGAAGACGTCATCCCGTTCACCGTCAACTTCAACGGGACCCTCTCCTACACGCCGGTCGGGGAGATCGTCTCCTACTTGTGGACATTCGGAGACGGTGGGTCGGAGACAGGCCCGCTGGTCGAACACACGTACAAGGAGGATGGGACGTACGAGGCGCAGCTCCTCGTCTTCGACGACCGCGGCGTCTCCAGCTCGACACGGATGACGATCCAAGCGCTAAACCCTCCCCCGACGGCCCGCTACTCGTACACGCCGAAGAGCAACATGGAGGGAAACTACATCGTCAGCTGCAGCGAGGAGATCACGTTCGACGCGAGCGAATCGGTCGACAACGAGGAGATCGTCAGCTACGAGTGGCACTTCGGACACAACGAGCCGAACGGCCAGGCGTCGACGGCCACGGGCTGCAAGGTGACGCACAAATTCCTTTGGGCCGGCAACTACTACGTCGTGCTAACCGTGACCGACAACGATGGAGATCAGTCGGTCTACCGGCAGCAAGTGACGGTCGTGGGCAGCAAGCCCTGTGAGCCTGAGATCAGCGGGAACGTGCCGTGGTAGGACAAAGAGAGACCGCCATGAAGCGTGTGATCCTTGCGGTACTGATGCTGTGCCCTCTTCTCTTGTCCGGCTGTGCGCTTGACAGGATTCTCAGCGGCAACGCCAATCAGACGCCAACGGCCTTAGTCAATGCTGTGCCCGCGGAGGGGACCGTCCCCCTCACCGTCACCTTCGATTCGGCCTCGTCGTACGATGCGGATGGGAGGATCGTCGAGGTGGTGTGGGACTACGGCGATCGAACGGCGGCAGGCACAATTCCCGCCGTCGCGTGTGAACACACCTACGACGATCCCGGAACGTACCTCGCCACGGTCACGGTAATCGATGACGAAGGTGCCGTCGACTCCAAACAGGTTGCCATCGTCGCCCGCAACGCGCCCCCCGTCGCTTTGGCGTCCGTCAGCAACGAGAACCCGTTCCCCGGGACAACCGTGACCTTCGATGCCACCGCTTCCTACGATCTCCATGATGAGATCACAAGCTATGCGTGGAGCTTCGGGGATGGTGGAACCGCGACAGGTTCCGTGGCGGAACACGCCTACGTCTACGGTGGAGACTACCTCGTCACGGTGACTGCAACGGATGATGAGGGCCTCAGCGCATCGACCGGCTTCGTACTCACAGTGCTCCCGGGATTCAGTCGGTGCACCCCGCCTCCGCCGTCAGGCATCGAAGGCGCCCCGTGAATCGACCAAGGAGTGCCGCACGCATGAAGCGGATTGCCGCTCTTGCCACAATCGCCGCGCCGCTACTCCTATCCGGTTGCCTGCTCGATACGATCGTCACCGACGTGCTTGGGATCAACAAGGATCCCGTGGCCGTCATCGACGCCAACCCGACCGACGGGACCGCGCCGCACACGGTCACCCTAGACGCTCGGTACTCCCACGACGAAGACGGGGCGATTGCGCGTGTCCAGTGGGATTTCGGTGATCCAGCGGCCACGGCGGCGTCATCCGAGAGTCGATGCCAGCACACGTACCTCAACTCGGGAACCTACGTGGTCACGCTCACCGTCAGCGACGACGCCAGCGCAGTCGATTCCCAGCAGGTTTCCATCGTCGTCACCAACACCCCCCCAACGGCTCAGGCGTCCGTCAGCAACAGCAACCCGTATCCGGGAGACGAAGTCAGCTTCACGGCATCGGGATCGGTCGACATCAACGGCATGATCGTGAGTTACCACTGGGATTTCGGAGACGGGAACACGGCCACCGGCGCCACGGTCCTCCACGGCTACTTTGAGAGTGGCTACTACGTCGTCACGTTGACGATCACCGACAACAACGGAGCGGCCACCATCAAGCACCTCAACATGAACGTTAGAGCCCAGAATACCTCCGGCCCACCTTCGTGCGGAGGCGGCGGATCATGTAGCGGAAGCAGCACGCACGTCAAGGCGGTCGTCTCAGGTCTGCCGACGAGCTGTGGCGCATCGGCGCGTGTCGGAGATCCGATCACCCTCGACGCGACCTACTCATTCTCGGATGGGAGTCGAATCGTCAGTTACTACTGGGACCTTGGCGACGGGACCACCGCAAGCGGTCCGGTCGTCACACACACCTACTCGTACGCCTACGCGTATGCGGTCCGATTGACCGTGACCACAGAAGACGGTTGCACAGACACGTGCCAGGTTGCGTGCTCCGTTGGGGCCACGACTTGTCCCTAGGTGCGAGCACCACGCGCTCGGATGCATCCAGCGCCATCGATAATGCTCCTTGGGGCAAAGGAGGGATGTCATGATGAAACGTGTGATCCTCTGCGCTTTGGTCCTGTGTCCGCTCTTCCTGTCAGGGTGCGTCTTTGACAGCATCCTCGGCGACGTGGTCAACCACGCTCCGAGAGCCGTCATCGACGTCACCCCAGCGAGCGGCGGCGCCCCTCTCGCCGCCACGTTCGACGCGCACTACTCCCACGACAGTGACGGATCGATCCTGGAATACCGATGGGATTTCGGAGATCCAGTCGATCGTGGCGTCGAGCGAGGGACCCGGTGCACACACACCTACCGACATGCTGGCACGTACCTCGCGACTCTGACCGTTGTCGATGACGAAGGCTCGATCCATTCCCAGCAAGTCGCCATTGTCGTGACCAACCCGCCCCCGATCCCTCAGGCCTCGGTGAGCAACGACAGCCCTCTTCCGGGCAGAAAGGTCCTGTTCGACGCCTCAACGTCCTACGATCTGGACGGAACGATCATGAGCTACCAATGGGACTTCGGTGATGACGCCACGGCCAACGGCGAGATCGTAACGCACGCCTACTCGAGCGGCGGGTACTACGTCGTCACGCTGACGGTGACCGACAGTGAGGGGGTAGCCGCGTCCATGCTCCTTGGGATGAACGTCCTCCTCGGGCAAGGCGGTTGCGGAGACGGTGGTCCCACGTGCGGCGACGGCACTCCGAAGCCGTACGCGGTGATCACGGGGATCCCCCCTTGCTCGGGAGGGAAGGTGGGCGTTCCGATCCGGTTTGACGGATACTCGTCGCGACCTGGCGAGGGCGCCGCGCGCATCACAAGCTACAGCTGGGACCTTGGCGACGGCACGACCGCGACGGGACCTGTCGTCACCCACGTGTACACGACGCCCCAGCGCTCGGTTCTCATCTCCTTGACGGTCACGAACGAGTTCGGGGAGACGAACACGGCGCCGGGCCGCTTCTCAATCGGGATGGATACGTGCCCGTAGCCGTCACGCTCGCGTCGAGGACGAGCCGTCTCGGCCCACCCGCCGCCCACTGGGGCTGGGCTTATGGGTCGAGCAGGTAGACGCTCGACACCAAATCGAGGTCGATCAGCTCGCCGGCGGCGTCGAAGTACTCCGTCACCAACAGAACCGGGGCATCGCAATGTACGTCGACCATCCCCCACGCGGGGTCCTCGAGATCCTGATCCAACGAGATCACGGCGGTCGTCCGAGAATCCAACTCGAACCCATGCGTCGATACCCGTTTCCCGGCTTCGCTGTAGACATACATCTCGCCACGCAGCAACTCGTCGTACGGGTTGACTAGCGACAGCGACGTCATCCGGCTCGCCGTGTTCGCGTAGTTCATCGTCAGCCAGTAGCCGGTGTACGCGTACTCCTCGACCACGAGCACGGAACCCGTTGCGTTCTCCACCGCCAACCACTCTTCTCCGGCAGCGTACCAGGCGGACAGCGCGATTCGGCCAGCCGTTTCCACGCGGACTAGGCCCGATGCACCCCCGATGCCCGCATCAAGTGTGAGGAACACGGCCTCGGAGGCGAATGCCGCCAACGACACGTCGGCTCCGGCAACCTCATCTCCGTTCGCGTCAAATGCCGACACCTGCGCCGTAATCGCGCTGTCATCGAGGTTCGTCAACACGATTGCGGTGCTGCGGCCCTCGGTGGAATCGTGATACAGAGCGTATGCGCGCCCGACTGCGCGCGGAGCCATCACCGTGCCGCAAAGCGTCGCGACCACCAGCCATCCTATCCAACGTCTCACGGTGTCTCCCTCTCTCTTCGCCAGCGACCTCACGGCGACACCACCGATTCGGGCAAGACGTCGGCAAGGAACTGACCCGTGTACGACTCCTCCTCGGAGACGAGATCCTCCGGCGTTCCCGTCGCCACGACTGCGCCACCCCCATCCCCGCCCTCAGGTCCAAGATCAACGATCCAGTCGGCTGTCTTGACCACGTCTAGGTTGTGCTCAATCACGATCACCGTATTCCCCGAGTCAACGAGCCGGTGGAGAACGTCAAGCAGCTTCCGCACATCGGCAGCGTGAAGACCCGTCGTCGGTTCGTCGAGGATGTACAACGTCTTCCCTGTCGATCGGCGCGACAGCTCTTTCGCCAGTTTGATTCGCTGTGCCTCACCGCCGGAGAGCTCGGTCGCAGGCTGGCCGAGTTCGATGTACGACAACCCCACGTCGAACAGCGTCTGCAGACGTCGCCGAATCCGCGGAACGTTCTCGAAGAACCCGAGCGCAGTCTCGACCGACATCGCGAGGATGTCGGCAATCGAGCGATTCTTGTAGCGAACCTGCAGCGTCTCTCGGTTGTAGCGGGTCCCCTTACAGACATCACACGGCACGTAGATGTCGGGCAGAAAGTGCATCTCGATCTTCTCTCGCCCCTGCCCCTGGCATGCCTCGCAACGCCCACCTTTCACGTTGAAGCTGAATCGCCCCGCCGCGTACCCACGCAGCTTCGCGTCTGGTGTCCTGGCAAGCAGCGCCCGAATGTCATCGAACAGCTTGGTGTACGTCGCCGGATTCGAGCGCGGAGTTCGCCCGATCGGGGACTGATCGATCTCAATCACCTTGTCGATCTGCTCGACCCCTTCGATGTCGCGATGCGAGCCGGCCCGCCGCGCGGAGAGGTGTAACTTGTGCGCAACCCCACGGTACAGGACGTCCTCGATCAGTGTGCTCTTTCCAGAGCCCGACACGCCGGTGACGCACGTGAAACAGCCGAGCGGAAAATCGACATCGATTCCTCGTAGGTTATGTTCCGTCGCTCCGATCACCTTCAGCCGCTTCCCGTTCCCGGCGCGCCTCCTCTCAGGAATCGGTATCCTCAGCGCTCCCGACAGGTACTGCCCCGTAATCGAATCCGGACACGCGGCAATCTCCTCCGGAGGGCCGGATGCAACCACATACCCGCCGTGCGCGCCGGCCCCCGGTCCAAGGTCTAGGATGTAATCGCTCTCCCGGATCGTCTCCTCGTCGTGCTCGACGATGATCACCGTGTTCCCGAGGTCGCGTAGATCCTTGAGCGTCTCGAGGAGACGCCGATTGTCGCGCTGATGCAGCCCAATCGACGGCTCGTCGAGAACATAAAGAACGCCGGTCAACTGGCTTCCGATTTGCGTCGCCAGGCGTATCCGCTGCGCCTCGCCTCCAGCCAGAGTTCCCGCTTGTCGATCGAGTGTCAGGTAGTCGAGGCCGACCGCGACCATGAACCCTAGTCGCGCCTTGACCTCCTTGAGGATCTGCGCAGCGATCATCCCCTCCCGAGTCGGCAGCTCGAGTCCATCGAAGAACTCGAGCGCGTTTCGAATCGACCTCGAGGTCGCCTGGTGGATGTTGAGCCCTCCGACGGTGACGGCCAAGACTTCCGGCTTCAACCGCGCCCCTCCGCACACTGGACACGGCAACGTCGCCAAGTACTGCTCCAGTTCCTGCCGCCATTGATCCGACGATGTCTCTCGGTACCATCGTTCGAGAGACACGACGATCCCGCGAAACGGGCGCTTGATCGTTCGCGAGTAGCCGCTCTGTGATTTGTAGTGAAAGGTGATCTCCGTGGCGCCGGTCCCGTACAGGATGACGTCGAGCTTCTCTCTCGGGATCTCGCCCAGCGGTCTCCTTGGATCGATCTTCAGGTGCTCCGCCAACGCCGTCATCTGCGCCTCGAACCACCGGCTCGACGTGTTGGCGAACGGGATCAGCCCGCCGTTCATGATCCCGAAGCGCGGATCGACGACCAACTCGGGATCTATCTCCTTCCGGTATCCCAGGCCGCTGCACTCGGGGCAAGCTCCGTATGGGTTGTTGAACGAGAACATCCGAGGGCTAAGCTCCTCGTAGCTGATCCCACAACGGATGCACGCGTAATGCTCGCTGTACAGATGCTCGCCCCCGTCGCCGGTCAGGATGCTGACAAGACCACTTCCGTGCTTGAGTGCCGTCTCGACGGAATCCGCAACCCGCCCTCGCTTCTTCGCGTCCAAGCCAATCCGATCGACGACGATCTCGATCGTATGCTTCCGATTCTTGGCGAGCTCGATCTCCTCGTACAGCGTCCGCGTCACCCCGTCGACTCGAACCCGCGTGAAGCCCTCCTGCCGAATCTCCTCGAACGCTTTGCGAAACTCTCCCTTCCGCCCTCGCACGACCGGAGCCAGGATCTGCACCTGCGTTCCCTCCGGGAAGCCCACCACGGCATCGACAATCTGCTCTACTGTCTGCTGGCTGATCGGATCGCCGCATTCCGGGCAATGGGGCCGACCGATGCGAGCGTAGAGGAGACGGAGGTAGTCGTAGATCTCGGTCACCGTGCCGACGGTCGAGCGTGGATTGTGGCTCCGCGTCTTCTGATCGATTGAGATCGCAGGAGAGAGGCCCTCGATGAAGTCGACGTCCGGCTTCTCCATCTGACCCAGGAACTGCCGCGCGTAGGCGGACAGGGATTCGACGTAGCGCCGCTGCCCCTCGGCGTAGATCGTGTCGAACGCGAGGGAGCTCTTCCCGGAGCCCGAGATCCCCGTAATGACGACCAGCTTGTCGCGCGGCAAGACGACGTCGATGTCCTTCAGGTTGTGCTCCCGCGCACCCTTCACGTGAATGACGTTCATAGCCCCCTCTTCAGCTCCCGGATCTCGTCACGCAGGTTCGCGGCGAGTTCGAACTCGAGGCGTGCCGCCGCCTCGAGCATCTCCTTCTCCAGATCCTTGATCACCGTGACCAGCGCGACGTGCGTCTTCGGTTTCGGCCGTTCCCGGACCTCCTGAGGTTTCGCCTGCGACGACCGCATGGATTGGACAATGTCGGTCACCGCCCGCTCGATCGTTCGCGGTGTGATCCCATGCTTCTCATTGTAGGCGACCTGAATCTCTCGCCTCCGGTCTGTCTCCCCGACCGCGTGGCGGATCGAGTCTGTCTGCCTGTCCGCATACAGAATCACCTTTCCGTCGACATTTCGAGCCGCTCGCCCGATGGTCTGGATCAGCGAGGTCCCTGAGCGGAGGAAGCCCTCCTTGTCGGCGTCCAACACAGCAACGAGCGCTACCTCGGGGAGATCGAGCCCCTCGCGCAGCAGGTTGATTCCGACGAGAACGTCAAACTTCCCCAACCGCAGTTCGCGAAGGATGTCGATGCGATCAAGCGTATCGATCTCCGAGTGCAGGTAGCGCGCACGGATCCCGAGGTCGACCAAGTACTCGGTCAGATCCTCGGCCATCCGCTTCGTCAGCGTCGTGACGAGCACCCGTTGATGGCGTCCGATGACCGTCCGGATCTCACCCAGCAGATGATCGATCTGACCTTTCACGGGATGAAGCTCGATCTCCGGATCGACGAGCCCCGTCGGTCGGATGACCTGTTCCACGACCTTCTGACTGTGCTGCGCCTCGTAGGGGCCCGGCGTCGCCGACGTGAAGATCGCCTGGTTGATGCGCTCCTCGAACTCGGTGAAGGTCAGCGGTCGATTGTCGAGCGCAGACGGGAGCCGGAAGCCGAAGTCGACGAGCGTCGTCTTTCGAGAACGATCCCCATGATACATCCCCCGAATCTGCGGCACCGTCTGATGCGATTCGTCGATCACGAGCAGGAAGTCGCTCGGGAAGTAGTCGACGAGGACCGAAGGCGGCTGCCCGGGGTTGCGCGCGTCAAGATGGCGGGAGTAGTTCTCGATTCCTGAGCAGTATCCCATCTCCTGCATCATCTCCAGGTCGTAGCGCGTCCGCTGTTCGAGCCGTTGTGCCTCGAGGAGGTGCCCCTCGGGCCGAAGCTTCGCCAGGCGCTCCTCCAGCTCCGCCTCGATCCTCCCGATCGCTCGTTTCATCTGTTCCTCCGGCGTGATGAAGTGCGACCCCGGATAGATCGTGATCTCCGACTCCTCATGGATCGGGTGTCCGGTAACCGGATCGACGATCGCGATCCGATCAATCACGTCGCCGAAGAACTCGATTCGGACAACGCGCTCTTCGTACGCGGGGATGATCTCGACCGTGTCTCCTCGGGCGCGGAACGTTCCGCGGTCGAATCCGATCTCATTCCGGCTGTACTGCAGAGTGATCATCGATCTCATCACGTCGTCGCGGTCCCACTCCTCTCCCCGTTTCAGCGTGAGAGACATGTCGAAGTAGCTCGCCGGCGAGCCGAGGCCGTAGATGCACGACACGGAGGCAACGATGATCACGTCACGACGCTCGAACAGCGCGGAGGTCGCAGCGTGTCGGAGTCGATCGATCTCGTCGTTGATCGATGAGTCTTTCTCGATGTAGGTGTCCGTCTGGGGGATGTACGCCTCGGGCTGATAGTAGTCGTAGTAGGAGACGAAGTAGTGAACGGCGTTCTCCGGAAAGAGCTCCCGGAACTCGTTCGCCAGCTGTGCCGTCAGCGTCTTGTTGTGCGCGATGACCAAGGTCGGCCGCTGCAAGCGATGGATGAGGTGGGCGACCGTGAATGTCTTCCCCGTCCCGGTTGCGCCCAGCAACGTCTGGAATCGAAGGCCGGACTCCACCCCGGCGACAAGCTCCTCGATCGCTTTCGGCTGGTCGCCTCGCGGCTGCAGTCTATCCGTGATTTCGAATCCGGCCTTCTCTCCGACACGTGGTAGTCTCATCCCAGTGTGAAATGGTATCAACCGAGAGGAGCCCGATCAACGGATTCACTGGAGACAATGAAGGCCTTCTGGAAGAGGCCAGCGGTTGCCCAATCCGCTCAGCGCAAGATCCGGAAGGCCCGGAAGGAGCCTGTGGCCTCCTCCCACGATACGTCGACGCGTTCGACCCAAGCTGCGTCCGGCCCCTCACCGAGCCACTGGACCAGTTCTTCCAGCTGTCGCCTGGATCCTTCGGCAACGACTCGGACCGTCCCGTCAGGCCGATTCTCGACCGTCCCCACAACGCCGAGCCGATCCGCTTGAAGGCGCGTGCTGTGACGGAAGAAGACACCTTGCACGATCCCATGAACTGTCACGATGACCCTCTCTACGCTCTGCCGTCTCTCCATCTTCGTGGTTTCCGCTTCTCCCTTGACACGTGCAGCCTTCATTCTATGCGAAGCGATGGAGTCCCGCGTCCTCCGCAGCCTGGACCGCGCCGTTGTGCTCAGCCGGCGAGATCCGTCGATCCAAAGAGGGGATCTCGCCCGCTCGGTGAGAGGCGTGATACTGGTCCATCACGTTGACGTAGGTGTCAAGCGAAATCTCCTCGGCAAGAAATCGCATCACGGCCGGCGTTCCCGCAAGGCCGTCGGGGAGAACCAGATGGCGAACGAGCAGACCACGCCGCGCAATTGCGTCCGCGCCAATCGCCAGGTCCCCAACCTGACGGTGCATCTCACGGATTGCGATCCGCGACCGGCCAACGTAGTCCGAGATCCCCGACAGACGGAGCGCGGTCGCGTCGTCCCCGTACTTCACATCCGGCATGTAGATGTCGACGATTCCCTCAAGCAGTCGGAGAGCGCTGAGCGCCTCGTAGCCGCCGCAGTTCCACACGATCGGCAGATCGAATCCGCCAGCTGCCGCGACCGCCAGTGCTTCCACCAGCGCGTGGGCCTGGTGCGTGGGCGTAACGAGGTTCAGGTTGTGACACCCGTCCGTTTGGATGCGAAGGAAGATGGTAGCCAGTTCGTGAGCAGTCAGGTCGGTCCCGTCTCGCCGCTGGCTGATCGACCAGTTCTGGCAATAGGCGCAGCTTAGATTGCACCCCGAGAGGAACACGGCTCCGGATCCGAATCGGCCGGCGAGCACCGCCTCCTCGCCGTGGTGAGCACCGTAGCTCGCCACTCTCGCGTGCAAGCCGATTCCACACGCCCCCGTCTCTCCTCCCAATCGATCGGCACCGCACTCCCTCGGGCAAAGGCGGCACGGGGAAGCGAGAGCTCGCAACTCACTTGCTGCGCCTTCCAGTCTGCGAACCGATGGGCTCATCCCGTCATCGCCATCCTCCCGAACATGTCGATTCTACTCCGCCCCCTCGGTATTCCTCTCGCCGCCGCTGCTTCAGGCGATTGCCTTTCGCTGCATCACGACTAGAATCAGGCTCAACCGTCAGGAAAGGAGGCATCAATGGCGTACGTGTCCAAGAAGGACCTCGTCGAAAGGATCCAGCCGCTCGTCGAACGGCTGTCTCGACCGCGCGACGAACTCGACGTCCTCAACGACGAGATCGAGCGCATCGTCGAAGAGATCGACGGCGCTCTCGATGAGGCCGACGAGTAGCACCGAGCTCGGGTTCTTTGAATCGGTAGGCTTGCGGCCTCGAGCCGAGCGGCTCCTGACGAGCCCGCGCATGTCCCACGACGGGAAAGGAAGGCCCGACACGCTTCGCGCGGTCTCGGTGTACATACGGGTGCCCGCACAGCCTCCTAGCCCTCACACGGGCCGCGGGAAGCGAGGTCAGCGTAAGCCCATCCTACCTCCTCCTCGCTTCCCCGCGTTCGGGATCCCTCAACCGCAGGAGGGATTGACATGAACATCCCCGAAGATGCGATAGACCTTCTGGCTCGCCTGATCCGGTTCGACACGACGAACCCTCCCGGCAACGAGCGGCGGTGTGTCCAGTTCCTCGCCGATCTCCTGGACCGCGCTGGTCTTTCGACGCAGCTCCTTACCCAAGACGAGAGCCGCCCGAACCTGATCGCCCGACTCCCCGGACGCGGCGAGGCTCCGCCGCTCCTGCTTTACGGACACGTCGACGTCGTAACCGCCGACCGCCAGCGCTGGACGCATCCACCCTTCAGCGGACACGTGGAAGACGGCTGGCTGTGGGGGCGAGGGGCGCTCGACATGAAGGGCGGCGTCGCGATGATGACGTCTGCTCTTCTCCGCGCGAAGGCCGACGGCGTCCAGCCTGCCGGCGACGTCTTGCTTGCGATCCTGGCGGACGAAGAGGCCGGCGGAAGGCACGGCGCTCGGTTCCTCGTCGAGAGCCACCCGGAGACGTTCGCCGATGTTCGCTACGCAATCGGGGAGTTCGGTGGAGTTCCTCTTCATCTCTTCGGCCGAACGTTCTACGCAATCCAGATCGCCGAGAAACAGCCGTGCTGGATCGAGACCACCGTGTCCGGAGACGCCGGACACGGCGCCAGGCCGATGCGCGGTGGAGCGATGGCGAAGCTCGGGCGGATCCTCACCGCGCTCGAACGCGCTCGAACGCCGATTCACGTTACACCGGTCGCCCGCCGAATGATCGAGTCGATCGCGAGCCACCTCTCCGGCCCTAGGCGATGGGTGCTGCGCGGACTCCTCCACCCTCACCTGACCGATCAGCTTCTTGGTCTTCTCGGAAGCGCGGCCCGCAACCTGGAGCCACTATTCCGGAATACCGTCAATGCAACCATCGTTCGCGGCGGCGAGAAGCCCAACGTCATCCCAAGTGAAATCGTCCTCGGACTCGACGCAAGGATCCTCCCCGGCTTCGGCGTGGATGATCTTCTCGCGGAACTCCGCTCGATCATCGGTGCGAACACTCAGCTTCGTGTCCTCCTCCACGACCCCGCTCCACCGGATCCGGACTACGGGCTGCTCGATGCACTCGGCGCAATCCTCAAGAAGCTCGACCCGCAGGGAATTCCGATCCCTCTCCTACTTCCCGGCTCAACCGATGCTCGCTTCTTCTCTCGTCTCGGGATCCAGACCTACGGATTCACGCCAATGAAGCTGCCACCAGACTTCGACTTCTTCTCGACCATTCACGGGGCGGACGAGCGCATCCCGATCGAGGCCATCGAGTTCGGAACCGAGGCGATCTACCGTCTGATTACGCAATACGCGTGCGTAGGCGCCTAGAGGAACGCATCGAGCAAGGAGAGAATCCTCGTGAGAGGCGCGATGTCCTGATCACCGAACTGGTTCGGCTCGTCGGAGTCGACATCGAAGACAGCGACAACCTTCCTACCCCTCGCCACTGGGATAGCGATCTCGCTTCTCGACCTGCTGTCGCAAGCGATGTGTCCCGGAAACTTCTCGACATCCGGCACGACCACCGGCGCTCCCGTACGCGCAGCATGAGCGCAGACGCCCTCATCTTCCAGGATCTGACAGGCAACCGGTCCCTGATACGGCCCGACGCGCAAGCGGCCGTCTCCGACGAAGTAGAAGCCGGTCCAGAAATGATGGGGCATCTTGGCGTGGAGCACGGCGCAGATCGTCGCCATGGCGGCGACAAGGTCCGGCGACTTGCCCTCGATCAACCGCTGTAGCTGCACGTAGATCCGCTCATAGCGCTTCGCACGCCGTTCATCCACTCGCTTCTCCATTCGCACGGCGAGAATATCGAGGCGGCGAAGAGAGCCGGGACTCCTCCGGCGCTTCCCTGGTACGCGGATTCCTTCTTCAACGTCATCGGCGTCGTCGCAGCTCTGGGCACCTCGGAATCAAGCTAGACGCTACCTGTGACGAGATCGAATCCCGACCTTTGTGCCCCGCAGTGGGATTTCAACAGCCCGGCGTATCGAGACGCCCACCGCTCGATCGTCTCCGGCGGCTCGTCCGCCGGTACGTAAAGGACCGCGAGGATCGCCTCCGTAGTCTCGCGAATCTTCGTCACCATCGAATCCTTTACAGGATTCCCGCACGGCTCCCAACACGAGTCCGACTCCCGGCACACGAGAAGGAGGTCTTCTAGGTCGATGGTCTGTCCGGAGGCGTTGAAGGCGTAGGATTCACCCGCGCGGCCACGCCTAAGGAGCAACCTGGGACCCGAGATGGCAGCATCGAAAAGCGACCCCGGGAACCCTGATTCGAGGCTGATGGCGTTGTTGACGTCGACAGGACCGTTGATCAGAGGGAACACTCCGCTGATGGCAGCGTGCAACAGGAACTCGCTCGCCGGCTTCCCTCGGCCGCTAGCATGGTACTTGCCGAACCGAAGCATCCTGCGGACCCGAGCGCGAACGTCTTGCGGAATGAATGCCTCCCCCGATGCCTCGGCTCGCCTCAGAAGCTCAACAAGGAAGGGGGGGGGCACATCCGTCGGGCAGGGAGGCTCGACGTCCTCTGCCCAGACCACGGCCGCATGCGCCGGCGTCGGCGCCAGTGAGGAGTCAACCTCCATCACGCACTTGTCTCTCACGACGGACGCCTCCCCAGTACCGTCTGTGCTCACTTGATCGGCACCAGGACGTCGACGTCCAACCTGAACGTCGTTGTCACGCCGTTTGCGACCACCGTGTAGATACCGTCTGGGAGTCTCTCAATCGCAAGAGGGACCGTCGCCTCAAACGGAGTCACCACTTGGAGGCACGGCTCTTCCAGAGGGCGGCGTGTCGTGAGGGTCAACACGAAGGTGCTCGTGCTGTCGATGTACTCCTGCCTGATTTCATCGAGCTTCGTGCAGGCTTCGGGAACCGTTCCCCGGATGACCGCGTTCGCACCCACCGAACGAGCATCGGTCAGCGACACATCGACGCTCTCGACCGCAGCCTCGCGAAAGAGGAACTCTGCCGGGCCTTGATTCGACCGGCACCCAGAGAGAAGGAACGGAAGCAAGGCAAACAATACCCACAGACGAATCGCTCCCCGCCGCAACGTCACCACTGTATCTCCCAACCCCGATGTCCGTGCCACAGGCTAATCCTACACGACAACGTCGATGAGCGGAACACCGCCACGAAGATCCCCGCGTCGAGAGGCGGGGAACAGCCCTCCTATTCCCTTGTTCGGCGTACCTCAACCGGGCGTCTCTGCGTCTGAGCCTAGGTGCACTGATGCTCCAAGAGCCCACAGAAAGAGACGCGAGCCACAACAGTGACCCGCGCCGAAGCCTGAAGCTGACCCTTCACGCTCGCGACCTGCGGCGAAAGCGCCTTCAGACCGCGATCGAGCGCTCGAGTGGCGAGGTCAGTCGCCGACGGTCAGCCTCCTTGTTGCGACGTTGTTGTCCGGATTCCCGTCATTCGTGAGGATCCGGATCGCTACATCCACCCTGTCTCCCACGGCAAGCAAGCCGCTGAAGTCGATGCCCTCAAGGAAATTCCTGTCCACGGAAATCTGCTCCCCAGCGGCCAAAGGACCCAGACCGACCACGCCGTGCCTGAGCACCTGCCCCGACGGAAGCACCGCCTCGATCGTGACCGCGAACGTCCCCGACGTACTCACACCGACGTTCTTGATAGCGCCGTACGCGAGAACCCGGCCCGGATTCGAGCGCCCGTTCGCGGATGAGACCGAGAGGTCGAAGTCCCCGCTCGCACCATCGGCGGTCGACCCTCCAACGATTGTCAACAGCAGCTCGGCCGAGTTGTTGATCTCGATGTGCTCGGACACTCGCCCGTCGCAAATCCCATCCTGGTCGAAGTCCCCGACACAGTCAACATTCACACGGGCCACATACTGACCGGGCTCAAGGCCGCCCGCAGTGAGATCGAGCGTGCACGCAACGGGAAGCAGAGCGCCAGCACCGATTCCGGGGAGCGTGACGACTCCGAAGTACGGCGGATCAGCGCAATCGAAGCCGACATCACCGCACGTCTGACCGCGAACGCTCTCGAAGATGCCGTCCTCCAGCCTGAGAAGCTCGAACGCCACACTGAACTCCCCGGCCGCCAGCGGGCCAGCATTCGCCACCGTGAGCCTGAAGCCGATCTCGCCGACCTGCTCCTGGTTGACCGTGCCTCCGGGATCAGCGACGAAGCTCCCTGGCAGGACCACGAGATCTGGTCCCTGGACCGTCAGTGTTCGCGCGCCGATGTTGTTCAGCTCGTTTCGTTCTTCAACTTGATTGCGCGGGTCCACTTCCGCTCGGATTCCGTGCTGGCCCGACCCGAGGAACCCCGTCTCCACATTGACCTGAACCATCGTCGCCTGACCGATCCCGAGTTGAGGAATCGCGACCTCGGCTTCCGGAAGCACGGCGGTCGTCTTGTATCCATCGGAACACGTAGCTTGCTGTTGCGCGGCCGTGCCCACCTCGACGAGCTTGCAGTACGAGAATCGCACGGTCGTTGCCGCGGACGGCAGTTCTCCGATATTGCTGATGGTCGCAGAAAGGCGCGCCGTCTGCCCGTGCTGCAGCGCGATCCCAGGTTCGATCGAGTCTATCTCCACGATCAGATCCGGAAGTCGCGAGGCAACGAGCGTCAACGTGGTAACGAGTTCGTTGTTCGCCTCGTCAAGCTCGTCGATCAGATTCGTCGAGTCGGCGGCCACTCGAATCTCGTAGATCCCAGGAGGAAGCACAAGGACCGGCAAGACGCCGACCAGCGTTGCCTGCGCCCCCGCCGCCAACGACAATCCGCCGCAACTCACGTTGTCGCTGCACGGGAACGACTCCCACCGTCTGCCACCCTTGACGCGATAGTAGAACCCCATATCGAACGACTCCGCGTCGGCGCGGCCTGTGTTCTTGATAACCGACGTAACCGTCACGGCGTCCGCTCGTCCGAGCTCCGCCGGCGAAGCCGGCGTCAGCTCCAGGCTCTCCGGATGGAGTTCCGGCACCTTCACTTGCGGTGGGAGAATCGTCAGGGTACGCATCAGCTCGTTGTTGGCCTCGTCCGACTCGGACATAGCATTGTCGGGGTCGACGACGACTCTGATCTCGTAGACCTTGGGCGCGTCCGTCAGACCGAATCGTTCGCCATCCAGAGTCACCGAGACCTCCACGGGAACGGAGCCGAGCTGGGCGATCTCCGTCGTCGCAAACCGGAGATGGCCGACGTAATAGTCGACCTGCACGTTCTTGGCAAGTCCGTTCCCCGTGTTCGCAATCTCCGATGTTAACCGTACTTCCTCGTCCATCCTGACGATCGAGCGATCGAACCGCAGACTCTCCGGATGGAGCTCGAGTGTTTGAATCGTAAGGGAGACGCTGATGCTGTTGTTCCCCTCGTCCTGCTCCGCAATCTTCTCTGCGCTGTCGATGATCGCTGTGATCAGGTACGTGCCTGGGTCGAGGCCCAAGCTGTGCGGATCGAGCGTGCCGATGACAGTCGTCGTTGCACCCGTGTCGGGAATGAACGGTGTGGCCGGATCGATCGGGATCGCCAGCGGCTCCCCGTTCACGAGGAAACGAACATCGAACGAACTGAGAAGGTACTCACCCGTATTCTCCACCGTCAGGTTCATCCGCCACGGGTCCATCTCGCTCGATCCGATCTGCTCGAACGAAAGGCCGACCGGCTGAAGCTCCGGATGACCGAGTGTCGATGTCACGATCACCATCGTCGTCGCGAGTTCGTTGTTGAGCTCGTCAACCTCCGGGATCTGGTTGGAGACGTCGGCCACAACCTTGATCTCGTAGGCACCCAGTTCCATGTCGGTCGTCGGAAATCCGAACGTCACTTCCAGGAACTCCTGCTGACTGGGTCCGAGATTCGCCTCCTGGCGTGTCCCGAGGAGAATCCAGGACTCCCCTTCTCGCGACGGGCGGTAGAAGAGCCCGACCGAGAAGCTGTCCGCATTCCGCGAGCCTGTATTCGTGATCCGGGCATAGACTTGCACATCCTCGCCCCGCGTGACAGAAGAGGGCGGCTCGAGGACGATCTTCTGAACGTGAAGCTCCGCGAGCCCATGCTGCGCCAGGCCGACAAGGCTGAATGCCAAGCCGGCCATCAGCACCAAGCTCACGACCGCAATCGCTTTCTTCATCCTCCGCGCCTCCCTCCGATCCATGGTTATCGTGTCCTCCTTACCGGTCCGTCCGAATCACGTAGACAACCCCGTCATCCGCACCATAGTAGTACACTCGCACGAGTCGTGCATCGCTTCCCAAGCCCGCTATGTACTCATCGATCGCAAGCGGGGACGAAACGGATACGCCGGCGGACACCGCCGCATCGATCGTCACCGCCTCCGAACCGCTAGCACTTAAGACGTAGGGCGTTCCGTCGCCGTCCACAAAGAAGACTCGTCCCGTCCGACCGTCCCAGACCGGTTCTGCCGGCAGCCCCGATGTCGCCGTGTGCACCCACAACTCCGACCCGAACGCATCGAGTGCGATCAACCGACCGTCCGCCGTCGCAATGTAGATCGGATCGAAGTCACCTGGATCTACGACGACCGCCGTCACCGCGCTTCCAAGAGGGACGTCACGCGGGTACCGCCACCTCCAAGACGCCCCCGCCCCGCAACGAGAGTAGGCGAACAGAACACCGCCTTGCGTCCCGACGTAGACCGCGCCGGGACCGACCGCAACAGCGGACAGCGTGCCCGGCAGATCAGTCAGTTGGCACTGGAAAACGAGCTGCGGATCCAACGTGTAGACGGATGCGTCCGTCACAGCGTGCACGAATCCATCGGATGCGTCGATCTCGAGGCTCGACACGACCTCACTCGGAACCACCGCGGTCGTCAGGCTACCCATCGCATCGAGGGACATGATCCCCTTCGTCGTCCCCACATAGAGGGTCCCGTTCGCTCCTGCTTCCAGCCACGTGATCGAGCGAGCGGCAGGCAGGACGATCTCGTCCTGTTCCACTCCGGTCATGGGATTCAGCACGTGAAGGCTCCCGCTCTCCGTGCCGATGTAGAGCGCAACACCGTCCACGAACGCAAGGCCCACGACCCCATCGCCCAGCGTGACGTCGAAGACAACGTCCGTCGCATCCGCGTGGCGGAATGCGACGATTCGCCCTCCCGCCGAGGCCGCGAACAGCACGTCCGCCGCTGGATCGACCACAAGATGCCGGACGCTCCCACCGAGGTTTGCCGCTTCGGCAACCGAGACGGGCTCCACCTCGGCAACGGTGAACGTCGCATCCATCGAGTTGTTATTCGACAGATCGTCGTCGTCGGTCTCTGTGACGGCGTTCTCCACATCGACCGTCACGCGTAGAGCGAACTCCCCGGCAAACGATGTTGAGAGACTGAATGGAAGGTCCAGGGTCCCGTTCGGTCCGAGCCGCTCGACCACCACATCGTGTATCGGACCGCCTTCAATCTGCTCGAAGCGCACCTTGAAGGCGCTCGCGCCCACGTCGCCACTCCGATTGCGTACGCGGGCAAAGGCCGTCCTTTTTTCTCCCACTTCGATCGGAGACTCGCTCGAGAACCAGATCCCGTCGATCGTGAGGTCCGGTTTCACCATCCCGGTGACCTGCACGTAGGCAATCGCCGAGTTGTCCTGCTCCCGCCCGTGCTCATCCACCTCGTCTGTGGCGTCGACGATTCCCACAATCTGGTAGCTGCCGGGGATCACAGAGGCTTCTATCGCGGGGAGCTGTGCTGCCAACTCGATCTCCGTCTCCGCGTCTAGCCCCAAGATGCGGATCGGATCGCTCACCGGAACGCACAACCCACTTGCATCCCTCCAGCAGAGCGAAACGTCAAACGCACCGGATGCCTCCTGCCCCGCGTTCCAGACGATCGCCTCTTGAACCGTGATCTCCTCGCGCGCGTCCAGATTCTGCGTCGGAGCGACGGTCAACGCCTTGAAGACAAGATTCGCGTAGGGTGAGGGCGGCACAAACTCGGCTTCAGGGGGACCGACCCGGAGACCGATCGACAGCGTGTTGTTCTCCTCGTCGAGTTCCGCGATTTGATCAAAGGCGTCGACGACCGCACGAAGTTGATACGGGCCGATCTCCGGAAGGTTCGCCGCCCGCAGACTGAAGGCGAGAATCGTCCGCCCGCCGCGCGAGAGAGCCGGCACGAGGACGCCCTCTGCACCGTC
Source organism: uncultured Thermotogae bacterium (assembly GCA_964570515.1). Lineage (GTDB taxonomy): Bacteria > Bipolaricaulota > Bipolaricaulia > UBA7950 > UBA9294 > CAZMYM01. The sequence continues at coordinate 11,367 of CAZMYM010000014.1, read as the reverse complement.
CACCCCGGCAACGCGCGTCCACGAGCCGCCCGCCGCGCCCGTAGCCTGTAACTCGAGTGCCACCACGAATCCGGAGGCGTCGAGTGTCCCTCGGTTCAGGATCTCGACTTCGACGCCGGCATCGCTCAGCTCCGTCAGCGGCGAGTTGGGTTCCAGAGTGAGTGACACAGGCACTAGCTCCGGCTTCCGTGCTTCGCGCGGAAGGATCTTCACGGTTCGCGCAATCTCGTTGTTCTCTTCATCCATTTCGGGAATTGCGTTGTCGGGGTCGACGACGACCCGCAACTCGTATTCGCCGGGCGGAACACCTTCCGTGTCGAGCACCCCCTGCGCCCAGGCGATCTCGTCCTCTTCGACTCCGCCATCTCTGTTGCCGCTTGCAGATTCGTAGTAGTAGAACGTGTCGAATCGGACGTCGTCGAGAAAGAACCCAACCACGAAACTGGTGAGGGCAAGCTTCCCCGTGTTGCGAATGGGCGTCGAGAGGGAGAACGCCCCGCCCTGGCGGAGCTCGTCGGAGGCGACCAGGATCCCGATGGGATGCAGTTCGCCCCCCTCGACCGAGAAGCTGATCGTCAGCTCGTTGTTGTCCTCATTCTGCTCTTCGACCTGGTTTGCCGGATCGACGACCGCCTTGAGCTCGTAGCTCCCGGGATCAAGTGGAATCCCAGTCACGCTGATTTCGAGGTTGTTGTCCTCCACTGTGTTGTTGCCCTCTTCGATCCCGAGACGATCGCCGGTCGTGGCGATGGTCTCCGTGCCGAGGGACTGCCACTGATTGCTGCCCACGCCAGCACGGCGATAGAGCACCTCAATCTCGACGACCGGCGCCGGAGTGCCCTCACCGACCGGCGCCGGAGATCCGCCGGTGTTGACCACGACGACCGTTATGTCTTGTCGATCGCCCGACTCCAACGGAAGCGGGCCCTCGAGATACAGATTCGTGAGGTGTAGCTCGGGTAGCGCAAGCGTCGAGGGACGGACAGTCAAGGCTCCGACGAGCATGTTGTTGCTCTCGTCTTCTTCGACCACGCTCCCTGCGGGGTCGCTGAGATCATCCCCGTCGCCGCTCTGCGGCGGATCGACCACAACTCGGATCGCGTAGACGGTCGTCCCGTCCTGGAGCAGAGCCATCTCATCACTCATAAGGTATGCAGGTACGAGCAGGTCTCGAAGGCCTTGCCCCGTCGGCAACACACTGGCCAGCTTGATGTCGTCATCCAGATCCAGCCCGGACACGTTCGCAGACCAGAATGGGATCCACGCATCCTCTCCGAGGGACCGTCCCACCTCCTCGAACCAGGTTTCGAAGTCCAGTCCGGACGGATCGTCGACGGTCGCAGCGTCGAGGTTGCCTTCGGACGTTGCGGGAGAGAACTGCAGTGTGGGAACGCTCGATCCCGACGAAGCCGCGAATGCCGGGAAAAGAGAGAACACAACAGAGAAGCCTCCGGCCTCACGGTGGCCGCTGTTCTCTATCTCCGTCGCAATCGCGACCGCCTGGCCGCGATCCACGGGCGACGCCGGCTCCGAGATCAGCTGCTGTGGATGCAACTCCGACTTCAGTGCCAGCACTTGCAGGAAGAGGATCGCCTGGTTGTTCGTCTCATCCTCTTCGGCGACGAGTCCCGCGGGATCCACCGAGATCGTGATGGCGTAGGTGCCCGGCTCGCGAGAAGATGTGTCGATCGGCTCCTCGAGCAAGTAGCCGGATCGAACCTGCTGAGATGTGAGTGCGCGCTCGGAGTAGCAGCACTCCTCTTGTAGGTCCACGCGGCGCAGGGCAATCCGAACGATGACTGCGTCTCCGCCCGCAAACCCGGAGGAGGAAACGCTTGCACGGATGAACGTGATCTCACCTTGTTCGACGATTTCCGGAACCAGCGTCGGGTTCGCAATCTGAAGATCCGGCAGAGCCAACGCGCCGAGCGCGGGCAGGATGAGAAACGCGACCATCGCGAAGCCGATCCGTGCGCTACGCCTTCCAGCCCTTCTCCCCATCACGCCCCCTTATGGCCTAACCATGCACGCGCTCCGCGGAGCACGTCCTGTGACTACCCTCCGCGTTGCGCACTCTTTCCGCAGCACCTCTTGCGCCCTCTGGAATCTGCAACCCGTCTCGCCACGACGCACTTAGGGCCCCTCGATGAAGCCGAGGTCCAGTCCGTACAGCTGTCCCGTCTCCTCCGACGTCAACACAAGGTAGCTCGTATTCGACGCCTCCCACGCTGTCCAACTCGACAGCGGCGCCTTGATGTCGAATCGGAACGGCCGTCGCCGCTTTCGATCCTCTTCGCCCCACAGGTTGCACTCCAGTCGCTCTTCGAGTTTCCCGTCGTAGGCGAGAAGCTCACCGTCCAAGCCGATCGAGAGGACAGGCCTCTTCTCGAAGTCCTCGATTCCCGAGTCGCGTGAGATCGAGACGCCCGCCAGGCCTCCGCTGGGAAGCTCAGCCGAGTCCCTCACGTCGGTAAACAACGACACCGGCTCGTTGCCGTCGAACTCGCCGTCCTCGAGATCGAACAGGGTGCGGTAGATCCCCCCGTCGAACGTGCTGGCGTACAGCCAAGCCTTCCCTTTGTCTGATGTGATGACATCGACAGACGTGACGCGTGCAGCGCCGGCCTGCTGGAGCAGCATGCTTCGGCCGATCCGGGCGAGACTGACCATCGGTTCCGACACGGAAAGGGCATAGAGCCGGCCTGACGCTGTCCCGAAGAAGACATACGCGTTGTCTCCGCTTCTCGTCAAGTCGGTCGTGATCGTCTCCACCGGGAGAAGCTTGAGGCTCCCGCTCACCTCGTCGGCCTCCACGTCGACTCGCCCAATCCACTCGCCGGCGGCGAAGTAGGCGTAACGGCCGACGGCAAGCGGCGCACCGGAGATCGTGATCGCCTCGCCGGTCGGACTCGCGATCTGGACGGTCTCGAAGGATCCGCCTGAGTCCGTCAGGGCAAGATGCAGTCCTGCATCCGAGGCGACCGCGATGGCCTCCTTGTCGCCGCTGCCTACGATCTCAGGGCGCGACACGGGCTGCCCGATCGACTGAATCCAGAGCGTCACCGGATCATAGTCGAACCCCAGGAAGATCTCGTCCTGAACCGCCATAACGGAACCGTCTGCACAGCTGAGGTAGATGGAGTCCCCGGCACGGTCGACGGCAAAGCCCACTACGCGATCGGGAAGATCCTCGATCCGCCAGAGAATCTCAAGCCCCTTAGACGTCACCTGCGAAACCAGGAGATCATAGCCCCCATCGCCGGCTAATACGGGAACGTACACGCGGGGCTCGAACTGGCCGGTTCGAAGGCCGGGCGCCACCCCGAGGGGTTGGTCCGAGCCGCCTGTCTCGCAGCCGGGGAAAAGCCACTTGATCACGGGCGTGTACACGTCGAGTGTACTGCCCGCGTCCTTCGGAATGGTGAACTGGTTGTAGTCCTTGTTGATCGCGTCCTCGTCAAAGAGCTTGACTTGGATGCTGACCTTGACCGGATCGGCAAGATTCGCGTCTGCGGCAAGCTCGTCGGACAGGAATCCGAAGTCAAGCTGGAATGCCAGGCTGTACCGCGCCCCCAGGCCGTCGACAAAGCTGTCATCGTCGGTCCCGAGCTCCGCCGTGTCCAAGAGAACCGCGGCCAAGAGATCCTCCCGTTCGTCCCACTGCCCCGACCACGTGTATCCCATGTACCCGCGCCTCTCGTGACCGGTCACCGTATCCGGAAGGACCTCGGTGCCGACGTTGGCCAAGGGGACGATGTATTGGCTCGACAGGCCGCTGGATGCGAAGCTGACGATGCACCCTATGGGCAGCCTGACGTTGTTCTGCGGATCGGGGTCATTGAACAGGGCTTGAACGAGCCGCTTGTTCTCCGTGCTCGTGAGAATGGCAATCGAAGCGGGGTCCCCCTCCCCATCGACGTCAGCGCAGTCGCCCTTTCCTCTCGGGAACACGCTGTTGCAGGGCACGTCGTCGGCGCTTCCGTTGACGGTCACCGTCGCCTCGAAGTTGTAGCGGCCCGCATCGACCCCGATCGGCCGCCAGCTGTAGACCGTCGACTGCTCCGTCCTCCCGGGAGCGATCTGAGTCAACGCGTACGTGCCTGGAACATCCCACTTGAACCCCGTCACTTGGTTCACGTACACGTAGCTGACCTGGACACCGCTGACGGGCTCGGTCCCGAGGTTCTTCACGTATGTGACGACGTCCACGCGGTCGTCTTGCGTAGCAACTCGTTGGCCCAGTCCACCGTTGACCTTGTACTCAATTCGCATAACGGCCACGTCGGCCGCGATGGCCGCTCCTCCGAACAAAGCCAGCAGCAACAGTGTGACCGCCACTGCGGCGAACCCGTGGGCCCTGCCTGTCACAAGGCTTCCGTAGCCGCGCATCCTGCCTCCTAACCCCGCCCCCGGCCGGCTGCAAGCATCCTTGCCGGCCGCGTCCATCTAGAACGTATGACTGACCACCACAGCGTAAGCCGCACCTTCCCGGGGAATGAAGATGAAGCCGATACCCTCCGGCGCACTCGGTTGGCTTCCCTCGGAAATCGAGAAGTGCACGCCCAGCTCCGGCTTCGGGCCGTCCGCCGGATCCAGATTGATGATCTGCAGTCCGAAGCGGTCGGTCTCGAACAGCATGTCCTCGTTCCCAGCAAACGACCGCAGACCCGTCTCGACGGCTTGCGCCCGCAACCCGTCATCCCGCGTCACCTGCACAAGGATCCGCAGCATCCCGAGGAGCAGCAGATCGGGGGTGTTGACAACGGCGCGGAGATACTCTTGAGTGGCCGGAGTGTCCCCCGCGACCGTGGCGTAGGGCACCACGTTCCCCGACTCGTCGAGCATCGGCTCACGCGCCGCGAGCTGCAGCAGGATGATCGTGTTGTGTGACTGCCAGCAGATGGTGTAGGGGAGTGCCGTCATTCCCTCCGCAAGCGGCGAGTCGTGGAAGGCGTTCGGAAGGTCCCTGAGGGCGCCGATGTCGAGACCCGTGACGCTGTACTCATCGGCGGGAAGGTTCACGCCCTGGTTACGCAGGAACTCCCTCGGGTTCTCCTTGAACGAAGCTCTCAGCGCCTCGACATCACCTGCTACGTCACTCAAGTCGTCATCGAGCAGATACATCGCCGAAACCAGGCCCTCCGCCGTCGCAGGATCGAACTCCGAGATCAGCGAGAACAGGTGATCGACCGTATCTGCAGCGGCGAGCAGCCCGATCAACAGCCCCCCGATCACAACAGCGACCCCTACCGCTCCTCTAAGCTCTCTTCCCGTCTTCATGATCCATCTCCTCCTCTACCGCAGTTTCGAGAAGGAGGCGACAGCGCATCCACGAATCACGGAGTCCGCTCTCCTTCCGTACGGTACATACCCGTCGGCCTCGCCTATCGTTTCGAGTAATCGGCGGAGGGCTGTCACCGATTTCATCCATCGCTCTCGTGCATCCTACCACAGCGCCGGAAGAATGTTAAGGGAACGGCCTTCCCGTGCGATCGCGAGCCCGGCTCGTCAAGTTCCTTCGAACACGATCGGCGGCGAAACGCTTCCTCGCTGAGGCCTCGGTATACTCGGACCATGGTCGATCACCCCTTGTCCGTTCACAATCTGAGTTCCGTCACGTGCGCAAACGCCTTGCGCGAACTCCTCGATGAGGGCGTCACGCTGACCAGTGAAAGCGATTCGCAATCCACACCAGGTGAGACGGAGATCCTCGTAGCGGGTCGCCCCTCCAGAGAGGGTGTGGAAGCCTGTTCGAACCTTCGGATGCTGATCGTGCCGTTTGCGGGGGTTCCGGAGGCGACACGCGAGTTGATGCTGGACTTCCCGCACGTCGCCGTCCACAACCTGCACCACAACGCGGCTGCGGCCGCGGAACTCGCAATCGCTCTGTTCCTCGCGGCTGCAAAACGGCTGATTCCGGCCGACCGTGCTCTTCGCACCGGCGATTGGTCCATTCGATACGCCGACACCGGCGACTTGCTCATCGAGGGCAAGACCGCTCTCGTGCTTGGACTCGGCGCCGTCGGCCTCCGGATCGCTCGAGCCTGCAGGGGATTCGGGATGAAGGTCCTCGCTATCCGAAGGCATCCGAAACTGGATCAGCAGACCAACGTGGACATCGAGGTCCACGGCACAGATTCGCTTCACGCGGTTCTTCCAGCGGCCGACGCACTGTTCATCGCACTGCCGTTGACGCCGGCGACGCGCGGCCTGCTCGGCGCCCGTGAACTCGCTCTCCTTCCCGCAAGGTCGGTTCTCGTCAACATCGCCCGTGGGCCGATCGTCGATGAGGAAGCGCTGTTCGATGCGCTTTCGGCTGGACGAATCGGAGCCGGCCTCGACGCCTGGTACAACTACCCTCGCACCGCCGACCGGCGTGCATCCACCTTCCCCTCGGCGTTCCCATTCCACATGCTCGATAACGCCGTTCTCAGCCCACATCGCGGAGGAGCGTTCAACCAGCCGGAGATGGAGCGGCTCCGGATCGAGCACCTCGCGCGCCTGCTCAATGCCGCCGCCCGCGGTGAGGCCGTCCCGAACCGCGTCGACGTCGACGCCGGCTACTGAGACTCTCCCGCGCCTGTCGGCCGCGCGCCGCGATCGCAAGGAGCCGTCCCCCAGACCTTCAAGCCTCATCCATCCGGAACTCACAGGGGGCTCACAGGCTGCGGCTACCTTGAAGCGACAAGCACCATTGAAAAAGGAAAGCACCAAATGACACGACGATCCCAACGCGCTGCCTCGATTGCCGCTCTCGTCCTGGGCGTGGCTGCCTTGGTCGTCTTCCCATACGTCTTCGCCACAGACGATCCCGCGCAGGAAGTCGGGATCACCGACTATCAAGGAGAACGACTCGGCTCGGTGGACGACTTCCGCGAGAATCCGATCGCCGGCATTCAGGCGATCGATCCGGAAGCGTACTTCCTGCGGGTCGACGGTCTAGTGAGTCAGACGGCGTCCTTCACCCTTCCTGATCTCGCTGGATTCCCACGCGCCGAGAAGCTCGTGACGCTCCGGTGCGTTGAAGGATGGTCGGTCAAGGCGCTCTGGGAGGGGATCCCGCTTGCAGAGCTGCTGTCCGTCGTCCAGCCAGCGCCCCAGCCGAACATGGTCGTTTTCCACGCCGTGGATGGTTACACGACATCGCTGCCACTCGACCTCATCCTCGACCGGAACCTCATCATTGCCGATCGAATCAACGGCATCACGCTCCCTCCAGCACGCGGCTTCCCGTTCCTACTCGTCGCTGAAGAGAAGTGGGGCTACAAGTGGATCCGCTGGCTGACACGCATCGAGCTTTCGGATGACCCGGAATACCGGGGGTTCTGGGAACGCCGTGGCTACGACAACAACGCCGACGTGGACGGCCCAATCTTCGAGTCCGCGTACTAGTCGCGGGCACTCGCGCGGATGCCCCGGTGGCACGAACAAGCCGCACGCACGCTCGGCTCTAGCTCGTGAAGTCCACCTTGGGGGTTTCGCGAGCAGCCTCTTCGATCTCGAAGAACTCCTCTTTCTGGAACCCGAAGGTCGAAGCGATCAGGTTCGACGGCAAGACCTCGATCCGCGTGTTCAGCTCGCGCACGTTGGCGTTGTAGAACCTTCTCGCAGCCTGGATCCTGTCCTCGGTATTCTGCAGCTCCCGCTGGAGCCCGAGGAAGTTCTCGTTCGCCTTCAAGTCCGGATACGCCTCAGCGACGGCAAACAGGCGTCCGAGAGCCTGAACGAGCGGAATCTCGTCGGCCGCCTGCTGACCGGGCGATCCGGTCGACGCCACAGCGCGCGTTCGCGCCTGGATGACGGCGTCGAGCGTCTCCCGTTCATGTCCCGCGTACCCCTTGACCGTCTCCACCACGTTCGGGATCAGGTCGTAGCGCCGCTTCAGCTCGGTAGCTATGGCCGACCAGCTCTCGCGCACGTGCTGGCGCAGCCGGATGAGCGCATTGTAGGTCCCCATCCCGAACAGCAGGGCGAGTCCTACGACACCTAGAACGACGTACAGTACGATCATGTTCCTCCTCCTTCGCGAAGTACGTAGCCAGGAAGCCGATCGAGGATTCCCTCGGCAACGGCAATCGCTTGGTCGAACACCTCCGGACGAAACCGTCGACTCCGCCAAACGATCATCTCCTGCCCGCCGAACTGCATCGAGAACCGTGGCATCGACAACAGAAACTCGATCGTTCGCTGATGAAGCACATCATACGCCCAACGCTTGTCCGAACTCTTCACGTGAAACGCGCGGCTGAACTCGGCCGATTCGAAGTCGATGTCATCCGCGCCGAAGAACTCGCCGACTTTGTCGAAGACGTTCTCCGATCGGATCCGAAGGGGCTTGAGAGGGACGGCGCTGCCGAGGACGATCGCGGAGAAGTTGTGGACGTGCCGTTGTTTCCCGTGCCCGATCACGTACCGGTAGTCGAACGCGACAAGCGCGCGGCCGCTCCGGGATCCTTCCGACACATTGTAGGCTCGCCGAGTATGCCCAACGCGGAGGCAGTTGAAGGCCGGATATCGATCGTCGAACGACCTGTCGGCCTTTGGATCGAAGCGGAGCCCGTTCGACTCGGCCCACGCACGGAGCTTCTTCCGTCGTGCCGAGGAGAAGTACCAGGCGATGCCGATCGCCACGGCGGCAAGTGCGATGAATGCGAACGTATTGTCCATCTTCGATCGGCCTCATCTTACGCGAAGGATGCTGCCTGTCGAACAGGCGCTGGCATTCAGTGTCCGCTTGATCCGGGCTAGTACATCGTCTGCAGGCCGATCAACCCCCGGTCTCGGGCGCGACGCTCCGCAAGCCCGCAAACGTAGAAAGCGAGGAAGGCAAGGGCGATCGACGACCCTGCCACAACCGCGAGAAGGGCTCCGTTCGACAGCCCATCGAGCGCACGACTTGAACCGATTCCGATCAACGACCGACGGATTGCCTCCAGCCAGTACGTCAGCGGGATCGCCTGGCCGATCCACCACAGCCAGACCGGGAGCACATCAAGCGGGAAGACAACGCCGTACAGGAGGTGAAGCGCTCCGGCGACGGCCTCGCCGATGTAGACGCTGTGCCGGGCCGTAATCAGCGTGATGCCGCCAAGCAGGATGCCCAGGAAGGAGAGGATCGCCGCGCAGCAGAGCGAGACGGCGACGAACAACGGCCAATCAATGGCGGCGAAGTGAATCGGGATCCTAGTTCACCGGACAGCTGTTAGCGTGTTTCGGGTGGACAGATGGACTGGCCCCTGCCCTCAGCTGAAGGCAGGGTAGGAGAGGGAGCGCGCGCCGGATTGGCCGCGGAATACGTACAGGTGCAGACAACCAACAGGGTTCGAAGGAGAATCATGAAACGAGCATTCCTCGTTGCGGCCGTGGCCACAGCAATTCTGGGCGCGACAGCGAAAGGAGTCGAGGTCGGCCCCATCTCCATCGGTGTCCACCTCATACCTTCCGTCGAGGCCACTGAAGAAGCCCGTCTTTGGGACATGTCACTCTCTCTCGGCGTCGGCGTCACGCTCGACGGATCGAACCGATTCGAGCTTCACGCGGTGACGGACTCTCAGCTGACGAGTCTCGGGATGACGGCGCTCTACTACGGCCGCTTGACCGATCGTCTCACCGCCGGCACGGGTATCACGATCCTGTGGCCGCTGGGCGAGGGGCAGACGCTTCTGAAGCCGCTCCTCGAAGCATTCGCCCACGCGACGACTGAATACCGGCTGGGGCCGATCTTTCGAGGTGAGTTCAGTCTGTCGTTTCCGTTGCTGACGGCGGCGTACAGGCTTGACGAGTGGCGGATCATCCCACTTGCCGAGCTGCCGAGCCTGTCAGCGGCGGGCGAGGTGGATCTCGCCGATGATGCAGCATTCCAGGCCCAATTGACCCTTCAGCCCGTCATCGTCGACACGACGCTGCTGCAACATCCGATCGGCAGAGTGGGCGATAACCTCCTGGTCTTGCCCTCGATCTCCGGGCTGCTCCGTTTCATGCCGTAGCAGTTCTGCGGACGTGCTCCGCCGGTACGGAGTTCGTGGGCGTTGCCCTTCGCTCGGTCTGCCGCCGATGCGCGAGATGATGAAGCCGCTCGATGACCCGCATCGAACTAGAAGAGCGACCCGATTGCCGCCGCGATATCCAGGCTGACGGCCCACCCAGTGATCGTATACCACAACGCCGCGACACCCATCGCAAAGCCCGCGATCGCCAGCGCTCGAATCGCACGGATGTCCGTCCGCATTCCGAGCATCCCTGCTCCGATCGCGACGACCGCCATCAACCCTGCCAAGATGAGCGAGCCTCCAGCGAAAACCAGGGTCGGAATCGCGAACAGCCCGAACAGGAAACTGACCAAGCTGAAGGTGACGTCACTCCTCATGCGGCCTCCCTCAATGCTCGACGAAGCAAAGACCGTGGGCGCGAATGCTTCGGCACGACGCGTTCGAACCTCCCGGACCGGCTAGGGCACCGGATCGAGCCGGATCTCGCCCGACCCTCTCCGGCTGTGACGCGTAGCGAAACCGTCCTGCAAGTCGTGGTACGAGACGACGATCGCGTAGGCTCCTCCTGGACGCAGAGGCTTGTCCAGATCGTCGCCAGAGTCGAGTGGAATCATGAACTCAAGCACCGTGTGATCGGCCCACTCAGATCCGGCGGAGGACATAATATCGTCCTGCCCACCTCGCTCTGTGTCCGGAGCGTGGTCGGTCGGTCCCGTGCCGAAGTCGTCGCGCACGAAGACCTCGCCTTCCTGGACGTAGCCGATGATGTAGTTTGCGCCTTCCATGCGGCTCACCGGGTCGAACCCGATCGCCACGTACCCCGTCCCCGGACTCTCCAGGCCCACGCGTAGCGAGTGGCCATCGTTCATCCAGTGCACCATGACATCGATCACGACCGTCGAGTGGCCGTACTCACCGAGATCGATAACCCCGTCGACGGCCCACAGCGGCGAAGGCCGGATCGGGGTCGTCTCCTCGGGTGCGGGCAGCTCCGGTACGACGGCCTCTGATGTAGCAGGCTCCGGCTCCACCGTCACCGGCTCGACGTAAACGTGGTCCGGATCCGTCGTTTCAAGAGCCTCAGGCACCCCATCACGTGGCGACAACAGCACCCAAGCCACGACCCCGGCCGCCACCAAGGCGACCGCCAAGATGATCAGGAGCGTGTTGTTCATCGATATCCCCCTCCTTCTTCCTGCGATCCCTGCCACTCTAGTCGAACAGCGGGAGCCATTCAATGCCGCGGAGACAGGCGACATGGTGAGCATCGTATGGTTTCTTGCGCGCATTGAGGCAGCGAGTACCGTGTTCGCGCCGAGGGCGAACGTGATGCCGATCACACAAGAAGCTCCCGCCCGTTTCACGTTTCACGCATGCC
>CAZMYM010000013.1:0-56030 GCA_964570515.1 uncultured Thermotogae bacterium | reverse complement strand
ACACATGTCTCACGCAATCCTTCGGACTACCCGCGTTCTTAGCACCATGACGCAGAACCCGCATTGTGGACGTCAGGACAATGGCGGTGCTTTCCCCGCAGGCGGGGACGAACGAACAGGCACGAGATCTCGATCTGGCACGCGAGACGTCACCGCACCATGAGCCTTCGCTCGGAGGTTCTTCGTACGGGTGTGAATCACATTCCCAACCGCCACATGAAATCGCGTTCTCCGAGCCATTCCGAATGCATCCTCCTTAAGAAGAAGGATGGAGGGCGCGCAGTCCAGGTTCGACCGCCAAGAGCACGGTCGCCCTGTGCGCGCCCCGACGAAGGACACTGTCTGCCGGGGAACCCCAAGACGCCTCCCTCGGTCCGACCATCGCACGCAGCCGTTTCCCAGGATGAACGAGCAAGCATCCAATCTCCTCCCGGTTCGGCCAGCCGAGCGTTCTACATTCGGCCACCGAGGGGTCACATCGTGGCGCTAGTTCCCGCCCGGCTGGTACTTGACGGAGATCCATGCCGAGTCGCTGTGGTTCGAGGGGTCCTGATAGACAGCGATGATCGTGTCTCCCGACACGGCACTCAACGTCGGAATACAGTCGTTGGCGTAGATGGCCAAATCGATGCAGATGACCGAGATGAAGTCGCCGGTCGCCACGCCCGTCTCCAGCAGGTCGAACGCCGCCCAGCGGCCGTTGCGCGGATTCAGGACGTACACATTGGGTGAATCACCGTCATTGAAGATGTTCGTGTCGCCGAGCAAGCGGTTGATCGGATGTTCCAGTTCCGTCGCGGTCCCGCAGTTGAATTCGTTGAGCGCTCGCGGGCCGACCGGGAGGTTCTGCCCGCCGCCCCAGAAGCCGGCAATCTTCTCGCGGCGGTACTGGTCCTCGTCCTGATCCGGATCGATCACTTCGACGAACACACAGTCGCTATTCACGTCCCCGCTGACGCGGTTGCCACGACGGTCGAGGAAGTACATCTGCGTCGTCGTGCCGTCGAAGACCTGCGTGTCCGGAATCTTCACCACGTCAAAGGCAACGGCATTGCCCGCGCGGACCCGTTCGATCACCGGAGGGAACGCCGTGCCGGTGTCGAGGTCTCCCAACTCAGCCAGCGATGACATAGCGTAGACGGCTCCGTTGTAGCGTGCGTAGATCGAGTCCTCGTTGAACGCCTCGATTCTCCAGTTGTCCAGCTGAAGCTGGAATCCGCCCCGCGAGTCGGCCAGACCGACACCCAGCGTGTCCCACACCGGCAACAGCTGCATCCCGGCAAACGTGGAGAAGACTGGCGAGTTGGCACTAGACGAGTTTGCACCACTCTCGTCAAGGATCACCCACTCGCTATCGCCTCCGCCGTGGGGGTTACAGATCTCCACCACGACCTGCTCGGGATAGTAGTTCTCGTTCGCGTCGGCATCGGTGACTTCTACGTAGACGGGATCGCGCCCGATCCAGTACACCTCCTGGCCGGCGCGATCGTGGTCCGTGAGCGCGATTTCCGGGTGCTCGTGTTCTTCGATGTAGGCCGTGGCCAGAGCGAAGTCATCGAAGTCATTGGGATCGAGGTAGTAGGCCGCCAGCACATCACGAGCCTGCAGGCTGACGAAGCCGAGATCGCCTGCGACGTTGTTCAAGGCCAGTCGAAAGATTCCCGTGTCCGCGCCCGTCTCCTGCGCGTAGTGCGCGACGCGCGTGATTCCGTCACGGGCACTGGTGTCGAACTCCACCACATTGCCTTCTGTCGGGTACTGGACGTAGTAGACGGAATCCGGGTTCGAGCTGCTGTAGATGTTGTGCCAGCGGATCGGCTCACCGACTGGAACCCCCCGACGATCCACACCGCCCCCTCGGAGGAGCGCGTTGAAGTTGGCCGGACTGCCTTCGGCAACCGGGTTCCATGACCCGGGGTTGACCAGGATGAACACCGGCACGTACTCGACTTCGGTGGGGCTCAGGTTCTCATCGACGTCCGTTACGGTTATCGTTGCCGATCGAGCACCATCCGCGTACACATCTTGATCCCAGGAGATCGTTGCCCGGGCGTCCAGGATCTTTGCCATCGTCAATGCCACGTCGGTCTCGTCATCCGGATCCTGGTACAGGCCCACGATGGTGTCCATGTTCTCGAAGCGACCATCCAGACCAAGCTGAAGGCGCTCGCCGTCGAGGTAGACGTAGTCTCCGTGGATGAAATCCGAGCCGCCCGTGTGCGTGTTCCCAGACGAGTCGCTGTAGCTCTCCCGGTCCCCGATTCTGAGGCTCCTACAGCTCACGAAGAGCCCCGTGTCGGTATCCGTCTCCTCAAGGAAATCCGAGTGTTCACCTGCGACGGTCGCATCGGATCCGTAGTACCCGCCGGTGTCCCAGTTCACGCAAGCGCCGGTGTGCGGATCCATGATCACAACGTTCGCCCAGATTCTGTCTCGGACGCCGCGATCGGTGTTCTGATCCGGATCGTGAACAACCACCCAGACGCTGTCACCCTCCTGGATCTGCGTGATCCTGTTCTCTCCGGCCTCGTCGCTCGTGAAGAACATCTCTGATGTGCCGGCCCACACGGTCAGTGCAGCCAACATAAGGAGCGCCACGATCCCCGACACGCATCTCAACCACCTATCGCTCACCCATTCCTCCTTGCCAATAGCGCTCGATCGCCCTCTTCGGTTGTCCCTCTCGTCTCTAACCTTCCTCCGCTGCTCCGCCCACCCCCTGGCGTCACTCTAGATCACATAGACTCTGCCGGCAAGTCTCCATCACAAGTGATATGAGTGGTCTTTCCTTGGGCCTCACGGGCTTGCACCAATTCCCAGCGGCCAGTCAACGAGAGCTCCCGACGCCCGGTCCGCCAAACGAGAGTGTGGCCGTCTTTCGTTGGAGTCAATCCGCCATCGCACGATGAGCCCCCTGGCTTCGGCCAGACCCTCGAATCAATGAACGTTCAGGCACTCGTTGAGGAGCCTCCGGTGGAGACTCTCGGTCGTTGCGTTCTTCGCCGATCGCCCTGGAGTGGCTACAGCGGGCAGTCTACCAACGCGTGAGAGTAGTGTTTTCTATCCGCTACGCTGTGTTGAACCGGAGAACAGGATGCCTTGACTTCACGGACACGCAACGGCAAGATCGCCTAGCGGGTGGTATCGTGAAGCCGGATTACAGCAAGGGACAAGCGAAACGGCCACCGGGCCGGACGGCAGGCTATCCAATGGTGCACGCACTATGGATGCTGCCTCTTCTTGTGGTTGCGATGAGCGGGGCACTGCTCGCAGTTGGCGTCGAGCCCGAGATCGACGTACAAGGAAACGGCGTGTCGATCGTCAACGGGGACATCGCGCCGTCGGTGGCCGACGATACCGAGTTCGGCAACGCCGAAATCAACACCGGCACGGTCACACACACGTTCACGATCGAGAATACCGGCTTGGGCGCCCTCAACCTGAGTGGGGCGCCGCTCGTTGACATCACGGGGGATCTTACCGGCGAGTTCACGGTCAGCGCCGTTCCGACGACCCCCGTCGCAGCCGGTGGAGGAACGACGACGTTCGATGTGACGTTCGATCCTAACACGACCGGCCTGAAGACCGCCACCCTCGCCATCGCCAACGACGATTCGGATGAGAACTCATACATCTTCGACATTCAAGGGACCGGCGTGCTGGCACCGGAGATGGATGTTCAGGGGAACGGCGTGTCGATCGTCAACAATGCGACGACACCCGCGGTGGCCGACGATACCGAGTTCGGCAACGCCGACATCGTCACCGGCGCGGTCACACACACGTTCACGATCCAGAACACCGGCTCACTTGCCCTCAACTTGACGATCGCACCGGGCGCTCGCATCTTGGCGGATGCTGACGGCGCATTCACCGTCACGGCCGCTCCGACCACGCCCGTCGCCGCCGGTGGAGGAACGACGACGTTCGATGTGACGTTCGATCCGAATACCGTGGGGACGAAGACTGCGTGCGTCGACATCAACAACGATGACGCGGATGAGACCCCGTACTTCTTCCTAATTCGAGGAACGGGAACGGCTGTGCCCGAGATCGACGTACAAGGAAACGGCGTGTCGATCGTCAACGGGGACATCGCGCCGTCGGTGGCCGACGATACCGAGTTCGGCAACGCCGAAATCAACACCGGCACGGTCACACACACGTTCACGATCGAGAATACCGGCTTGGGCGCCCTCAACCTGAGTGGGGCGCCGCTCGTTGACATCACGGGGGATCTTACCGGCGAGTTCACGGTCAGCGCCGTTCCGACGACCCCCGTCGCAGCCGGTGGGGGGACGACGACGTTCGTCGTGACGTTCGATCCGAGTGCGGTCGGCCTGCGGACAGCGAAGGTCAGCATCGCCAACGATGATGGGGACGAGAACCCATACGACTTCGACATCCAGGGAATGGGAGTTACGCCGGAGATCGACGTACAAGGAAACGGCGTGTCGATCGTTGATGGGGCTACGCCGCCCGTGGCAGGGAACGATACCGAGTTCGGCAACGTGAATGTTGTCAGTGGCGCACTCGTACACACGTTTACGATCCTCAACACCGGTTCAGCGAACCTCAACCTGACGGGTGCACCGCTTGTCGCCGTTGGGGGCGCCCACGTTGGCGACTTCACGGTCGCAGCCGGTCCAACGACTCCCGTTACCGCAGGTGGGGGCACGACGACGTTCCAAGTGACGTTCGATCCGCTATACACGGGACGACGGACGGCAACCGTCACCATCGCCAACGACGATTCGGATGAGAGCTCATACACCTTCGACATTCAAGGGACAGGGGTGTTCGTGCAACCACCCGGAGGCGTTGGCGTCAGCGGCCCTGCAGCTTCCACGAGCGCTGCATCTGGCGTCACCCAGAACGCCGCAACTCTGCACGGGGTCGTCAATGCCAACAACTCGTCGACGACCGCCCGCTTCCAGTACGGTGCGGGGAACGGCAGCGACACCGCCTCCGCTGCACTAGACGTTGTGTACACCGACACTGTTCCGGCCGGCGAGAACCCTGTGACCGGTTCCGTCTTGACGGCCGTCAGCGCGGTCATCGATGGGCTCACCGCCAACACCACCTATCACTTCCGCGTCGTGGCCGACAATGCCAAAGGCACAACCTACGGTCTGGACGCGACCTTCACCACGGCCGTGCGGTTCGTCGGCAACGTCCTCAACGATGGCGTGCTTGACCTGCTTGACGTGCGGCTGTGTGCACAGATGGCGGTCGGAGATGTCGTGGGCAGTGCTGAGCAGCGGGCCGCCGCCGACGTCGACGGCGACGGCGATGTCGATATGGAAGACGTGATCGTTCTTTCCGAGTATGTCCTCGGCATTCGGACGACGCTTCCCTAGGGGAGGGTGGACGTGATCGCGAGGAGAATTCCGAAGCAAGCGAACCCGCGCTTGGCAAGCTTCGCTCTGTTGCTTGTCGGCCTCGTTGTGTTCCTGAGTGCCTGCAGTGGAAGCTGGTTCACTCCTGAGGAAGAGGCAGGCCTCATCGTGAGGGCTCCCATGCTGGTGGGCGAGACGTGGGAAGTCGTGATCTCGGTGGCCAACATCCCGCACGGCGGGCTGGCAGGGATCCACATCGATCAGGGCGGCATCACAACGGAGAACGTAGACGAGAGCACGATGGCCGCTAGCGGGATGAACGGGTTCGTGGTAACGGCGCAGGATTACACCGATCCCGAACCCAAAGGAACACTCATCGCGGTCAACCCGTCGGAAGCGATCACCGGCGGCAAGATCCTCAAGTTCACGTTCCAGGCAACCGGAGAGAATCCCGTCGTGACCCTCGACAAGAGCAAGGTGACGTTGTCCACTGATCTGGGCATCTTCGTAACCTCGTGGGAGCTTTCGACGACCGGCAACACGCCGTGAGGCACGGCTGATTGGCGAATGGCGCAGTTCCCGTGAAGCGCAGCTCCTGCAACCGACTGCAATCGCAGCATTCAGAGGCGGGAATCCTCGAAGAGATCTAGCCGCCCGACTCAACTCCGATCGGAGTATTCAGGTTCACGATGGAACGCAAGCCTGGATCGAACCGAAGCAGCGCCTCTTCAGGCACTTCCCGGACCCGCATGAGAGGGTAGAGCGCCGCGATCTTCAGCACGCCGTTCTCAATCAGCTTCTCGATCGGCCCAATGCACGTCGTTCGATACGCGGCGCAGAGCGGCTCGTAGAAACCTCGGGCGATGGGAACGACAACGTCAGCGGCACTCGCTTGGCTCAGCAAGTGCTCGACCAGCTTCGGCTCGACGTGAGGCATGTCGCAGGCGACGATGAAGGTGAGGCCGGTCCGCGAGGCCGTCAGTCCTCCGTGGATGCCGATGAAGGCACCCCGCCCGCAGTAGCGGTCCTCCGTAACGCGAACGCCGTCGGGAACCGACGAAACGTCGCAGCCGACGACGATCGTCTCGAAGAACAGGCTGCCGAGCCGCGCGTGAAGATGTGAGAGTACGCCTCGGCCTTGGATCGTGAGTTCGTGCTTGGGAAATCCCATCCGCTTCGACTCGCCGCCGGCAAGGATGATCAGCGTCGCCGGCTCGCGAGTCACAGTCCGATCCTCCAACCGTGGGTGTAGACGTTGAGTCGTTCATCCCGCACGAAGCCGCAGAGACAGATGTTCAATTGCTCGGCAAGTCGAACGGCGTCAATCGTCGGAGCCGACACGGCGGCAACAATCGGTACCCCGCAGCGCGCGAGCTTGGCGATCATGCGCGACGGAACACGCGATGAGAGGAAGGCGAACGATTGTCCGAAGTCAACGCCGAGCAGCAGCGCTTCTCCGATCACCTTCTCCAGAGCGCACGTCCGGCTGATGTCTTCCACCGACGCCAGAACCTGCGCTCGGTCGGCGATTGCCATCACGTGGGTTCCGCCGGTCTTCCCGAACACCTCGGCTCGTCCGGCGATCTCCTCCGCGGCCTCCAGGAGTCGATCGGCACCGAGCACCAAGTCGCTCATCGTGGGGACCGGAGGCTCAATCTGGACGTGGCGAACAAGGTCGACGCAGAAGACGCTGCCCTGACTGTGTACCCTGTCGACGTCCTCAGGATCCAAGATCAGCCCCTCGGAGAAGAGGTAGCCGATCACCCACTCGCTGAGATCCCCGGGTGAGCACGTCGTCCGCAAGAGCGTCTCGCCCCCAAGCGTGATGGCGACATCCTGCTCGACGACGAGCGTGTCGTCGGCCGACGCAACGTCCCCCGACCGCATCCGCTTGATTGGGACCCGCCCCGTCTTGCCCATGACAGCAATCCTAACCGGAGAGGACACAGAGAGCTTGTGACGTTAGTCGACCTTCTCAAGCCGGCAGGCAGCGACCTTCAGCTCGGGGATCTTGGCCTTCGGATCGAGGGCGTCGTTCGTCAATCGATTCGCCGCCGCCTCGGCGAAGTGGAACGGAATGAAGATCGAGCCCTCTTCGACCCGCTCGGTGGCAAGCGCCGAGGTCACGATCTCGCCGCGTCGGGTGACGACTCGAACCTTCTCCCCTGGCGCGACCCCGATCCGTTCCAGGTCGGCCGGATGGATCTCGGCGTAGGCTTCGCTGACGTAGGCGTTGAGCGCGCCGGACCGCCGGCTCATCGACCCGGTGTGGAAGTGCGGCAGGATCCGGCCCGTCGACAGGACGAACGGGTACTCGTCGTCAGGGAGCTCGGCCGACGGCGTGTACTCGACCACGTGGAATCTCCCGAGTCCGCGACTGAATCTCCCCTCGTGGAGGAAGACCGTCCCGGTGTGGTCGTCGGTCGGGCAGGGCCACTGCAGCCCCCGCTCCGCGAGCCTGTCGTGGCGGATGCCTCCGTAGATCGGGCTGACGCCGGCGATCTCGTCCATGATTGCCGCAGTGTTCGGGTACTGCATCGGATACCCCATCCGGGTCGACAAGTCACACAGGATCCGCCAGTCGGGCCTCGCCTCGCCCGGCGGCTCGACCGCCTTGTTGACGAGGAGAACCCGCCGCTCCGTGTTGGTGAAGGTTCCGTTTGTCTCGGCGAAGGACGCCGCGGGAAGGACGACATCCGCCAGCTGCGCCGTCTCGGTCAGGAAGATGTCCTGCACGACGAGGAAGTCGAGGGCCCCGAGCGCCTCTTCGACATGGTTTAGGTTCGGGTCGGAGATCATCGGATTCTCGCCCATGATCAGCATTCCCTTGACCTTCCCGTCGGCGGCCGCGTGCATCATCTCGACGACAGTCAGTCCAACGTCCGGCGGAAGCGGTCTGCCCCATGCCTCTTCGAATCTGGCCTGCACGGCCATATCGCCGACCTTCTGGTAGCCGGGGCAGACGTTGGGAAGCGCACCGAGGTCGCACGCTCCTTGGACGTTGTTCTGCCCGCGAAGCGGATTGACTCCCGAAGACGCCTTCCCGATGCTCCCGGTCAACATCGCCAGGTTGGCGAGCGAAAGAACATTGTCAGTCCCATGCGTATGCTGGGTGATTCCCATGGCGTACACAATCGCCGCCTTGTCGGCCATGGCGTACATCCGTGCGGCTTCCACAAGCTGCTCGACCGGAACACCGCTGATCTCACCCGCACGCGCCGCAGAGAAGCCCTCCACAATGGCTCGCAGGTCCTCGAACCCCTCCGTCCGCTCGCCGATGAATGCCTTGTCGTGAAGACCCTCGGCGAGAATGACGTTCATCATCCCATTGATCCATGCGACGTCGGTCCCGTTACGCTGTCTCAGCCACAGGCTGGCGTGCTTGACGAGATCGATCCGACGAGGGTCGACGACGATCAGCTTCGCACCGCCATAGCGGACGGCGCGCTTGATCAAGTTCGCGATCACCGGATGCGTCTCGGTCGTGTTCGAGCCGGTGACGAGGATGCAGTCCGCGTATTCGATCTCGGCGATCGAATTCGTCATCGCCCCGGAGCCAAAGGCCGCTGCCAGCCCGGCTACGGTCGAGGCGTGGCACAGCCGGGCGCAGTGATCGACGTTGTTCGTCCCGATGCAGGCGCGCATCAGCTTTTGGAAGAGGTAGTTCTCCTCGTTGGTACAGGTGGCGGAGGAGAGCCCGGCGATCGCGTCGGCGCCGTGCTCGGCCACAATCGTCTTCAAGCGATCCGCGACTACGTCGAGCGCCTCGTCCCACGTCGCGGGAACGAGCTCGCCGCCGCGACGGATCAGCGGCTGTGTGAGGCGATCGTCTTTCTGGATATAGGTATGGCCGAAACGTCCCTTGACACACGTAGAGCCGAAGTTCGGCACTGCGTTCGAGCCGGTCACGTTGACGATCCGTCCGTCGTGAACCCACAGATCCAGCTGACAGCCAACACCGCAGTAGGAGCACGTCGTCTGGACTCGCTCCATCTCCCAGCGCCGCGGCGGACGAGTGTCGTGCTTTTCGCGGATCGCCCCCGTCGGGCAGAGTTGGACGCACTCGCCACAACCGTCGCAGTCGGATGTCGCCCAACCGTGCGATCCGGCGGTGACGACCGCGCTCAATCCGCGATACGCGTAGCTCAGGATCCCCTTTCCTTCGATTTCATCGCACGCTTTGACACAGCGCTCGCAGAGGATGCACTTGCTTGGGTCGTACACGAGGACTGGTGACGACGCGTCTTCTTCCGGGAGTTCCCGTACTGGAGACGGATACCTACGCGCTCGCCTGTCGAGACCGTAGCGGTAGGCGAGGTCTTGGAGTTCACACGCACCAGCCGACTCGCAGACGAGACAATCGCAATTGTGCTCAGCAAGGAGCAGCTCGATCAACGATCGGCGGTCGGCTTCGAGTTCGTCGTCAAACGCGATGAGCTTCATTCCAGCAGCAGCCTGGAGTGTGCAGGCCGTTGTCGTGCCCGCCCGGCCTTCGATCTTCACAAGGCAAAGGCGGCATCCTGCGGTCGGCGTCAGTCGCGGATGGTAGCACAGGCCGGGAATGTCAAATCCGTTCCTTCGCGCCACGGCGAGGACATTCTCCCCCGCGTCAGTGTCGACGCATCGACCATCGATGGCGATCGTAATCCGGTCGGTCATCGTCTCACCACCCGGGCCACGGCGCCGAAAGGACAGGCCTTGAAGCACGCGCCGCATCGGATGCAGAGCGCCTCGTCGATCACGTACGGCGGCTCACCCGGAGTCCCCCGCGCCGCGTCGGTCGGGCAGACCTTCGCGCACTGATCGCAGGCCTTGCATGCCTCCGGATCGATCGTGTACGGCGGCGCAAGCGCCTGGCATACGCCGGACGGGCAAATCCGATCCTCGATGTGCGCCACGTATTCGCCCTTGAAGTAGCGGAGCGTTGACACGACGGGGTTCGGCGCCGTCTGCCCGAGTCCGCAAAGCGAGGTCGACTTCACAAGCTCGGCCAGCTCCTCTAGTCGGTCAAGGTCTTCGAACGTCCCTTCGCCCTCGGTGATCCGAACGAGGATGTCGCGCATCGTCGGGATACCGACGCGACAGGGGACGCACTTCCCGCAGGACTCGCTTGCAGTGAAATCGAGGAAGTAGCGAGCGACGTTGACCATGCACGCCGTGTCGTCCAGAACGATGACACCGCCGGAGCCCATGATCGCCCCGTGCTCTCCGAGCGACTCGTAGTCAATCGGCACGTCAAGAAGCTCCGCAGGCAGGCAGCCTCCGGATGGGCCGCCGATCTGGATCGCCTTGAGCTCTCTTCCTTCCAGCACACCGCCGCCGATGTCGAACACGAGCTGACGAAGCGTCGTACCGATCGGAACCTCGACCAAACCGGTGTTGCGAATCTGCCCGGCGAGGGCGAAGACCTTGGTACCCTTGCTGGACTCCGTGCCAATGGCGCTGTAGGCCTCGGGCCCGTCGCGGAAGATCGTGCGGACGTTGGCGAACGTCTCCACGTTGTTGATCAGAGTCGGTCGGCCGTAGAGGCCCGACTGCGCGGGGAAGGGGGGACGCGAGCGAGGAACTCCTCTGCGCCCTTCAATCGAGGCAAGGAGCGCCGTTTCCTCACCGCAGACGAACGCCCCCGCGCCAATGCGAAGATCGATCTGGAATCCGAAGCCGGTTCCTTGGATATCACGTCCCAGCCAGCCTCGATCACACGCCTGCACCACCGCGGCCTCGAGGCGCTGGATTGCCAGCGGATACTCCGCGCGAACGTAGATGAATCCACGCTCGGCACCGATCGCCCGCGCAGCGATTGTCATCCCTTCGATCACGGCGTGCGGGTCGCCCTCGAGGATGGCTCGATCCATGAATGCTCCGGGATCGCCCTCGTCGGCGTTGCAGACCACGTACTTGGGCTCGCCGGGTGCGTCGGATGTGAATCGCCACTTGCGACCGGTCGGGAAGCCGGCGCCGCCGCGCCCGCGCAAGCCGGACGCCTCCACGGCCTCGATGATCGCTTCGGGCGACATCGCCGTCAGAACACGCCTGAGCGCTTCGTACCCTCCGTTCGCCTCGTACGCCTCGATCCGATCCGGATCGATGACGCCCGAATTCGCCAGAACGCTCTTCTTCTGATGCGAGAAGAACGGGATGCTCGAAAGGGACTCGTGCCCCTCCCACAGCAGCCGGCAGACGACGCGCCCCCCCATCAGGTGGTCGCGAACGATCTCCTCGGCATCCTCGGGGCGGACCTGCGTGTAGAGCACGTCGTCGGGCATGACACGCAGAAGCGGTCCTTGGGAACAGGGTCCCGCGCACCCCGTCTCGGTGAGCACAGCCTCGTCGCCGAGACCGTACTCGACAATGAGATCGGAGAGCCGTCGATGCACTTCCATGGCGCCCGCCGATCGGCAAGCCGTCCCGGAGCAGACGAGCACTTCTCGCCGGCTCATCCTGGCTCCTCCTTGCTCGTTGCGTACGTCTCCAGGATCGCGAAGACACGCTCGGGCGTCAGACGACCATGAACGTCCTCATCGATCATCATCACCGGCGCGAGGCTACAGGTCCCAAGGCAGCGCACGACGTCCAGCGTGAACAGGCCGTCTTCCGTCGTGCCACCGACGGGAACACAAAGCTGTTTCTCGAGGGCGGTCAGGATCCTGTCTGCACCGAGAACGTGACAGGCGGTGCCAAGGCAAAGACGGATTGTGTGCCGACCCGCAGGGCGCGTGCGAAACAGATGATAGAACGTGACCACGCCGTGGACTTGCCCGATGGACACGCCCAACGTGTCTGCAATCTGGCCTTGCACTTCCGCGGGAACGTAACCGAGTTCCTCTTGAACCAGCTGAAGCGCCTGGATGAGTTCGTTGGGCCGCCCCGCGTAGGCCTCGATCCGCTTTGCCACACCTGAGATCGACATGAAGCCCGACCGGCTAGAAGAGCCCGGTGGTCTCTCCGTTCTCGTCAATGTCGATCTTCATGAACGCCGGGAACGTCGCCAAGCCGGGCATCGTGCTCATCGAGCCGATGAGCGGGTAGATGAACCCGGCGCCGACGCTGGCACGCACTTCGCGCACCGGCACGGTGAACCCCGTCGGCGCTCCCTTCAGCGTCGGATCGTGCGACAACGAGAGATGTGTCTTGGCCATACAGATAGGAAGGTTGCCGAACCCGGCGCGCTCGTAGTTCGCGATCTGCTTCTCGGCCAGCGGCTCGTAGGAGACACCGTCGGCGCCGTAGATGTCGACCGAGATCTTCTCGATCTTCTGCTTGATCGACCACTCGAGCGGATAGAGGAACTCGAAGTTGGACGGCTTCTCGCAGGCGGCCACGACGGCCTGAGCGAGCTTCGTCGAGCCCTTGCCCCCGTCGGCCCAGTGGGTCGTCACGACCGAGTCCTCGGCGCCTTGGTCGATCGCGTAGTCACGAATCATTTCCAACTCCGCCGGCATGTCATCCTTGAAGGCATTGACGGCAACAATGACGGGAATGCCGAATCGGAGTGCGTTCTTGATGTGCGCGCCGAGGTTGCACAGCCCCTTCTCGAGCAACGGGAGGTTCTCCTTTGTGTAGGCCTCGTCAAGCGGAGCGCCCGGCTTGACCGCGGGGCCGCCACCGTGCATCTTGAGCGCCCGGACCGTTGCCACCAGGACGACGGCGTTTGGGATCAGGCCGGAGTAGCGGCACTTGATGTCGAAGAACTTCTCCATTCCGATGTCGGCGCCGAAACCGCTCTCGGTGACGACGTAGTCGCCAAGTTTCACCGCGATCTTGTCGGCAATGATCGAGCTGTTCCCGTGGGCGATGTTCGCGAACGGGCCCGCGTGGACGAACGCCGGCTGCCCCTCGAGTGTCTGCATGAGGTTCGGCATCAGGGCTTCCTTCATCAGCACGGTGACCGCGCCGGCGACGCCGACCTGCTCGACGGTCACCGGGTCGCCCTTCTTGTTGAGGGCGACGACCATCTTCCCGAACCTCTCGCGCATGTCCTTAAGTGACGTGGCCAGCGCAAGTACGGCCATGATTTCCGATGACACGGTGATGTCGAAGCCGGTTTTGCGCGGGAAGACGGGGCTCGGCGAGCCATCCTTGAGCTTGTCGTCGTTGAAGCCGATCTCGATCTCGCGCAGGGACCGGTCGCAGACGTCGACGACGCGTCGCCACGTAATCGTCTCCGGATCGATGTCCAGCCGCTTCAGCCCACGCCTGGCGAGCGCCTCGTCCGTCTGACGGCTCTCGTGAAACAACCGCGAGTCGAGCGCCGCGGCCACCAGGTTGTGCGCGACGCTGATGGCGTGGATATCGCCGGTCAGGTGCAGATTGAAGTCCTCCATCGGGACGATTTGCGAGTAGCCGCCCCCGGCGGCCCCGCCCTTGATGTTGAACGTCGGTCCCATGCTGGGCTGACGGATGCAGCAGATCACGTTCTTGCCGAGTTCCGAGCCGAGGGCCTGCGTCAGCCCGACCATCGTCGTCGACTTGCCCTCGCCGAGTGGCGTCGGGGTGATCGCAGTCACGTCGATATACTTGCCACTCGGCCGCTCGGCG
Source organism: uncultured Thermotogae bacterium (assembly GCA_964570515.1). Lineage (GTDB taxonomy): Bacteria > Bipolaricaulota > Bipolaricaulia > UBA7950 > UBA9294 > CAZMYM01. The sequence continues at coordinate 42,153 of CAZMYM010000013.1, read as the reverse complement.
AGCCGATCAAGCACCGTGAGTTTGATCTTCGCCTTCCACGTCCCGTGGGGCTCGAGTTCTTCCTTGAGAAGCCCCAGGTTCGTCGCGATCTGCTCGATCGGCTTCGGTGTTGCTGCCTGCGCGATCTCCAAGTCCGAGGGGACGATCTTCCGGTTGCCGGCCACGCGTGCCTCCTTATGCGTTCGCGTCGTATCTCTATCCAGCTCCACGTGCAGGCGCCACTGGCCCTACACGTACATGGCCTCTTTCAGTTTGAGTGCGGCCCGCTTCTTGTCGATGTGGGCGATCATCAGCTGAGCCGCCTTGACCGGGTCGGACTCGAAGGCGAACCTGCCGCCGACGTCTTGCTCCATCTCGTCGGTTACATACCGGGTGAGGTTCTCGGATCCTTCGATCGGGAACGGCATCCCGAGTGTCGTGAACACGCCGGAGGCAGCGAAGTAGAAGCCGATCGAGACGGCCTTCTCGCTCATCCATTCCGGCGCCGCGCCGGCGACCGGCAGATCGGAGATGTCGTCCCCGAGTCCGCCCTCGTTGACCATATTCGTGAGGACCATCAGAATGCGGGCATTATCGACGCACGAACCGACGTGCAAGACCGGTGGAATTCCGACCGTCTCGCAGATCTCTCGCAGCCCCGGTCCGGCAAGCTCGAACGCCACCTCCGGCCGCATCAGCCCGTGCTTTGCGTCGGCGATCGCCGAACAGCCGGTCGTGACGACCAGCACATCATTCTTGATCAACTCCTTTGCCATCTCGACGTGCGCCCAGTCGTGGGTGATCTTGGGGTTGTTGCAGCCGACGACGCCGGCCGCACCCCGCAGGCGACCATCGATGATGGCGTCGTTCAACGGGCGGTACGTCGATCGGTAGGTCCCTCCGAGGAAGCCGAACACCGACTCCGCGGTGAACCCTCCGATCAGATCCATCGTCTCGTCCGGGATGAACGGCTTCCGATCCCGACGGCCGAAGTTCTCGATCGCCATGCGGACGATCGTCTTGGCGATTTCCAGTGCACGCTCCTCGCTGAATTCGACGTGCTCCACCCCGGGGAACTTCGCTTTGGGCGATGTTGTGATTAGCTTGGTATGAAAGTGATTGACGAGATCGGCGAGCGCGGGCATGATGCACTGCACGTCGACCATCATCAGATCGACTGCTCCGGTCATGACGGCCAGTTCTTGCTGGAGGAAATTGCCGGCGATCGGCACGCCGTGGCGCATCAGGATCTCGTTGGCGGTGCAACAGATCCCGGAGACGTTGATCCCGGTGGCGCCGGCGTCGGAGGCCAGCTTCAACAGCTCCGGATCCCGCGCCGCTTCGACGGCCATCTCCGATAGGACCGGCTCGTGGCCGTGAACGACGAAATTCACCTGCTTCTCGTCGAGAACGCCCAGGTTGACCTTTCCTCGAATCGGAGAGGGTGTGCCGAACAGGACGTCTTGAAGCTCGGTGGCGATCATCGAGCCGCCCCACCCATCGGCGAGAGCGCAGCGGATCCCTTGCTGAATGATGTTCTTGTAGTCCGCATCAACGCCCATGTGGGTACGGTGCATGATCTCGACGATCTCGCGATCGATTCCGCGCGGGACAACCCCGGCCGCCTGCCAGCGTTCGACGCGCTTTGCCGGCGCGCGAAAGGCGAGTTCGAGCTCTCCCTCCTGCTGGCCGAAGTTGGCGAGCGCCCTCTCGGCGAGCGTGACCGCGATCTCTCGATCCGATGCACCGTTTTGGCCGATCCCGTACGCACTCGCCACCTGACGAAGCTTCACCGGGTCCTTGATCTCGTAGTCACTTGACTCGTCTCTGGCCGCAAGAAGGAGCGCATGCGCGACGTCCCGGCCATGGTCAGAGTGAGCGGCCGCGCCCCCGGCGATCATCCGCACGAGATTCCGCGCGGCGATCGTGTCCACTGTCGCCCCACAGACGCCGCGATCCGTCTTCCCGGGGATGATCCGACACGGCCCCATGCTGCAGATCCGACAGCAGACTCCCTCGCCTCCGAACTTGCACTGGGGCTGCATCGCATCCAGCCGGTCCCACGCAGTCTCGTGCTGTCCGGCGTCGGCTTCGAGGACGTCGAGCGAGGCCTTGTCGATGCTTCGTGGTTTTTCGTTCGTCACCGTCTCCTCCTTCATGATCCTTGACGCATCAGGAACGCGCGGATGTACGAGTCGCTGTAGATCTCCTTGTTCAGCATCAGCTCGGCTGTCGCTACGGCGGCGATTAGCTCTTCGTCGCAAACGTTACAGATCGCCGCGTCGAGCCCCCGCGCCATCGCCATGACGAGGAACGTGCGGACGATTCGCCCACGCTCGGTCGTCTTCGACCCGACGTTCGATAGTCCAACCGAAATGTGCGGCGGTGGGTCCGACAGACACGTGTATTGCTCGATCGCCTCGAGGACGTACGGCACCTGCTCCTGCATGAACTTGATCGGCATTAGAATCGGATCGAGAATGATCTGGTCCGGGGCGAGCCCTGCCTCCATCGCCGCCATGAAGACCATCGCTCCGCTCTCGACGCGTCGTTCGACGTTCTGTGGACTGCCGCGATCGTCCATCGCCAGGCCGAGGAGCATGGCATTGTGCTTCACCGCGAGCGGGACGATCCGCTCCAGCTTGCCCGGATCGGCGGTCGTGGAGTTGATCAGGACGCCTCGGCCGTCGATGGCGTTCAGCCCGGCCTCGATCGCCTCGATCTTGGTGCTGTCGACCGAAATCTTCGTCGGGACGACCTTTTGGACCGTCTCTACCAGCCATGCCATGTCCGCCGGATCGCGCGACGCGGCGCCGATGTTGACGTCGAGGTAGGTTGCGCCGGCCTCGGCCTGCGCCATGGCCCACTTCTCCACCGCAGTCGGATCCTTCGTCCGGATCGCGTTCGCGATGTCCTTGAACCCAGCGTTGATCCGCTCTCCGATGAGGATCATCCGGCCCCACCCCCCATCAACCGAACGATCGTCTGCTGCGTCAATCGCACTGCCTCGGGGTGGCGCATGATGAGAACGTCGGCGCCGGCGAGGAGATAGACGGTGGCCGTCGACGCCTCCCACATCGGACCGCGGGCCTTCACGTCCCCCCACCCCGGGACCTCGCTCTCTGGAGCCTTGGCCTCCTTCACGCCCCACACCTCGACTCCGATGTCGCAGAGCATCGGCATCGCCACGACCTTGTCCCCCTTCAGCCCGGCGATGCGAAGCCGTTCCATGATCGAGTAGACGTACTCGATTCCGTAGCCGAGAGCGCCGGTGCTCGGATAGATGAGGATGTTCTCCGACGGGAAGCCGACGTCGAGGGCGAGGATGTTGACCTGCTTTGCCATGTTGATATCGACCGGCGACTCTGCGATCAGCTTGTGCCCGTACGCCGTGCCAAGAGCCGTCAGCGTCTTGTAGTTGTCCTCGGTGATCGTCCCGAGGAGGCAGTTCTCTCCGGAGAGCGCCTCGGCGACGACAGGGAAGATCTCGTTGTCCTTGTCGTCGCTTCCGCAGCCCCAGACGATCAGCGGGACGCCGACCGCTCCGGCGACCTGCTTCGCCGTGGAGGCAGCCTCTTCGGGCGACCGGTTCGCGCCGTTGGGATCGCATCCCTTGAGGCGAAGGCAGATCATCTCGGCACCGAACTCGTCGACGCACCTTTTCGCCCACGCGCCGGGATCGTTGAGGACGTCGGCGAACGGCTCACGGATCGGATCGGCCCAATCCTCGGCCGGAATGTCCCAAACCTCCATCGCCACGACGGGCTTGTTCGGCATCGTCCCCTCGAAGTGGTAGAAAGGGAGCGTCGTCTCGCCTCCAACGGTGACGGTCGATGTCCGCGTCCCACCTTCGGCGGACGTGGCACCGATCGTTACGGCGTTGATCGCGTGGGGCCAGCTCTTCTTGACATCGGGGATCTCAACGGTCACGCGGCTTCCTCCTTTTGCAGCAGCCTATCGAACATCTCGGACACTTCGGTCAGTGAGACGGCCTCCGAAGAGAGGTCGTCGATCGGGCGATCGGACAGCCTCAGTTCGGCAATCTCCTCGTCGAACGGGATCTTCCCGACGACTTTGAGTCCGGTCTTCTCCAGCTCGACCGTCGCGCGATCTGGCAGGTCCCCGCGCTGGCTGGTCAGCACGAGGTAACGTCGTCCGATTTCCAGCTCAAGGTCATCGGCCATGTGCGCGATCCGGCCGGCGGAACGAAGGGCCGTCGGGCTGGCGTCGCTGACGATGAGCAGAAGATCGATCCCGTGGGATACCCGGCGGGACAAGTGCTCCATCCCCGCCTCGTTGTCGAGGATCGTGCAGCGGTACGACGAGCGGAGCGATTCGAGATAGCGCCTGAGGATGTGGTTGACGGCGCAGTAGCAGCCGGGACCCTCGCCGTGCCCCATCATCAACAGGTCGACGCCTTCCCCTTCGACGACCGCCTGATGCAGCTCGTATTCCAGATGGCGACTGAGCGGAACACCGGCAGGCAGGCTGTGGATCTGCTTCAGCGTTTCGGACTGCAGCCGCCCGATCGACTGGTCGGCGGTCAACCCGAGGGCCTCGCCGAGGTTCGCATTCGGATCGGCATCGACCGCGAGAATCGGCGCCAAGCCGCGCTCGCGGAGAGAGCGGATCATCAGCGCGCACAGCGTTGTCTTCCCCGTTCCTCCCTTTCCCGCGACAGCAATCGTCAGGCCCATCGGCTAGGTTCGCTCCTCACCGTGCGACGAGGCGGCCACGACGTCCGCCACCGTCGGGAAGAGCTCCAGGTCGGTGTGCGGCAGGAACTTGGCCGACATGAACTCCTCGTAGTAGTCCGGGTACGTGATCAGGTCGTAATACGTGGCGCTCTGGGCGATCTGTTCGCTACGCTCGAACGCGGTCACTGACAGGAGAGCCATCTTCGCGCCGATCACGGACGTGTTGCCGACGAAGCGAATCCGCTCGACCGGGATATCGGGGATCATGCCTAGCAGCACTGCCTTCCGACCGTCGAGGTAGTTGCCGAATCCCCCGGCGATCAGCAGTTGGTCGATGTCGCCGAAGCTGTGTTCGGTCGACTCGAGCAGGATCTTCGCCCCGGCGTAGATCGCTGCCTTGGCGCGGAGGACGTTCTCGATATCGGGTTGGGTGATGACGATGTCCCCTTCGGTTCTGCTCTCCTCGGCGGAGACGAGGACGAACTCTCTCTGTCCGTCGACGTCACGAACGCGGGAAGAGCGATCCGGCAGGAGATGTCCGGAGCGATCGATGACCCCGGCCTCGAATAACCCGGCGATCGCGTCGATCAAGCCCGAGCCACAGATCCCACAGGGCGCGGCATCACCGATGGTCTGGAACTCGACCGATCCGTCGTCCGTGAAGGCGACGCGTTCGATCGCGCCGCGGGAGGCTCGCATGCCGGACTTGACACCGGTTCCTTCGAACGCTGGACCGGCCGACGTGGCGCATGCTAGCATCCAGTCGTTGTTCCCGAGGACGATCTCTCCGTTCGTCCCGACATCGATCAGCATCGTCAGACGGGGCGTGTCTGCCAGCCCCGTCGCGAGGATCCCGGCGGTGATGTCGCCGCCGACCCAGCCTCCGATCGCAGGCATCGAGTAGAGGATGCCGCGAGGGTTGATCCGGATCCCCACTTCCGCGGCGCGGACCGGGGGAGGGTTTGTTGTGGCGGGAACGTACGGCGACTTGCGAATGTTTGATGCGTCGAGCCCGAGCAGGAAGTGAAGCATCGTCGTATTCCCCGACGCGAAGCAGGCGATCACGTCGTGGAGCTCAACGCCGGACCGGGTGACAAGCGTGTTGATCAGGCCATTGATATCTTCCACGATCGCATCGCGCAAGGGTCCAGCCCCGTTGCGTTCGGCGTGGATGATCCGCCGAGTCACCTCCGCACCGTAGGGGATCTGCGAGTTGTAGCAGGCCTCCGCGTCGAGCGTCTTCGACGAGATCAAGTCGATCAGATGGGCGACGACTGTTGACGTTCCGATGTCGACGACGATTCCGTAGGACGCATCCGTCCGATCTCCCTCCTCGATCTGGATGACTTCGATCGTCTCGCCCCGGTGTCCCAGCGTCGCCGTGATCTCCCACTTCCCGCCTCGGTGCTGCTTGGGAAGGGACTGAAGGACTTTCAGTCCCATCTGCATCCTCGGAGCGTCGGAGTGGCGACGGATCTCGCGATAAAGTCGCTCCTTGCAGCCGAGGTAGTCGTGCAGCGTCGGCGGCGGGATCTCGACACAGAGCTTCGAGACGATCGCGACGTGTGGGTACTGCTGCGGGCCGTCGAGCCCGGGCGTCAGAGCACGGAATCGGTCCGCCGCCTCGTCGACAAGGATCTGAGCCCCGTCTCCCCGGGCTTCCGGCGGGACGGTGACCTCAATGTCGCCGGTAACGCGGGTCTGGCAGGCGAGGACAAATCCCTCACGGATCTCCTCACGCGTGAGGAGAGCGGTTGGCGCTGCGTCGACCGTACCGGAAAGGATCTGCACTCGGCAACGACCGCAGATCCCGTCTCCGCCGCAGATCGACGCCACAAAGACCCCGGCCGCTCGGGCGGCGTCGAGGAGCGTCGCTCCTTGATGCACCTCGGCGGTCTTCCCATCCGGCTCGAATCTGACGCGGAACGTCTCCATCGCTCGTCGGCTAGCCGCCCCACTCCGTCTTGAGGAAGTGCGGTATCCCGGCCGCGTCCTCCGGGCCGACGATCACTTCCCACCCGGATTCCTCCTGAATCTCCATTCGCAGTACGGCAACCAATCCCGGGATGATCAGCTTGCTGTGGCTCACCTTATCCATCACGCCCTGCGTCGTGACGCTCTTGACGATGCCCTCGGCGGTCAGCTTGTCGTCGGCGTAGGCATTGAGAACGCCGAGCCCCTCGGTGTCGACGACGCTGATGTAGGCCGAGACCTTGCTGTTTTCCACCTCGCCGGCAACGGTGAAGTAGGTCAGCGCGAAGTTCGTCGTGAGGATCACCGGCGCGTCCGGTCCGGGGTTCCCGATCTCGTAGAGCTTTGCCTCGATCGCATTTGGAACTTGTGGATCGGTGTAGATGTTCTGGCGGACCGTCAGCGCCGGAAGGATCTCGGCTGGCCGGATTGCGTCGGTGACGACAATCCCGGCGTATCGACAGATGGCAGCACTCGCCGTGATCGCTTCAAGAGCGCCCTCCCCTTCTGCGACGAAGGCCAGCGTGGGGTAACCGAGCGGTCGATAGACCTTCTCCAGCGCAAGGCGGCGCAGGAGGGTCAGCTTGGTGAGCATGCCGACGAGGTCCGAAGCCTCCGGATGGAGGACGAGATCCTCAATCCCTTTCCCTTTCAGTTTCTCGGTCAGATCGGCGAGACCCTCGAGGGTGTCCGCTCGAACGAAGACAGGGAGCTTGTGTTGAACGGCCAGATCGGCCATCGCCTCCCAATTCGCCTCCGTCGCCGGACCGATCAGCGGGCGACGCGCGACAACCCCGTTCAACGAGGCGCCGAGAATCTCCGGATCCGAGCAGACGAGAATCAGGGGCAGGTCCGTCTTCTCGCTCACACGCTTCACGGCGGCGCTGTAGCAGCTTGCGTCAGCGTGCTCACAGTCAATCGCGACGAACTCCACGCCGATCTCTTCACCAACGCGCGTGAAGCGCAACTTCGAGACAGCGTCAAGCTTGGCGTCGATGTCCGCATCCGGAAGCGCGTTGGAGACTCGAATCGCGACGCCGGTCGGGTGATAGAACCTCTCCTCGTGCCGGAAGAGGACCGTCTCTCCGCCAATCGGAAACTCGGCATCTCCGACGCCGATCTTCACGGTACGCATCGGGGGGGCCTGCGCGTCGCCGAGGGCGGACTGCGCCTCATCCGAGACGTGTGGGCATTGATCGAGCGCCGCTTTCTTTGCGGCGACCTGCATCGCGAACGCCATGCACGTCGGCAAATTGCAGTCGCCGCAGTTGGTCTTCGGGAGCAACTTGTAGATCTCGATACCGGTTACCTTCGCCATCGCGTGCCCGTCCCTCCTTCTTACATCATCGGTTCCATCGCGAGAACCGGATGACCGACCTTCTCCAGATACGCCAGGAGCTCCTCGCTCGTCACGGCGTCCTCCTCGGTGGCGATCTTGTCGAGCAGATCGGACTGCCCGAGCTCCTCGAACCGCTCTTCGAGCCGGTCGCGGATCTCCTCCTTGAGGATCTTCGGCATCCAGACGACGCGTTCGATTCCGCCGTCGGCGGAGATGAACTTCTTGCTGGAGATGTACAGCTTCCCCATCCCGATGAAGCCCGGGGTTTGGATCCCTCCGCCGATCTGCCCGGCCATCGTCGAGAAACTCATCCCGACAGGCGTCATCCCCTCGAACTCGCGATTGACGATCATCACGCCGTTCGTCTCCGGGAGGATCGCGGTGATGCACTCGAAGCACCCGCAGCTGGTCATCGGGTCTTCCATCATCGAGTAAGCGTTGAACCGTTCGAGGTTCCCGTTCGATGCGACCTCGAGGTACTTGTTGACGCCCTTCCATTGGCCCTTCACCGCGTCGATTGTGTCCTCTTTCTTGATCGGCTGGTTCGGGCCGTGGGGATTCATCTCGTAGCTCGCAGCGCAGTCGAGCCAAGTGTACGCTCCGCAGAGTCCGAGCCGCTCGGGTGTGACGACGCAGACGTGATCCGGCGCGTAGGATTGGCAGAGCACACACGAGTAGAACGTGTCGGCGTCCTCGTCGATCATTCCCTTGATCCGATCATCCCGCTGCCGGTAGACGGCGCGCGCCTCTTCGAGCGGCTCGGCCAGCTTCTCCAGGTCCGTGTAAATCTTGACCTGGATCTTGTCGATGATCGCACTGAACTCCTCGCGAAGCTTGGCGATCAGCATCTCGCCGTAGTGCTTCAGGCGAAACCCCTTCTCGTAGGCGTCCTTACTGATCCGTACCCAGACGATCGCCCGCTGTCCCATGTGAAAAACGCCGAAGGCCCATGACGCGAATTCGTGGATCCGCCGCTCGACGACGGTCTCGAAGTCCTCTCTGAAGTTGCGGCCGGCGACCTCGACGACAACGCCGAGCGGGAGCGCGCCGCCGACGTCCACCTCGTCGATGTCCGGGCCGATCAGCTCGATGCTGCCGTCTTGAATGTCGGCCATCAGTCGCCCGCGAACGAGTTCGAACGCTTCGGTGTACTTGCCGCCAAATTGGACCTGCATCTGCTCTTTTCGAACGCGCTCGCCTTCGAAGCCGGCCCCGTACGGGACCGGAATCGGGATCTCGCTCATCTTGAGCTTCAGTCCGCGGACCTCGATGGCCTTGTTGACGATCTGGTCTCGCGGGATTCCGGAAACGACGTGCTCGTAGGTGCAGATGCCTCGCGGGAGGATCTGCGGAATCTCGACATCGCTGATCACCGGGAAACCGAAGTTAATCGCTCCAGCGGCGGTGGCGTACTTCTCGTCGGTCAGCAGTTGATTGCCGTTCTGTGAAGGGCCGAAGTCGGCGCCGAGCGCCAGCACGAACGCAAACACGCGCTCCTTGTTGTACATGAGGATCTTCCGCGCCGCATCGAGGTCGCCCGGCTTCACGCCGCCGAACGTCATCGCGGCACGAGCGGCGAAATTGAGCGCAAGCACGGCGGCAGATGTGTCCTTACCGTAGGGGACGAGGAACGTGTCCCATCCCATCTCGACGCCTTCCTCCGCAAGCTGCTCGGCCATCGACCGTCCGGCACTATTCGACGCCATGAACACGAGGATGCTGCGCTCCTGCAAGGAGCGCGCAAGCTCAACGGCCTCCTCGTTCGTCGGCAGCGCGCCGGCGATCGCCGCAAATCCCGGCATCCGGCCGTCGACGAGCTTGATCCCCTGAAGCCGCAGCACCGCGTCGTCCGTGAATCCGAGCCAAGGCTCTTCCGGCTCGTAGCCGTTCACGTACTTGAGCGCCTCGATCAGCTCTTCGGCAAGCAGCGTGGCAATGCCGGCGTCGAGCGCGTGCCCCAAGTACGGGAGCCAGAGCTTGTCCCCGGGAATTGGCGGCAGGAGCGCCTCAGCTCGCTCAAGAGCCACCTGCGCGTCCCCCAGACTGTCAACCTCGAGACCAGTGAGAGCAAGCGTGAGTGGCAGATAGTAAGCGGTGTTGGGAAACTCGACCTTCCGATCGGGGCCGAAGGCCTCGACGGCCTCCTGGAGCTGGGTCCGCGCTTGCTCCACGTACCCGTGAGCCCCGCGAATCGCCGCCGTGGCGATGATTCTCGACATTCGTCCACCTCCTCAGAGTGAATGCCCATGCCTGCACATGAAGACGCGAGCGAGGCGGTCGCGAACGTCGATACTCTAGAGTGCCCGCTGTTGCGACGCTTGCATCGTCAGGGTACCTGGTGAGCGGCCTCTCGACAAGCGACACGGAAGAAACCGCCAAATGACATTCTCTTCCTGGAGACGATCACGGGTTGGAGACAGTGAAGCGCTGTTCCAGTCTATCGAGCAGTTCCGAGATGGACGGAAGAGACAGGGCTTTCGGGAGGGCTCCGCTTCGGGCAGCGACGCGGAGCGCATCCACGTAGGGGATCGATGCGACGATCGGGATCCTGGGCGGCAAGCCGCTGCGGACTTGTTCGGAATCCTCGTCGTCGTAGATCCTGTTGGCCACCGCGAGCACTCGGTCGATCCCGAGCTCGCCGGCCAGAGCGATCGTCCGCTCGGCCGTCTCCAGCGTCTTTCGGTCGGATTCGACGATGAGGATCAGTGCGTCGACGTTGCGGACCGTCCCGCGGCCGAGGTGCTCGATCCCTGCCTCCATGTCGAGGAGAACCAGGTCGTCCTCTCCGACGAGCAAGTGCGCGAGGAGCGCCTTGAGAAGAGTATTCGCTGGGCAAGCGCACCCCGTCCCGCCGCCGCGGATTCCGCCGAGAACGAGCAACCGAATCCCGTCCCGCTCGACGATGTAGCGCTCGGGGATGTCGTCGACCGTCGGGTTCAAGCGAACGAACCCACCGTAGCCGGCACGCTCAGCGACCAGTTCGTCTTCGTTCGCCAGCGGAGCAATCGGCTCCGGAAACCCGAGCGTCGTCGCAAGGTTCGCGTCCGAATCGGCGTCGACGACGAGGACCCGATACCCTCGTTCAGCAGCCTCCCTGGCGAGCAGCGCAACGAGCGTCGTCTTCCCAACGCCGCCCTTCCCCGCGACCGCCAGCTTCACGTCGTGGCTCCCGTCTTCGCCAACGCGCGACAGAGCATCCGGCCGAGAACGGCGAGACCGTCCGTCGGCAAGTAACGTCCGGCGACTTCGTCGAACAGCACGGTCGCGTTCGCAGGGAATTCTTCGTCTCCCGCCCACCAGACGACGGCCAGCGGCACCTGCGGCAGAACGCGGAACGAGAAGCCCGCGTCGCCTAGTTCCGCGGGCTCTCCGCCCATCGCTGTCGCCGCGCCGCGGAAGACTTCGATGTCTTCGCCTAGGTCCCGGACAAGCTGATCGCCCGAGTAACCCTGGAACGCTTGACGGTAGAACGCCCCGTTCGGAAGCTCTTGATAACCGACCCACTTGCCGGTCGGAGCGGACCCGTCGCCGAGCCGGAGGTAGTCGAGGAACAGGATCCGCAGGTCGTCCCGACACGCCTCACCGTCCGGCTTCCTCGCCACGAGATCGGGCCAGTCGAGCGTGTACGTTTTCTCGAGGAGCGGCAGCGTGAGGATCTCTCCGTCGCGCTCGAGTCCGCCGCGGCGAGCAAGCTCACTCGGATCGAGTTCCCTCAGCTCCGCGATCGCCGCGTCGATTCGGGGCCGGAGTGATTCGAGGTATCCGTTCTTCGGCATCTGCTCACCTCACGCTGATCAGAGTTGGTTTTCGTCGATCGGCTGGGTCCTGTTATCGTCGCGCCATGAGCGACATGCAAGGATCGCTCGGTCTCTAGGTGGAGCCAACACGGGCGTCGTCAACACCCGCGCGGACGACGTCCGCGGCACTTCGAAGGATCTCGAACCGCCGATCGGCGGCGTCCTCGTCATATGCCTTGTGGGGCATCCCGCACGGAAGGGTGATTAGGTCGCCAAGCCGGAAGTCGGCGATGTCTTCCGGACGCTCGATCCCCCACGCGATGTGGGTCCCGCTTCGGACGTCGTAGTACTTGGTGATGTCATATCGGGACGCATCGAAGCTGACCAGGTCGATCTTGGCCTCAAGCAGCTGATCCCACTGCATGTTCCCGCAGACGTGAACGCCGCGGACCACCGGGAAGCTCTCGAACAACGGCTCCCACAAACGGCGATAGTCGAATCCGACGTAGCCGAGGGCCGGCTCATCTAAGAAGAGGAGGATCTCTTCGGCGAGGAGTCCGTCGAGGATCGCTTCAATGTGATGGTAGATTCTGGAGATGGCGTCGTCCTCGGCGCGGCCGTCCTGCAGCAGCGTCGCCGGCCCGACGCACTGGACCTTCACCGTCTCGAATCGATTCCGCTTGAACGCCTCGAGGCAACTGAGGGTCCCAGGATCTTCGATGTAGCGAAGCATCGCGTCGCCCCGAGCGGTCAACTCGGGGAGGAATGGGATGTCGTGCTGGAGGCTGTAGGCGACGGCCCGATCGACGTCCGTAAACGGAAGCGAGCCGATCTGTGTTGTCAGTCTTCCCTGTTCCTCATAGCGACGCATGGGCGGAGTATACGCCTCGCGCTCCGAAGCATGCTGCGCAGACGCCCACGCTTCCCCCGACTCCGACCTGCCTGTTCCTGCGCGAAACAGGTCATTTGCCTTGATTTGGTATCCCCAGCGCCCCGCCCTATAGTGCGGCTACCAACTCAGACGGACTACCTCACCTGTAAGGAGGGTGAAACGATGGGAAGAACGCACGAAATCCCTGTCGTCTGGCTGCAAGCCTCCACGTGCAGTGGCTGTTCCGTTTCCATACTCAACGCCTCCGCCCCCAAGATCACCGACCTCCTGCTGAGCGAAGTGATCCCGGGGCGACACATCAACCTTCGCTTCCAAGCCACCGTCATGGCAGGGGCCGGCGAGCCGGTCGTCGCAATCCTCGAACAGATTCCCAAGGAAGAGCCTGGTGAATATCTGCTCGTCGTGGAGGGATCGATCCCGACGGCAGAAGGCGGAATCTACGGCACGCTCGGAGAAGTGCCGATGGTCGATCGCGTGGTCTCTCTCGCCGAGAAGGCTCAGGCGATCGTCGCGCTCGGCACGTGCCCGTCCTTCGGCGGCATGTTCGCCGCGGCGCCGAACCCGAGCGGCTGCATGAACGTCGGCTCCCTCCTCAGCGAGAGGAAGATCGATGTCCCCGTGATCAACATCCCCGGCTGCCCGCCGCATCCCGACTGGTTCATCGGAACCATCGCAACCATTCTCGTCGGCGGGCTCGAGGCAGTGAAGGTCGACGAACTCGGCCGGCCGCTACGATTCTTTGGACAGCTGATCCATGAGAACTGCCCCCGCCGCGCCTACTTCGACGAAGGGAAGTTCGCCGCCCACCTGAGTGACGAAGGTTGTCTCTACGAGCTCGGCTGCAAGGGAACGATCACCCACGCCGACTGCTCGCTGCGCCGATGGAACGGCGGAACGAACTGGGGCATCGGAAGCGGTGCGCCCTGTAACGGGTGCACCGAGCCGGAGTTCCCAGATCTCGTCTCTCCCTTCTACGTACGGATCCCGGAGGAGGCCCTTCTGGTGCCACCGCCGAGGAAGGAGCCCTGATCATGCGCACCGTAACGATCGACCCGGTCACGCGCATCGAGGGTCACCTGAAGATCGAGGCGGTGATCGACGGAGGCGTCGTTAAGGAGGCGCGCAGCACGGGAACCCTCTTCCGCGGCATCGAACTGATCCTGAGGGGTCGAGACCCACGCGACGCAGCACGGATCACGCAACGCATCTGCGGAGTCTGCCCGACGGCGCACGCGACGGCCTCGACGTTCGCGCTCGACCAAGCGCTCGGCGTCGCCGACAGGGTGCCCGCAAACGGCCGGATCATCCGGAACCTGATTTTGAGCTCGAACTACATCCAGTCCCACGTCCTGCACTTCTACCATTTGGCCGCCCTCGACTACGTCGACGTCACTGCGGTGGCATCGTACGAAGGGACCGATCCCGGTCTCCTCGCGGCAAAGGGCTTCATCGAGCGCGGGGCGCTCGGACCGTTTGTGCCCAGGTACGAAGGGGACTACCGGCTCTCGGCCGAACTCTCTCAGAAGCTCGCTGGTCACTACGTCGAGGCGTTCGGGGTCCGGCGCAAGGCGCACGAGCTCCTTGCCGTCTTCGGCGGAAAGATGCCGCACAACGTCGGCATCGTCCCCGGCGGCGTCACGCAGGTTGCCGAGGTCGACACCATCGCCGGATTCCTCTGGCGGCTGAACGAGATCCGCCACTTCATCGATCACGTCTACATCCCGGACGTCCTCGAAGTCGCCCGTCACTACGGTGACTGCGCCGAGATCGGAGCCGGGAGCGGTCGTTTCCTCGACTACGGCGTCTTCCCTCAAGCCGAGAGTCGTTTCTTCGCCCCCGGCACGATCGGCATGGACCTGGTGCCCGGTGCCTTCGATGTCGACAAGATCACCGAATCGGCCACCCACTCCTGGTACGAGAGCGGCGCCGGGCCGCTCCACCCGAGCCACGGAGTGACCGTCCCGTCGCCGGGCAAGCCTGAGGGCTACTCGTGGCTGAAGTCGCCACGCTACGACGACGACGTTTACGAAGGAGGCCCGCTGGCGAGGATGCTCCTGTCCTACGCTCGCGGCGAGCCGGCCAAGGGAATCATCGACGGTATCTTGTCGAAACTCGGCGCCCCGGCGGCCGCACTCAACTCCGTCCTCGGGCGCCACGCCGCTCGGGCGGTGGAGTGCAAGCTCGTGGCTGACGCAGCGGCCGAATGGGTCCTCGAACTGGCGCCGGGCGAGCCGGTTTTCGCTCCGTACGAGATGCCTGCCGAAGGGGAAGGCGCGGGACTGACGGGTGCTCCGCGGGGAGCGCTCGGCCACTGGATTCGCGTGAAGGACGGCGTGATCGAGAACTACCAGTGCGTCGTCCCGACCACGTGGAATGCCTCACCGAAGGACGACAAGGGGCAGCCGGGGCCGATCGAACAAGCGATCGTCGGAACCCGAATTCGCGACGAGGAGAACCCGTTCGAGATCGTCCGGATCGTCCGATCGTTCGACCCGTGCCTCGCGTGCGCCGTCCACATGATTACACCGCGCGGTCGGCCGATCGGCCGCGTCGAAGTGAGCTGAGGTGACCATGCGCACGGTAGTCGTCGGGGTCGGCAACACCTTGATGCGAGATGATGGCGTGGGCGTGCATGTCGCCCGCGAGCTGATGCAGACCGATCTTCCGGAAGGCGTCGACACGATCGATGCGGGCACTTCGGCCGACGCCGCCTATGAACTGGCTTCGGCGGATCGCGTCCTCGTCATCGACGCCGCCCGTCTCGGCGGATCCCCGGGCACCATCTACCGGCTGACCGCTGAGGAAGCGATGGAGGCCGGTGAGGGCGTCCGATCCTGTCACGACATGGGACTCATTCAGACGCTCCGTACCATCTCCGGCGAGGGGCGGCTCCCGGAAGTGGAAATCTACGGCGTCGAGCCGTTGGAGATCGACTGGGGGATCGGCCTCTCGAAGGAGGTCGAGGCATCCGTTCCCCGCATCGTAGAGATCGTTCGGCAGGAGCTAAAGGGGTCGCAATGCTCGTAACGAAACGAAAACCCATCGACGAAATCGCCGGGTTCGTGTCTGGCGAGTCGTCAGTCTTTTTGCTCGGGTGCGACGGCTGCGCCGCCGCTTCCGGCACCGGAGGAGAGTCCGAGATCCTTGCCCTGGAGGAAGAACTCAAGGGAAGAGGCGTCGAGGTCGTTGGCCGCAAGGTCATCGACTTCCTCTGTCAGAAGGCGCTGGTGCGGACGGGCCTTCGTCCGTTCTCGCAGGCGCTGGCGAAGGCGGACTCGATCGTCGTCTCGACCTGCGGGATCGGCATCCAGGCAACGGCGACCGTCGCCGAGCTTCCCGTCCATCCAGCCTGTGACACGATCTCCCTTGGGGGGATCCGCGGCGAGTGGCAGGGGGAGGAGCGCTGCCAGGAATGTGGACAGTGTTTCCTCGAGTACACCGGCGGAATCTGTCCGTTGACCGCCTGCGCGAAGCAGCTCGTCAACGGCCCGTGCGGCGGCGCCAAGGATGGACGCTGCGAAGTGGAGCCCGAGGTTCGCCGCTGTGCGTGGGAGGTCATCTACGAGCGCCTGAAGCGCCAGGACCGTCTCGATCTCCTCCGCTCCGCTCCGATGCAGGTCAAGGACCACGCACGGATGAGGCCGCCTGAAGAGCTTCGCGGGACGAGGCGATGGGCGATCGACATCGCGACGTCCGAGGAGGTGGCCCGATGAAGCTGACCGAGCTGTTCGAATCGGGCAAGTTCGTCATTACCTCCGAAGTCGCGCCTCCAAAGGGGACCGACCTCGCCGAGATGCTCGAGAACGCGGAGCTTCTGCGTTCCCGCGTTGACGCCATCAACATCACCGACCAGCAGTCGTCGGTGATGCGGCTCGGCTCCCTCGTCGCATCGCAACAGCTGAAGGATCGAGGGATCGAGCCTGTCTTCCAGGCGACTTGCCGCGATCGAAACCGTATTGCGCTCCAGTCGGACCTTCTGTCCGCCTGGGCCGTCGGCATCGAGAACGTCCTCTGCCTAACGGGCGACCATGTCTCCCTCGGGGACTCGCTCGGGGCGAAGCCCGTCTTCGACCTCGACTCAGTCTCCCTGTTGGCCGCCACCCGTGGGCTCAACGAAGGCGCCGACATGGAAGGTGGTGAGCTCGAAGGGAAGACCGATCTCTGTCTCGGAGCCGTCGTGACGCCGGGGGCCGATCCGGTCGAGCCGCAGCTCATCAAGATGGGAAGGAAAGTCGACGCAGGCGCCCGCTTCTTCCAAACCCAGGCCGTCTTCGACGCGGATGCGTTCGCTCGCTTCATGGAGGAGGCGAAGGCATTCGGCGTCCCGGTGATGGCCGGGATCATCCTGTTGAAGTCGGCGGGCATGGCCAGGTTCATGAACGCGAACATCGCCGGCGTCCACGTCCCGCAGCCACTGATCGATGAGATGGCGGCGACGGCCAAGGAAGACCGTCCGGCGAAGAGCGTCGAGATCGCGGCCCGGATCATGCGGAAGGTCAAGGACATCTGTCAGGGCATCCACATCATGCCGCTCGGCTGGGAGAAACAGGTTCCTGCCGTCCTCGACGGGGCGGGCCTCTAGTACCGGGCGGAGCTAGTCCCGCTTCGTCTGCTCGATCCGAGGGACGTACGTCGCGCCCGTCGCGGAATCCCGTTCGACCTGGATGTTGACGCCGAACGCGCCTCGGAGGTTCAACGCCGTCAGAACTTGGCTCGGTTCGCCCGTCGCCTGGATGCGACCCCGATCGATCAGGGCGACGCTGTCGACCGCCTGCTTGATGTATCAGCGGGTCAGGCGTCACCGGCAGGACCCGTCACGGTGATGCATCCTTGGTGCATCAAGGCGATCCGATCGGTGGTCTGCACCGCCAGCGTGAGATCGTGGATCGCCATCAAGACGGCGGCGCCCTCGCTCGCCCTCTCCCGCACGATCGACATGAACTGCACGTGATGATCGCAGCCACCTCAACGGGTCCCGTTGGGCGTACCTGGTGTCACCGTGCCGGGAGTCTTCGTGCACGCGGTTCTCTGGCCCGGCGCTGGGCGGCACGTAGGGTGAGTCGCACAAGGCGTCAAGCCCGGCTGGCGCTCGAGGGCCATGGGATCAAGCCCAATCGCAGCGAGGTCGCTGGCTCGCCACTGCGGTCTTCTCTCCGTCGGCATGCATCCGAAACCATGCCCTTCGGAAATGACACGGCCGGCCTCTCCTTGTAGACTCTCCGGGGCAGTCAAAGGAGGAACGATGAGTGGAGATCACAAACACGGCATCTTCGGAGGAAGTCTCGCCGGCGCACTCTGGTTCGGCGGCTGGTTGTTCACGATCGCGTTCGCGAAGCTCTTGTGGTGGCAAGCGATCCTTGGGCTGGTCGTCTGGCCCTACTACCTCGGCGTGCTCGCAAGGTAGGCGGAATTCGCGGCTTCGAGGGATCTGAGCCCCACGGCCCCCTGACTACGAAGCTTCCTTCAGCATCGCGACGATTTGCTCATCTCGGAGTAGTGCCATCGTGTGCCTCCTTGTCTCGCTCCTTGCCCGCCTCCGTGAACCGGCAGCTTCATCACCGTCAGGAGAGGCGAACGAGATCAATGCGCCAAGCCGTGTCGACTCACTTCCGCCGGCTCGGACAGATCGCCGAGCATGCAGTTGACTCCCACATGTCCCCCTTCGACCCCCCCGCCACCCCTCCCCGCACGTATCATCCTACAGGTACGCCGATAATACGATCAAACTCCGGGGACGCGTACCATGATTCCTCAAGGGGTAGTCTGAAGTCAGTTTTGTTCCATCGAATTCGCAGGGACACGAAGAGCGTCTTGCCCATCGAGCGGCGATTCCGATACATTACCGTGCGGAGGTCGACAGGATGAAGATCGAGATCGATCGAGAAGGGGAGGGGCGCTGAAGTGCCAGACTTGTCGGGTGTGATGGTTTATGGGCAGACCCGCGAGCAGGCTATATCCAAGGCGGAGGCTCTGGCCCTCCGCATGATCCCCGACCGTCTCGATCATGGTGCGTCGATACCCGAGTTGAACGAGCTTTGCGCCGCCCCGGCATGAGCCGCTGGGCGTCAGCGAAAGCGAGTCGTGTTGTACGACAGATCTGGAAGCAGCAAGGACAGAGACCTGACCACAGGATTCTACCCGGGATCTTCGCCTAAGGATCTAAGAAGCTTACGGAGGCAAGAGATGCGAAGATCTAACCATTATTTCATACTAGGAAGTCTCATTTGCAGTATGCTCATATCAGTCTGGTGTGTCGCTCAAGCTGATACTGCGGATAGCAATGGCCGCCAAACAGGCAATATCGTTATGGAAAAGGGCAACGTTGACGTTTTGCTGATTACCACCTCCTTTCTGAAAAAAGATGCTGGCCTTGCGGAGGCTGTGAACCAGTACAAGAACGTTCTGGAAGCAACGGAGAACCTGCACGTTGGCTACGTAGAACTGGACTCCGAAGGGTGTCTCAATACGTATGGCCTCAAGGTCAAGGATCCGGAGGATTGGGAAGAAATACGAGTCGTACTCGGGGAGATCATTGGGGTGACTGGCGCTTCATACGCAATCATTCTGGGGGGAGAGCTCGTCGTGCCCAGGCCCGTTGTGGATGCATGTTGCGATGATGGGGGAAATCCTCGATCGGTTCCAAGCGATGCGTGGTACATCGATTTCGATGGCGATCAGATCGTTGATGAGGGATTCTCTATCAGCAGATTCCCGGACTTATCTCACAACTCGTCGGCAGTAGTTGCTGGTCTTCAAACGGCAATAGCGCTTCACACGGCTGGGGGGTTCACTCTCGACAGGGAAGTACGCTTCACCATGGACCATTACACCACACCGCCGTACGGCGTGTGCGCTGCCTGTACTGAGATGAAGGAGTTCTCTGGGCTCATGTCGACGAGCGATTACATTCACTTCACTGGCCATGGGGAAGAGACTAGCATCTACAGCTATGATGGTTACTCGCTCAAGTTCTCAATCGACTATATGGACCTTGTCGATTTGCAGGCTCACCATCCCGTGATAATCGCCTACTTTCCCTGCTATGCAGGGGGCTTATACCCGGACAGCTCCACTCTGTCTTATGAGTTTATGAAAGCAGGGGCTGCCGCTTATGTGGCGCGGACCACGTCGCTAGGCACTCCGAATCAAGTGGTGAGCGACTTTCCCAGGGACATTGATGGTGGAATGCGTATTGGAGATGCTCTTTTCCAGGCGATGCGAATTGCGTGTCTAGACTTCGGAGACACATTCAAGGCAGCCGCAGGGCAAATTTGCCTGTATGGAGATCCGACTCTTCGGCGACGCTAACCAAGATCCGGGTTCAGACCTATACTCTTGAATCGTAGGCACTTGCCGCTCCGGCCAAGCGCGGTGGATCTCGCCGCGTAGCGGAGCCGGTCTTCTCGTCGAGGAACACGATCGTGCCCTGGGTCTCCGCACAGGCCTCACCCGACCAAGCAAGGCGATCATCGTCTGCGAGACCGACATCTTCGGCAGGATCACGGCCATCATCGACGAGACAACCCCGCTTCTGTCGGCCGCGACGACCTCCTCGATGTCTACGGATAGAGAAGGAATCCGAAAGCGGAGACCCCGAGCATCCTAGGATGTGTCGCTCTCTGTCGGGTTTTATCAGGCGAGCCTGTGCGCCGGAACGCTGACGCACATACGCTTTGGGTCGCGCATGGTATCTACGTTGAGACACCGAGGGGGTTGACATCGGCGCGCTCTCGCTGTATGAAAGTCCATCATGGCGCGCATCGGCCGACGAAGAGAGACCGACTCATGAACCGAAGCGAGCAGTCCAACCTGGTCATTACGGAGCTTGTCGTCGTCCTTATTGGACGACAACCCTGACCCGGTTGGGCGGATGACTCGAGAGAGTGAGCGGGCCTCCCAAACGGGGGGCCCGATTTCTTTTGTCGGGCAGTGAAACGTGAACTCGAGAAGCGATGAGAAGGTGGGCGAACCGATGAACCGAGGAGCGACGCTGGACACGAAAGCAGGAGCGGTCACACAGCCGCTGCTGAGCCTGGTCCTGGTTGTCCTGGTTCTTATTGTCGTGGTCCTTGCCCGCGTTCTCGGGCAGGGGCCATGACGGTTGGGTAACCGCAACCAAACGGCAAGAAAGATGCGGGCCACCCAACCGGGCGGCCCGATTTCTTTTGTGGACGCAACGATCGAGGATGCGCAAGCAAACGCAAGGAGCTGACGGCATGAGGCACACCGGGGCACAGATTGTGTGGGAGATGCTGAGACACGAGAGCGTGGACGTTGTGTTCGGCATGCCGGGCGGCGGAATCATGGCGACGTATCATCCGCGGCAGGATTACGGACTGCGTCACGTGCTCATCCGCCACGAGCAAGCGGCGGCCCACGCGGCGGATGGCTATGCTCGCGTCTCCGGTCGCGTGGGCGTTGCGATCGCGACGTCCGGCCCCGGCGCGACCAACCTCACGACGGGCATCGCCACAGCGATGCTGGATTCGATCCCCCTCGTCTGCATCACCGGGCAGGTCGCTTCGTCCGTGATCGGCTCGGACGCGTTTCAGGAAGCTGACATCACCGGGATCACGCTTCCGATCACCAAACACAACTACCTCGTCACCCACGTCGATGATCTCGCGGAGACGATCCACGAGGCATTCTACGTCGCACGCACCGGTCGCCCCGGGCCGGTACTGATCGATCTGCCTAAGGATGTACAGCTCGCCGACACGGACACGTTCAGCCCCCAGCATGACGTGCGGTTGCCCGGCTACCGTCCGATCGAAGCGCCGGACCCCGTTGCAGTCGGCCGAGCGGCGACGCTGGTCAATGCCTCTGTGCGTCCGGTGATCATTGCCGGCCACGGCGTGGTGCTGGCCGAGGCGGAGGCCGAACTTCGGATCCTGGCGGAGAAAGCCGACATCCCAGTGACGACGACGCTGCTCGGCAAGGGATGCCTCCCTGACGATCACCCGCTGTCACTCGGGATGACGGGAATGCACGGGTCGGCAACGGCCAACCAGGCCATTCAAGAGGCGGACCTGCTGATCGCAATGGGAATGCGATTCGACGATCGCGTCACCGGTCGCCTCGCTGACTTCGCCGCCGGCGCACTCAAGATTCACCTTGAGTTCGATGCGTCGGAAATCGGCAAGAACGTGCCGGTCGATGTGGGCGTCCTTGGCGATCTCCGCCAGTCAATCCGGGGCATGCTGAACACGGTCGAGCAAGCTTCCCGGAGTCCGTGGCACGAGAGGATCGCCGTCTGGCGCGCCGACTCGGAGGACAGGGACTTCCTCGCGCGCCCGGAGGGAGAGATCCTTGCCGCCCCTCACGTCATCGATGCCATCCGCAGGGTGATGTCGGAAGACGCGATCGTTGTCGCCGACGTGGGTCAGAATCAGATGTGGGCGGCGCAGTACTTCCACACGGATCGAGGACGTGCGTTCATCACGTCGGGAGGGCTCGGAACGATGGGGTTCGCACTGCCAGCGGCCATCGGAGCGCAGATCGCGGCGCCGGACGCCGAAGTGTGGGCCGTCGCCGGCGACGGCGGCTTCCAGATGAACGTCCAGGAGCTGGCAACCATCGTTCAGGAGAAGCTCCCGATACGCATCGCGATTCTCAACAACGGATTCCTCGGGATGGTTCGTCAGTGGCAGGAGTTCTTCTTCGACAAGCGATACGAGTCGACGCGCCTACTGAACCCGGATTTCGTCAAGCTGGCGGAAGCGTACGGAATCCGTGCCTGGCGAGCCCGCAACCCGGAAGAGAGCCGTAGCGCGATCGCATCCGCCCGAAGCCACGAAGGCCCCGCGTTGATCGATTTCCAGGTCGCCGGTGAGGGGGAGGAAGGGAACGTCTACCCGCTGGTTCCCGCCGGCGCGGCGCTCGACGAGATGATCCGGCGGCCGGTTGCAGTCGATGCCCGAACGAGGAGGCACGGAGGATGAAACGTACACTGGTCGCGCTTGTTGAAGACAAGCCTGGAACGCTGAACCGGGTCGCCAGCCTGTTCCGGCGTCGGGCATTCAACATCTCCAGTCTCACCGTCGGGCACACCGAGCAGGAGGGGATGTCGAGGATGACGATTGTGGTCGATCACTCCCGCACGGACAGCCGGATCGTCGAAGAGAACCTCCGCAAGTTGATCCACGTGGTTCACGTGCAGGACGTGACCGAGGAGCCGGCCGTGATGCACGACCTCGCCATGATCAAGGTCCGAACGTCGGAAGGGACGCGCGCCGAGATTATGCAGATCGTCAGCACGTTCGGAGGGCGAATCGTCGACATCGGACTGGAGACGCTGATGGTGGAGGTGACGGGCCCGGACGACCAAGTCGACCGCCTCGTCGATGTCCTTCGTCCGTTTGGCATCGCGGAGATGGTAAGAACCGGATGCGTTGCGATGGTCCGCAACGGCGACCCGAGTGAAGAGCGCACGCAAAGGAGCGGCAATGACTGACGTTGACTTCGGTGGCGTGATCGAGAGTGTGGTCACGAGGCAAGAGTTCCCGCTGGAGAAGGCCCGCCAAGTGCTTCGGGACGAGACCGTGGCCGTCCTGGGGTACGGAGTCCAGGGGCCGGCCCAAGCGCTCAACATGCGAGACAACGGAGTCCGAGTTGTCGTGGGACAGCGCCGCGGAACGGGAACATGGGACAAGGCAGTCGGCGATGGCTGGGTCCCGGGAGAGACGCTCTTTCCGATCGAGGAAGCGGCCAAGCAGGGTTCGATCGTCCAGTTCCTTCTTTCCGATGCAGCGCAGAAAGCTCTATGGCCTCGCATCAAGCCGTGTTTGGAGGCAGGCGATGCGCTCTACTTCTCCCACGGATTCTCCATCGTCTACGGAGAGCAGACCGGCGTCGTCCCGCCGCCTGACGTCGACGTCATCCTCGTCGCCCCGAAAGGATCCGGCGCCAACGTGCGAGCCAACTTCCTCGCCGGCAGCGGCATCAACAGCAGCTACGCCGTGAAGCAAGATGCGTCGGGTCGCGCCGCGGAGCGTACGGTGGCGGTCGGGATCGCCATCGGATCGGGGTTTTTGTTCCCGACAACTTTCGAGAAGGAAGTGCACAGCGATCTGACCGGAGAACGCGGCGTTCTGATCGGAGCACTGGCCGGAATGATCGAAGCCCAGTACGCCGTGCTTCGCAAGCACGGGCATTCCCCGAGCGAGGCATTCAACGAGACGGTCGAGGAGCTGACCCAGAGCCTCATCCGCCTGGTCGCTGAGAACGGCATGGATTGGATGCTCGCCAACGTGAGCACGACCGCACAGCGAGGCGCGCTCGATTGGCGCCACCGCTTCCGAAGTGCCGTCGCGCCGGTCTTCGACGACCTGTATCGGAGCGTCATCGACGGCGAGGAGACGAGGATCGTGCTCGAGGCGAATTCCAGTCCAACGTATCGCGAAGACCTCGAAGCGGAGCTCGCCGCCATGCGCGAATCCGAGCTCTGGCAAACCGGTGCCGCCGTACGAGCCCTCCGTCCGGAGAACGCTTCACGGGTGTGATGACGCCGATGAATCGATCTGCGAGAGATCCCGTGGGAGACGCCTCAACGAATCGCGTCATCGTCTTCGACACCACGCTGCGCGATGGGGAGCAGTCGCCCGGAGCGACGCTGAACGCCTCGGAGAAGATTCGGCTGGCGCGGCAACTGGCCCGGCTCGGCGTCGACGTGATCGAGGCCGGCTTTCCGGCCGCCTCGCCCGATGATCTGCGCGCCGTGCGGGGAATCGCCGAACAGGTGGGCGCGAACGGCGGCAAGCGCGCGGCCGGCCCCCCACTCATCATCTGTGCGCTGGCTCGCGCCGCGCCAGACGATATCGAAGCTGCTTGGACGGCGATCCGTTCGGCCGCCGCCCCACGAATCCACACGTTCCTGGCGACTTCGGACATCCACATGCAGCACAAGCTGCGGATGACTCGGGATGAAGTGCTGGCCCGAATTCGCGAAGCCGTGGGCCACGCGCGCAGTCTCTGCGACGATGTCGAGTTCTCGCCCGAAGACGCCAGCAGGACCGATCGAACGTTCCTTTGCGAAGCCGTCGAAACGGCGATCCAGGCTGGGGCCACGACGGTCAACATCCCGGACACCGTCGGCTGTACGACCCCCGGAGAGTTCGGGGCGCTCGTTCGACATCTCGTCTCGCGCACACGCAAAACGCCAAACGTCGTCCTCTCCGTCCACTGCCACAACGACCTCGGACTGGCAACGGCAAACTCGCTCTCCGCGTTGCGTGCCGGAGCCCGTCAAGTTGAGGTCACCGTGAACGGGATCGGAGAACGCGCCGGGAACGCAGCGCTGGAGGAGATCGTGATGCTTCTCGATGCGCGACACGGTCGTTTCGGCCTCAGGACGGGCATCAACAAGAAGCAGATCGTTCGCACAAGCCGAATGGTCAGCGACATCACCGGGCTTCGAGTACAGCGCAACAAGGCGATTGTGGGAGCCAATGCGTTCGCCCACGAGGCCGGCATCCACCAGGACGGAATCCTCAAGCATCAGGCGACCTACGAGATCATTCGCCCCGAGACGATCGGGCTCCGGGAATCCAGCCTGGTTCTCGGCAAGCATTCAGGCCTTCACGCGTTTCGTGTGCATCTCGCAGATCTCGGATACGAGATCGAGGAGCCCGCGCTCGATATTGCCTTCGCGAGCTTCAAGGAACTGGCGGACAAGAAGAAGACGGTGGCCGACGCCGACATCGAGGCTCTGCTCGCCGATCTCCTTCAAAGCGCGGAGGGGGGGCATCAGCTCGTCGACCTGCAAGTCGTCTCCGGTCGGCCGGGGATGCCGACGGCGACGGTCAGAGTGTTCGACCCCGACGGAACAGAGCACATACGCGCAGCCGTCGGTGCCGGCCCCGTCGACGCGGTCTATCGGGCGCTCGACGATGTCGTGGGCATTCCCAGCGAGCTGCTCGAGTACAACGTCCACAGCATCACCGAGGGGATCGACGCGCAGGGAAGGGTCACCGTTCAGCTGAGAGATCGCCATGGGCGGGTCGCATCCGGTTCCGGAGCCGACACCGACATCATCGTTGCCAGCGCCAAGGCCTATTTGGGCGCACTCAACCGCTTGACGGTCAAAACGGAGAACCGAGCAACGGCTCGAGTTCATAGGAGGGAATCGTGAGGAGAGGGCCGGAAGAGGAGTCCATGGGAATCGGAGAGTCGGAATGGAGATCGTTTCCCCGAAAGCTCGGGGGGAACATGCCGGATGAGGCGGCCGGCTTCGATGAGGAATCGCTGGGCTGGTCAGCCTTGTGGGATCTCGCCGCGCTTCGCGAGCCCCGATCCACTCTGGGAGAGACTGCCCAAGAAGAAGCGGAGACGGAGAAAGCAGACGGATGAAACAGACGCTTGCCGAGAAACTCCTGTCTACCCACGCGCTGGTGGATGGACGAAGGGTGGATCCTGACGATGCACCTGACGTCCATGCTGGCTCACTGATCGAAGTTGCGGTCGATCTTGTCCTGGCAAACGATATCACCGCGCCGATCGCCATTCGGGAGTTCGCAAAGCTGGGAGTCGATCGGGTATTCGACCCGGACGCCGTGGTGCTTGTTGCCGATCACTTCACCCCCAACAAGGACATCGCCTCGGCAGAGCAGTGCGCCGTGATGCGCCGGTTCGCGGAAGCGCAAGGCATCTCGCACTACTACGATGTGGGAAGAGGCGGGATCGAACATGTCCTTCTCCCCGAGGAAGGGTTGATCGCGCCCGGAGACATCGTCGTCGGGGCGGATTCTCACACGTGCACGTACGGAGCGCTCGGGGCGTTCGCAACCGGAATGGGATCGACGGACATCGCGGTGGCCATGGCGACGGGAGCCGCGTGGATGCGGGTTCCGGAGACCATCCGCATTGAGTTCACCGGGGACCTTCGCCCGTGGGTCGGGGGGAAAGACCTGATCCTGTACACGATCGGCCAGCTCGGTGTCGACGGCGCGCGCTACCGTGCGATCGAGTTCGCGGGTTCGACGATGGATGCACTTCCGATGTCCGGCCGATTCACCATGGCGAACATGGCCATCGAAGCCGGAGCCAAGGTGGGCCTCTTCTGCGTCGACAGCATCACGGAGGCCTATCTCGAGCAAATGCGCGGAGACGGAACCTCACGGCAGGCCGTTGTCATGAAGGCGGATCCGCGGGCCGGCTACGAATCGATCCTCGCGATCGACGCCTCGAAGGTGGTGCCGCAGGTCGCGTTTCCGCACCTACCGGGGAATACCAGGGCGGCCTGCGATGCGGGAACCCTCCCGATCGATCAGGTCGTCATCGGATCGTGCACGAACGGTCGCTTCGACGATCTGAAACAGGCGGCGGACATCCTCCGTGGGCGTCAGGTCGATCCCCGAGTTCGGTGCATTGTCATTCCGGGATCCCGGCGCGTGACGCTTCGCGCGATGCGCGAAGGCCTGCTCGAAACGTTCCTCGAAGCCGGCGCCGCAGTCAGCACCCCCACGTGTGGCCCGTGCCTCGGCGGGCACATGGGCGTACTCGCTGCTGGAGAACGGGCTGTGAGTACGACGAACCGCAACTTCCGCGGCCGCATGGGCCATCCCGACAGCGAGGTCTACTTGGCCGGTCCCGCCGTGGCTGCCGCATCCGCCGTGACTGGGCGGGTCACGTCCCCCGAGGAGGTCCTAGGATGACGCTTTCAGGACGAGTCTGGAAGTACGGCGACCACGTCGACACGGACGCGATCATCCCCGCTCGGTACCTCGCCACGTCCGACCCGGACGAGCTGTCGCAGCACTGCATGGAGGCCATCGACCCTCGCTTCGTCCGCGATGTGCGTCCCGGCGACATCCTCGTCGCCGGGGAGAACTTCGGATGTGGCTCGTCTCGCGAGCACGCGCCGCTCGCCATCCGGGGGGCGGGAATCGCCTGTGTGATTGCGGCGAGCTATGCGCGCATCTTCCACCGCAACGCGTTGAACGTCGCGCTCCCGATCCTCGTTTGCCCCGCGGCCGCTCGGGAGACGGAGACCGGACACGCCCTGGAAGTGGATCTTGAGCGCGGCAAGATCACAAACAGAACCCTCGGAACAACCCACGAGGCGGAAGCCTACCCCGCGTTCATGCTGGATCTGATCCGTGCCGGAGGGCTCGTTCCGTTCACGCGAAGCCGACTGGCGACGGGAACATTCGATGACCTCCGAAAGCACGCGTAGCTGCGCAAGGACCTCCTCGAAAGGAGCGGGAATGAAGATCGCAAAGGGCCTCATGGAAGGCCGTGCCCCGGATGGCCATGAGCGGCCGACGAACGTCTAGTACGGAGGGAAAGATGCGCATCCTGCTCTACGACACGACGCTTCGGGACGGAACGCAGCAGGAGGGCCTGTCCCTGTCGGTCGACGACAAGCTGAAGATCGCGTCCTTGCTCGATCAGCTTGGGGTCGACTACATCGAAGGGGGCTGGCCGGGCTCGAACCCGAAGGACGCCGCCTTCTTTGAGCGCGCAGCCGAGCTGCCGCTTCGGCGTGCGCGCCTGAGCGCATTTGGGAGCACACGACGGGCCGATCGAGCCGTGGAGGATGACCCCAGCGTCCGCGCCCTGGTCGCGGCACGCACGCCTGTCGTCGCTGTCGTCGGGAAGAGCTGGCGACTGCATGTGGACCGCGTCCTGCGAACGACGGCAAGTGAGAACCTCAGGATGATTGGAGACACCGTGCGCTACCTGCGAGACCTGGGGCGCGAGGTGATCTACGATGCCGAGCACTTCTTCGATGGATACCGCGACGACGAGGCCTACGCGATCGAGACGCTCCTCGCGGCCGCCGAGGCCGGTGCCGACACCGTCGTCCTGTGCGACACCAACGGCGGTTCGCTGCCTTGGCAGGTGGCGTCTGCCGTTGACGACGCGGGCCGGCAAGTCGACGCCCGCCTCGGAATCCACGCGCACAATGATGGGGGTCTGGCCGTGGCGAACACGCTCGCGGCCGTCCGCCGAGGAATCGCACACGTGCAGGCGACTCTCAACGGGTATGGTGAGCGGTGCGGGAACGCCGACTTCTGTTCACTCCTGCCCAATCTGATCCTGAAGCTGCAGCACGAGTGCATCTCCGATGCACAGCTGGCCCGACTAACGTCGACCGCCCAGATGGTCAACGAGATCGCCAATCGGCGACACGCTCCGCAACAACCGTACGTCGGACGTAGCGCGTTCGCGCACAAGGGCGGGATGCACGCGGACGCGATGGACAAGTGTGCGGAAAGCTATCAACACATCGATCCGGCGCGTGTCGGCAACCGGCAGCGCGTGGTCGTTTCGGAGCTCTCGGGAAGAGCGAACCTCACCCAGAAGGCTCGGGAATTCGGGCAGCTCCTCTCCGGAGACGGCGATCGGACACAGCACGCGCTCGCCCGCATCAAGGATCTCGAGCACCAGGGCTTTCAGTTCGAGGGAGCGGAAGCCTCCGTGGATCTCCTCCTTCGTCGGACGGGGCCGGAACACAAGGCTCCGTTCGGACTGCTTGACTTCCACGTTCTCGTCCGGGGGCACCCGGACGGGGGAATGCTGTCCGAGGCGGCGGTCAAAGTAGAGATCGGCGATCAGGTTCTCCATACGGCGGCCGACGGGAACGGACCGGTCAACGCGCTCGACAGCGCCGTCCGCAAGGCGCTCCTCCCGGTCTATCCGCAGTTGGCGGCCGTTCGACTGACGGACTACAAGGTGCGGATCCTCGACAGCGACGCCGGAACGGCGGCACGGATTCGCGTGCTGATTACGTCTTCGGACGGACAGACGACCTGGAGCACCGTCGGCTGTGGGACGAACGTGATCGAGGCCAGCTGGATTGCGTTGTCCGACGCGTTCGAGTACGCACTCGTCGTCGCCGACGTTCGCTTGCCGGAGACGGTGGGCGCAGAGGAGCGGAAATGAGAGCACGCATCGTGACCCTCCCCGGAGATGGGGCGGGGCCGGAGGTCACCGCAGAGGCCGTGAAGGTCCTATCGACGATCGGCGCCCGCTTCGGCCACCGCTTTGCCTTCGAAGAGGCCCTAATCGGAGGAGCGGCCATCGACGCGACCGGGGAGCCGCTGCCGTCTACGAGCCTCGATGGTTGCCAACAGGCGGACGCGGTGCTTCTCGGAGCCGTCGGTGGACCCAAGTGGGCCGACCCGACGGCGGACGTTCGGCCTGAGCAGGGGCTTCTCGCCCTAAGGAAAGGCCTGGAACTGTTCGCCAACCTCCGGCCTGTGCGTGTGCTGCCGACGCTCGTTGCGGCCTCTCCGCTGAAGCACGAGGTGCTGAGTGGAGTCGATCTCGTGATCGTCCGCGAGCTGACCGGCGGCATCTACTTCGGCGATCGGCAGGAAGCGACGGACGGTGCGGTGGAGGCCCACGACACGATGTCCTACACGGCGGATGAGGTTCGCAGGATCGCCCACGTCGCGTTCCGCCTCGCTCGGGAACGGCGAGGATCCGTCGTCTCGGTCGACAAGGCCAACGTGCTGGCCTCTTCCAGGCTCTGGCGTCGAGTGGTCGCCGAGGTGGCCGCAGAGTACGAAGACGTTTCGCTCGAGTCGATGCTTGTCGACACGGCCGCGATGCAGCTGCTCCGCCGACCGGGACAATTCGATGTCTTGCTGACCGCGAACATGTTCGGAGACATCCTCGCCGACGAAGCGTCGATGCTCTCCGGGTCGATGGGGATGCTGCCGTCCGCATCGCTCGGCGACGGCGACGGCGGGCTGTACGAACCGATCCACGGAAGTGCCCCCGACATCGCCGGGCGAGGAATCGTCAACCCGCTGGCCGCGATCCTCAGCAGCGCGATGCTTCTCCGTCACTCGCTGGGCCTCGAGACCGAGGCCGCCGTGGTCGAGGCCGCCGTGGAACGGGTCCTTGATGGGGGCTACCGGACAGCCGACATCGCGGGGGCGGGAACGACCTCGATCGGCACCGCCGAGATGGGGGACCGGGTCACCGAACAGATGCTGAACGACCTTTCGGAGACGTAATGCGAAACGAAGGAGACGCCATGCGAAGCGATCGGGTGAAGCGCGGTGTCGAGCGGGCCCCGCACCGGAGTCTGTTCTACGCCAGCGGACTGACGAAAGAGGAACTCGCGCGTCCGCTGATCGGAATTGCGAACTCGTTCAACGAGATTGTCCCCGGACATCTGCACCTGCGCGCCGTCGCCGATGCCGTGAAGACGGGTGTGCGCGTGGCCGGCGGCACACCGCTCGAGTTCAACGTCATCGGGATCTGCGACGGCATCGCAATGGGTCATCCGGGGATGCGATTCTCTCTGCCGAGCCGCGAGCTGATCGCAGACTCGGTCGAGGCAATGACCCAAGCCCACGGGTTCGATGGTCTGGTCCTGATTCCCAACTGCGACAAGATTGTTCCAGGGATGTTGATCGCCACGGCGCGCCTCAACCTGCCGGCCATCGTCGTCAGCGGCGGTCCGATGCTTGCCGGCCATCATGGGGGACAGGCGATCGACCTCAAGACCGTGTTCGAGGCCGTGGGCGAGCACCGCGCCGGCCGGATCGACGACGCCACGTTGGAGGCGCTTGAGCGAGCCGCTTGCCCCGGCTGCGGATCGTGCGCCGGCCTGTTCACCGCGAACACCATGAACTGCCTCACCGAAGCCTTGGGTCTGGCCCTTCCCGGCAACGGCACGATTCCCGCCGTTTCCGCAGACCGGCTGCGGTTGGCCAAGGCGGCCGGTACGCGGCTGATGCAGCTCATCGAGGAACACGTCGTGACTCGGGACATCTTGACGCGCGATGCATTTGAGAACGCGATCGCCGTCGACGCGGCCATCGGAGGTTCGACGAACGCGGTCCTTCACCTGCCTGCGATCGCTCACGCGGCAAAGGTCGCTCTCCCTCTCGAGCTGTTCGACAGGATCAGTCGCCGAACGCCATGCCTGACCAAGCTGAGCCCGTCCGGCCCACTCCACATGGAGGACCTCGACCGAGCCGGCGGCATCGCCGCCGTCATCGGCGAGCTCCTTCGAGCGGGCTGCATGGAGGGGAGTGCGAGAACCGTTGCCGGCGGGAGCATCGCCGAGATCGCACGAACACGCGTCGAGAACGATGTGCGGTTCCCCATCATCCATCCCGTCGAGTCGCCCGCGATGCCGGGCGGCGGCATCCGCATCCTGCGCGGCAACCTGGCGCCGGATGGATGCGTCGTCAAAGCGGCGGCGGTCCGAGACGAAATGCGCCGTCACGAAGGCCCGGCTCGCGTTTTCGATGGCGAGGAGGACGCCCTCGCAGCCATCCTCGATTCCAGGATCCAGCCGGGCGACGTCGTCGTGATCCGCTACGAGGGCCCTCGCGGAGGCCCGGGCATGCGCGAGATGCTGATGCCGACCTCCGTGCTGGCCGGGCTTGGATTGGACGGATCCGTGGCCCTGGTGACCGACGGACGCTTCTCCGGGGCGTCACGCGGCGCGGCCATCGGACACGTCTGTCCCGAAGCTGCAGCGGGCGGTGCCATCGCTCTCGTCGAGGAGGGAGATCGCATCGAGATCGACATCGCCGAGGGAAGACTCAAGCTTCATGTCGACGAATCCGAGCTCGAGCAGCGGCGCGCGCACTGGGCGGCGCCGGCGCGTTGGGCAAGCGACGGCTACCTCGCCCGATACGCTGCGTCTGTCGGCCCGGCGAGCGAAGGCGCTGTGTTGGGATTCCCTCACGACTTCGTCGAATCCAGCTGACCCACGGGCTTTTTCGACGCGCAAAGAAAATACGACGCAACGAACGTCGCGCCGCTTCAGCCAGTGGTGGTCCCAGGGGGATTTGAACCCCCGTCGACGGGATGAGAGCCCGCTATCCTAGGCCACTAGACGATGGGACCGTAGGCTGATCGATTATGGCCCAACGGTCTGAACGCATCAAGCGATTGCGCCAGGGCCGGCGCTTGATCCACAGGGGTTGACGAAGCGGCAAACCTGCGCTATGGTGCTTTCAGCATGCACACTCAAGCGGGGATCACCATGAGACGAACCACGGTGGCTCCGGTTGGTGTTGGTACGACGTGCATCGGACTTCCTGTGGGCCGCTAATCTAGGCTCGCCCGACAGGAAGTCCGGAATGAAGACTGCAGGCATTCGCCTGCGGTCTTTTCCTTTTCTTGTCTGGCGGGTGAACGGCGACTTTCGGTGGCTCACAGGAGAGAGGGCAGAGACTGCCTCTCGAAAGGAGTGAGCCACGTGATACGGATTACGACGCCGGACGGCACGAAGCGAGAGACCACCGCCGGGACAACGCTCCTGGAGGCAGCGAGGACGATCGATCCTCGGCTCGGCCCCACGGCGACGTGCGCTTCCGTCGATGGTGCGCTGCACGATCTTCGCGATCATCTTGAGATGGATTGCCGCGTAGCGATCCACACCGACTCGACGCAGGAGGGCCTCACTGTGTTGCGCCACACGGCGGCTCACATCGCTGCTCACGCGGTGCGGCGGCTGTTCCCGAGCGCGGTGCATGGCTTCGGGAAGGCAACGGACAGCGGTTTCCTTCTCGACTTCGAGGTTGCTCGTCCGTTCACCGCTGAAGATCTGAGCCGTATTGAATGCGAGATGATCCGCATTATCGAGGCCGACCTGCCCATCGAGCGCAGTGAGATGTCCAAAGGAGACGTGCGCGTGCTGCTGGTGCATTTGGGCGAGGTCCTCAGAGTCGAACTACTCGAAGAACTCGAGGGGAGAACGGTCACCCTGTACAGCCAGGGCGAGTACGTCGACGTCTGCCAAGGACCACACGTGGCATCGACCGGTTGTGTGCCGACCGTGCGGCTGACCGGCCTCACCCGCGAGCACTGGCGTGCCGACCCGAATGCGCCGCTGCTGTATCGGATCTATGGGACCGTGGCATGTCCCGCGTAATCGGCCAGCGTCAGAAGATGATTCTGAGTGGACGGGCGTGCCCAAGCCGTGGGCTCGCTCGTTTGAGCGAACCGATCGCCGAGGGGATCTCGTGTACGAACAACTGAAGTCAGTCGACCCCGATGTACATGCTGCGATCGCTCTAGAGTTCCAGAGACAGCGGGAGCATCTCGAACTGGTGCCGTCAGAGAATCGCGTATCGCGCGCCGTACTGGAGACGTTGGCCAATCCGATGCAGAACGTCTACGCGGAGGGCTACCCGGGAGCACGCTACTACGGTGGCTGCGAGCACGTGGACATCGTCGAGTCCCTGGCAATCGAACGTGCGAAGAGGCTGTTCGCCTGCGATCATGTGAACGTCCAGCCGCTTTCAGGCGTTCCAGCCAACATGGCAACCTACATGGCACTCGCCGACGTCGGCGACACGATCATGGGCCTGACGCTGTCACACGGCGGCCACCTCTCCCACGGACACAGGGCGAGTACCTCCGGGCGGTTCTTCCACGCCGTTCAATACACCGTCGATCGAGAGACGGAGCGCATCGACTACGACGCGCTCCTCAGACTGGCCAGGGAAGCGAAACCTCGAATCATCATTTCCGGGGGAAGCGCCTATCCACGCGTCGTCGACTTCGCTCGCTTTCGAGAGATCTGTGACGAAGTGGGCGCGTATCACATGTCGGACATCTCGCACATCGCCGGACTCGTCGTGGCCGGACTCCATCCGAGTCCCGTTCCCCATGCAGACGTCGTCACCACGACGACCCACAAGACCCTGCGCGGCCCGCGAGGCGCGATCATCTTGTGCAAGCAGGAGTACGCGCGGGCCATCGATTCGGCCGTCTTTCCCGGCACCCAGGGCGGCCCGCACATGCATGTGATCGCGGCCAAGGCCGTCTGCTTCCAAGAGGCTTTGACCGAGGAGTTCCGCGACTATCAGCGCGAGGTCGTGAGTAACGCCAGGATACTAGCTGAGGAGCTTCTTCGGCTCGGGTTTCGCCTCGTTTCCGGCGGCACCGACACTCACATGGTGCTGATCGATCTGAGGAACACGGGGATGAACGGCAAGATCGCGGAGGCGGCTCTCGATCGGGTCCACATCACCGTCAACAAGAACATGATCCCGTACGACCCGGAACCGCCTACGGTTACCAGCGGAATCAGACTGGGCACGCCCGCCGCGACGTCGGTCGGCATGGGAAGAGACGAGATGCGACGGATCGCAGGGCTCATCCACGAGGCGCTGACCCATCCTGACGATGAACGCGCGCTTGACGGAGTCAGGGCGCAGGTGCACGGACTGATGCAAGGTTTCCCCTCGTATCCGGATCTCGAGCTTTAGGCCCCCGGCGACCCGACCCGGTCCCGAAGAGCCCTCAGCTGTTCGTCAACGACTTCTCCGTGGCTAGGGACGGTCGGGGATCACTCGGAAGCGGGGTCGACAGGCTGGGCTGCTGCCCGCTTCTCGATCTCGGGCTTCGCCTCAGTCAGCGCCTTCATGAGGTCGTCGTACAGGTCGACGGGAACCGCGATCCCCTTGCGGGTCGGCTTCCACTCGCCGTCTTCGGTCTCGTAGAAGTTGCGGATGTCGAGGTAGTCGCGGTCTCGGAACTTCGAGAGCCGGATGTGAATGCGGCTTCCCAACCCCTTTTCGATCGCCTGAACCAGTACTTCGTCGGTCGCCTGAACTTCTTCCGTCATGTGCCCCTCCCATGTTTCCGGTATTGGATGATCTTAGACTACACGACTGCCGATCGATAAGAGAAATGGGCCTGCCTGGATTCGAACCAGGGACCTCCCGCTTATCAGGCGAGCGCTCTAACCAGCTGAGCTACAGACCCTTGAAGAGTGGCCAGATGGTAGCTTTGGGGGCATTGGCTGTCAAGGATCGACGGGCGGGAACTGCGTTTCCCGGTCGATTCACTCGGTAAGTTCCGCTTCCGCCGCCGCGTCTCGAAGGGCGTCGACAAACGCGTCCATGTTCCCCTCCAACACGCCGGTGAGATCGTAAACGGAGAGCCCGATCCGGTGGTCGGTGATGCGGTTCTGCGGGTAGTTGTAGGTCCGGACCTTCTCGCTCCGGTCGCCGGAGCCGATGTGGCTTCGCCGCTTCGCCGAAAGCTCGGCCTGTTGCTCCTGCTCGGCGCGGTCGTGCAGCCTCGCCCGTAGGACCCTCATCGCCTGTGCCTTGTTCTTGTGCTGGGACTTCTCGTCCTGGCAGCTGACGACAATCCCGGTCGGCTCATGCGTGATCCGCACCGCGGAGTCCGTCGTGTTCACGCTCTGGCCGCCGGGCCCGGACGAACGGAAGACATCGATTCGAAGATCGTTCGCATCGATCTCGATCTCAACGTCCTCGGCCTCAGGGAGGACGACAACGCTCGCCGTCGAGGTGTGAATTCGCCCTTGCGATTCGGTCTCCGGCACACGCTGCACGCGGTGTACTCCGGATTCGTAACGATACGCGCCGTACGCGCCGGCTCCCTCGACGGTGAACGTCAACTGCTTGAAGCCACCGAGCGACGTCGGATGGCTGTCAAGCAGGCCAATCTTCCACTTCCGAGCCTCGGCGTAGCGCGCGTACATCCGGAATAGGTCGGCGGCGAAGAGCGACGATTCATCTCCGCCGGTTCCGGCTCGGATCTCCACGATCGCGTTCTTCCCGTCGGTCGGATCCGGAGGGATGAGCATCCGTCGAAACGCGGTCGCAACCTCCTCCAGCCGGCCTCGATCCTGCTCCAACGTCTCGTCGAGTTCCTGACGAAGTTCCTCTTCCGTCTGCCGAAGCTCCTCCATCTCTTCGATCGACTCAGCCAGCTTCTCCCACTCCTCACCGATTCGAATCAATCCCTGCAGATGGGAGAACCGCTGAGCCAACTCGCGGTAATCGGGCTGCGAGAAGACCTCAGGATCGGAGAGCCGACGCTCGAGGTCGGCACGCTCGCTACGGGTCTTTTCGAGATGGGATGCGACATCGACGGAGGTCATGGCCGCGTAACCCTACGGAAAGGAAATGCGCGGTTCAAGCGGCTTGCGGCGCGACTCGTTCTCGAAGGAATCGAATGTCTTCCTGGAGCGCATCGATCTGAAGGTCCTTGTCGGCGAGACGTGCGTACAGCTCGCGAATCACTTCGTGCGATCCGACGACGGCCTCTCTCCGGCAGACCTCAAGCTGACTGCGTAGGAAGCCGATCTGCTCCGCCATGATCCGCTCGACGTCACTCGCGTAGTCGATCGCGTCCAGCGAAACCTGTGAGAGGAGTTTCTCGACAAACTCATTGGGCTCCATGGGGCGAGCGTAGCCCACCCCTTCCGTCCCCAAACGGACAGCTGACCGGGGAAAAGCGGACCTTCCGTACCCCTTCCCCGACTCAGCGCGGCGGTTTCGTTCCGAGCCAGCGGTACTCTTGGGACACGCGACCTTTCGAGGAGGAGGACAATGGCACAGATCACGGTCGATGCCCAGGCCTGCGTCAAGTGCGGAGCATGCGTCGACGTCTGCATTGCCGCGCGGGTGTATGAAATGACCGACGATGGTGCACACGCCTCCCGCCCGGACGGATGCTGGGCGTGTGGCCAATGCATCGCCGTCTGCCCGACCGACGCCATCGATCACGACGTCTTCCCCCTCGAGGACTGCCCGATTCTTGAAGCAGACCAACTCCCTTCGAAAGAGTCTCTAACCGCCGCGTTCCGATTCCGGCGGTCGGTCCGAACGTTCCTCCCCAAGCCTGTGCCGAGGGAGATCGTTCGCGAACTCGTCTCCCTCGGGCGTTGGGCGCCGACGGCAAGCAACAGCCAGGCGTTTGACTGGATCGCGTTCGACGATCGTGCGCGGATCGCGGAACTGAGCAAGGCGACCGTCGAGGGGATGTCGCGATTCGTTCGACTCGCGGAAAGCCCGTTCGTGCGCCCGTTCGTACGGATGGCGATCGGTCGCGAAAGCATGGAGAGACTCCGGAGAGGCGCGCCGATGATCCAACGGATGACCGACGCACTCTCCGGCGGCATCGACCCGATCTTCTACCATGCCCCCGTGGTTCTCATTGGGCACGGGCCGAAGGCCAACACGTTCGGTCGCGACGACGCGATCTACGCGACGTACAACGTGATGCTCTACGCAGAGCAATTCGACCTGGCCACGTGCCAGATCGGGTTCTTTCAGGCGATTGCCGAGCGCTCGTCGCGTCTGCGTCAGACGACCGGGATCCCCGAAGGACGCGCACCGCAGGTGGCCGTCGCGCTCGGGTATCCGCGACACACGTTCCGTCGCCTCCCGCAACGGCGAGAGCCTGACCTGACGTGGAATCCTAGGTAGGGGTGTCTTGACTACGTCAAGCCATTGCGTTTCCCTGCCAATGGCAGGGACGACGAGATGACGATCGATAGACTCCACGCGTATCTACTCGACAGACCCGGCGCGATCGAGGATCGCCCGTTCGGGCCGGAGGTTCCCGTCTACAAGGTGATGGGGAAGATGTTCGCCTACCTCTCGCCCGGTCACTCCCCGCCGTGGCTCACGCTGAAACTCGACCCCATCCTCGGCCAGCTGGTTCGCAGCACGCATGCAGCCGTGCGTCCCGGTTACCACATGAACAAGGAACACTGGAACACGATCGTCCTCGACGGCAGCGTGCCCGATGCGGAGATCATGGCCTGGATCGACGAGTCGTACGACCTCGTCGTCTCCGGTCTGACGCGGGCCAAGCGGGCGCAGCTCCAGGGCATGTCGCGCCGGTAGACGCGCCGTTGTCTCCTCGGAGACCGAAGCTGATAATGGCCTGGACTCGCGGAGTCGAAGGATCCCCATGAGAAGCTGGATCTACAGCTCCGGGTCCGACGAGATCGTCGTTCACTGGGATGATCACCGCTGCATCCACGTCGAAGCCTGCATCCGCGCCGCCCCGAGCGCCTTCGATCGCCACAAGCGTCCGTGGATCGATCCGACGCAGGTGCCGCGAAGGGTTCGTGTGGTTACTCCGAATTCGGCGTAGGCGGATACTTCCAATCGATGAACTGGCGGATCCCGGTCAGAATGCCCTCGGCGATCTGCGCCTGATACTCGGGATCGACGAGCTTGGCGCGCTCCTCCGGATTCGTCACGTAGCCAGTCTCTACCGACACCGCCGGCATCTCGGTACGCTGCATGTAGGATTCCTGGGTCCGTGTTCCTCGATCCCGAGCGCCAGTCATCCGAACCACGTTGTCCTGAATCAGCTCGGCGAGAACCCAGCTGTCGTCGTCGACGGGACGCGTGTCATCGACGATCGTCTCCACGCCGTTCGGGTCAGGCCCGGTGTAGGAATTCACGTGCACGGTGACGTACAAGACGGCT
The DNA here is from genome assembly GCA_964570515.1 of uncultured Thermotogae bacterium. Classification (GTDB taxonomy): domain Bacteria; phylum Bipolaricaulota; class Bipolaricaulia; order UBA7950; family UBA9294; genus CAZMYM01. The sequence goes on along the minus strand of CAZMYM010000013.1, from coordinate 3,355 downwards.
CCCGCTTCCTCGGCCTTTGCGATCCTGTCCTCCAGCGAGATGAAGATATCGAGCGAGCGGATCAGCACCGGATTCAGATCCGGCTCTGCCTCGACCAAGTCCCTTAGAGTCTCGACGATCAGCAAGTTGATGTCCTTTTCGAGGACGTCGTCCGCCGTCGCGCCTGGATCGCGCCCGCCGTGCCCGGCGTCGAGCGCGACCGTGTAGACCGGTAGCGGCTCAACGGGGTCGGAGCGATTCAAGGTCAGCACGAGGACCACGGCCACAGCGATGACCACGACGGCGCCAATCGCAATAATTCCTCGCTTGGTCATGGCGGGAGAATACACCAATCCCTGGCAGTGCCCCAACGACAGACGTCCCGGCCCTCCAGCACGATGCGCGACCGGGGCTTCTTCACTACGCGCGCTCGTTCGTTTAGGATGGCGACACCAGGGAGGGGGACGAATTGGGCGGAGCGATCGGTTTCGGGCTGCTGCTGTCAACGCTGGCTGGCTTGTCGACACTCATCGGCGGAGCATTCGGACTGATCTCGAAACGCCCGGGACCGCGCTTCATGGCGCTGACGCTTGGGTTCTCAGCCGGGGTGATGATTCACGTCTCGTTCGTCGAGCTCCTGCAGGCGGGCGTCGAGTCGATCGGGTTCGCGCCCGCGCACCTCGCCTTCTTCCTCGGAATGGCGGCCATGTTTCTGGTCGACGCCTTGATCCCGCACGACTACTTCGACAAGCACGATCACGGCGGGTCCGGCGATCATGCCAGTGCGCTGATGAAGACCGGCCTCTTCGTCGCTCTCGGAATCGGGATTCACAACTTCCCCGAGGGGATGGCGTCGTTCGTCGGCGCGCTGCAAGATCCTTCGCTCGGCATCTCGATCGCCATCGCGATTGCCATTCACAACATCCCCGAAGGCTTGGCCGTCGCTGCGCCCGTCTTCGCAGCGTCCGGCAGTCGGCGAAAGGCACTTCTGTGGACGTTCCTCTCGGCAATCGCCGAGCCGCTGGGTGCCTGCGTCGCCGCGCTGATCCTGCTCCCGTTCCTCTCGGACGCCGTCCTCGGCTACGTCCTCGCCTCGGTCGCCGGAGTGATGGTCTTCATCTCGCTCGACGAGCTGATCCCCGTTTCTCGCTCGTACGGGAAGGAGCACCTGTCGATCCTCGGCGTGTTTGTCGGGATGATCGTCATGTCATTCAGTCTGTGGATACTGGGCTAACGAGAGGAAGTGGGAAGGCATGAATGTCACATGTTTGCTCGAAGCGATCGAAGCGGCCCGTGAGAACTGGGGCTACGTACTCGGACTCGTGCCGGATGACAAGAAGGACTGGAAGTCGTCAGACGCCGCTTGGAGCGTCAAGGACATCATCGCCCACGTCGCCTGGCACGAGCTGGAGATGATCAACCTCATCGAGTCCCGAGATCTCGAGGGCTCGCCCTGGTGGATGCTACCGACTGACGAGCGGAACGCCAAGATCTACGAGCAGTACAGAGATCAGCCGCTCGAAGATGTGCTCTCTATAGCGAAGGACGCTTACCCGCGGATGCTGGAGGCCCTGCGGATGCTCTCCGACGAGGATCTCAACGATCCTTCACGCTTCAAGAACATGCCCGAGGACTGGGAACCCTGGAGGCTCATCGCAAACAACTCGTATGAACACTACCTCCGACACATCGGACAGATCCGCAAGCTCGCCGACCAGGCGAATCGCTGAGCGATTCGCCCCTAACTCGTCTCCGCCAGGAGACGGGCCGTTCTCCCAAGCTGCTTGAGCCCTCGGCTCAAGTAGCCGGGGGTTTGCTGTACGTGGTCAGCACCGAACAGTGCGCGGTCCGGACTACCTTTTCGGTGACCGTGCCGAAGATCCGGTGCCGCCATCCTGTCGCGCCGTGCGTGGCCATCACGATCAGGTCGACGCCCTCCTCTCCGGCGACGCGGACGATCTCGTGCCCCGCTTCGCCGTGTGTTACGAGGGTTCGCGTCGGGACGTTTTCCGAGATCTCGGCCTGTCGCTCCTTCATGTAGCGCTCCGCGCTGTCGGTCAGCTCGCGCTGGTAGGCGGCCACATCGAACGACGAGATCCCTTCCGGTGAATCGAGAGCAGGAATGGCGCCGACGACGTGCATCAGAATCAGCTCCGCTGAGAACCGCACCGCCATCTCGACGGCCGCCTTGATCCCTGCGGCAGCGGGCTCGCTGAAGTCGGTCGGACAGAGAATCCGCTTGAACGGCAACATGACGACCTCCTCTCTACGGCTTCCTCGAATACCGTCGGACCACTCTAAGCCCGCCACCGTGGAGGATGCAAGAGCAGGCCGTGTTTCATTCGTCAGGCAGAGCCGATAAACTGTCCGCGCGGAGCACGGACGCCACGTCCGATGGGGCGTTCGTGCTCTGTAACTCACATCACACAAAGGAGGGACGGCACATGGCAGCGCAAGGCGTAACACCTCAGAGCGAGGATTACTCACGCTGGTATTCAGACGTCGTCAGAATGGCCGATCTTGCAGAAAACGCCCCCGTGCGCGGCTGCATGATCATCAAACCCTACGGCTACGAGCTGTGGGAGAACATCAAGTCTGCCCTGGACAGCCGCTTCAAGGCGACCGGGCACAGGAACGCCTACTTCCCGCTGTTCATCCCCATGAGCTTCATCACCAAAGAAGCCGAGCACGTGGAGGGATTCGCACCGGAACTCGCCGTGGTGACCCACGGCGGCGGAAAGGAGCTGGAAGAGCCGCTCGTCGTGCGCCCGACCTCCGAAACCGTGATCGGACATTCGTTCGCCAACTGGATCCAATCCTACCGCGACCTGCCCCTGCTCATCAACCAGTGGTGCAACGTCGTCCGGTGGGAACTGCGACCCAGGCTCTTCCTGCGAACGACAGAGTTCCTCTGGCAGGAAGGCCACACCGCCCACGCCACCGAGGCCGAAGCGCTCGAACACACCCTACGAATGCTCGACGTCTACGCCGACATGGCGATCAACGAATGCGCGATCCCCGTGATCAAGGGCCTCAAGAGCCAGCAGGAGAAGTTCGCCGGCGCCGTCGACTCGTACTCGATCGAGGGCATGATGGGCAACACCTGGGCGCTTCAGTCCGGGACCTCGCACTTCCTCGGCGAGAACTTCTCCAAGGCATTCGAGATCCAGTACCTCGACGAGAACAACGAGCAGCAGTTCGCCTGGACCACCTCGTGGGGCGTCTCGACGCGCATGGTCGGCGGCGTCATCATGGCCCACGGCGACGACAAGGGCCTGCGCCTGCCGCCCCGCATCGCGCCGTATCAGGTCGTCATCACGCCCATCTGGAAGTCGGATGAAGACAAGGAAGCCGTCTTCGCGTTCACGAAGCAGGT
>CAZMYM010000012.1:0-62396 GCA_964570515.1 uncultured Thermotogae bacterium | reverse complement strand
TAGGTGTAGTGAGTGTCGTGACGGTTCTCGTCATGACGCTCTTCGCCCTGTCTGCTCTGGCGACGACCGCGGAGATGTACTTCTCTACGGACACGAACGGGCAGAATCGGGTGACCAACATACAGGAAGGTGATGAGATCTTCATCATCATCTACGATCCGGACGAGAACTTGGACTGCGACACCCGCGACAAGTTCACGGGCGATGTCAAGATCATGGACCCGAAGACGGGCGCCTACATCGTCTGGGAGAACTGTGCGGACTTTGACGCCGACACCAATCGGTGCGGCGACTACTTCGAGGAGACGGGCGCGGACACGGGTCTGTTCGTCTCGGACCGTCAGTTCCAGATCGGTACGCGCGAGAGCTACTCAACAGGGGCACACTCGTTGGGGAAATACGTCTACTTCACGCACGTGGTGGATGAGGACGTCCCTGCGGTGGACTTCCACTGGGGTAACTTCATCTACGACGGCGCCGCGAGTGGAACCAACGTGGACGGCGACGACCGCGGGTACTTCCAGGCGAATGGCTCGTCCGTGTGGACCTTCATGCCCTTCGCGACCGAAGTCCTGGAATGCATGGCGCAAAGCCCGTCGAAGCTTCCTCACGCTGCGTCAATCTCCGAAAACGACTTTCTGCGTGGCCGGTTCGAGAACATGGACACGCTGGTCGGCATGTACCAGGATCATAACGACGCCACTGACGTCGCGGTTGCGATGATGAAGATCATCGACACCGAGGCGACGATCACCTGGGACGCCGAGGTCTACAAGGACGCCAACGGTGCGGCCAAGATCACGGTGGTCGATCTTGACGAGAACCTGAACTGCAACAAGATCGAGTACGTGCCGGTGTTCGTTCTGGTCAACCCGGGTTCGTGGAACCAGACGGGCAGTCTTGTAACCGTCAACAGCTTCTGCTCGCTGAAGTTCAACGGCGGCTGGCAGACCGGCGGCACAAGCGGTACAGCGGTGAAGCCGACGATGCGCTGGTTCAACATCTACGAGGACCGGTTCATCCGCTACCCGCAGCTCGGGACCGACGCTGTGGGGACGTTCAAGACGCTGTTCGACACGACGAATCTGTTTGTACCTGTGGTGTTCTTCGCCCAGGAGACGGGCGTGTCGACGGGCGTGTTCGAGTTCGACTTCAACAGCCTGTTGATTGACCTTGAGTTCAACACCCTGAACGTCCGCGACGTGTTGGTCGCGTACTACCTGGACCCGAACGACTTTGACGACTTCAAGCTGACGACGGCGTACATCGAGGAGCGACAGCACTCGATCACGTCGTTCACCGACGCGACGCGAGCGGACAAGAATCTGTACTGGATCGGGCGCGACCCGATCTACGTTCAGGTGATTGACTCGAACGCCAACGTCGATCCGTGCTGTCCTGAGCAGGTCGTGGTACACATCTGCGACCCGCACGCCGAAGATGACGCTGAGTGGGCAATTCTCGACGAGACGTCGAGCAACAGCCCGGTGTTCTTCACCAACGCAGGGATGCGACTTCTGCCGGTGTGGGATGCGTTGGGTGTCGGCCTGGTGAACGGCATGGGCGGCTACCAGCTGCAGCTCGACAACTGGAGATTTGAGGTCTTCAACGAGGACGACGTGTACGTGCGCTACAACGACGTGTACTACACGCAGGCCTCGATGAACGGCCTCGGGGACCAGTCGACGGGGACGGCGTTCCCGCCGCAGATCGATCGGATACGGGTGTCCAACGACGTCTCGTTTGACACGATGTCGATTGGCGACACGCAGGTGTACGACGGACAGAGGACGCAGATGTGGTTCCTGGATCGACAGGGGAACCGCGTCAGCGGATACGTGAACAGCGATTGCATCTTCCTCGAGGTGCTCGATCCTGATCAGGATGAGGACCAACTGCGCCGCGAGCGAATCGACGGCTACTGGGACGGTGGGCAGAACGTGCCGTTCGGACCGGTAGCGACCGAGCCGTTCAAGTGCGATGAGACGTATGACCTGAAACGCTGTGTGAACCATCTGCTCGGTCGAGTCAACATCTTCAACGACAACCCGGCCGACAGCTTGCCGCATAAGTATCCGAGTCAAACGCAGGTTGAGGACGCCGGTTGGGCGAAGATCTACGTCATGAACCCGCGCAGCGGCATGTGGGCGGCGCTGGATCTGTTGGAGACGGGAGTAGGCACCGGCGACTTCGTGAGCACGATCTGCGTCGATCTGACGAGCGTCTACCAAGGCTGTGTGCCGACGCTGAGGGTCCTGCCTGGCGACACGATTGTGGCCGTCTACCAGGATCCGTCGAACCACAGTGACTCATCGTGGATTTCGGTCAAGGTAGGCATCGGTGGTGGCGGAACGCCTCCGACGCAGCAGTCGTCGACGAGTTTCGTTGACAGTGCGGGCGTCGAGGTTACCAACTACACCGACGCTGACACGGTCTACGTGAAGGTCGCCGATCCCTCGCACGCTGGTGCCACGGTACTGGCGAACGCGGTGGACATCGATGGGACGACGTACGATCTGGCTCCGCTTGCCGGTGCGCAGAACGATACGTTCATCACCGCTGGTCTGAGCCTGGCGCTGGTTGCCGGTTCGCAGATCACGGGGACCTACACCGATCCGACCGACCCGACGGACACCAGTTCCGACACGATCACGATCATCGCGAGCGAGCTCGATGTAGTGGACTTCTACGCCGGTCCGAATCCGTTCGACGGCGACACGACGTTCGGCTACAACGGCAGCGGCATCGCGAGTGTGATGTCGGTAACGGTGTACGACCTGTCAGGGAAGATCGTGTGGTCGGAAGAACTGGCCAACGTGACCGGGATCGACTGGGATGGAACGAACGAAGGCGGCGCAATGCTGGCCAACGGCGGTTACATCTACGTGATCACGGCGACGGACGGGACGAACACCTTCAACGGTAAGGGCACGGTGTTCATCAACCGATAAGGGGCACAAAGGGGACTGCCGGGACGCGCCCGGCGGTCCCCGCCCTGATACCCATACGAAGGGGGTACAAACGACGATGAAAAGAGTGATGGTCGTAAGTCTAGCGCTCATCATGGTCCTGTCCGCGGTCGCTCTGGCCGATGGGATTGGGGCGTTCAGCGCGTTCAAGAACGGTATTGGCGCGCGGGCGTTGGCCATGGGTGGAGCGTTTGTTGCGGTTGCGAATGACGCAACGGCGATGCTGTGGAACCCGGCGGGGCTCGCACAGCTTGAGGACACGCGCTTGTCGGGGATGTCGACCGACCTTTACGGACTGGGTCTTACGCACCAGTTCATTGGCGCAGTGACGACGTTCGCCAACCTCGGGATCGGGCTTGGATGGGAGCGAGCTTCCATCGACGGTCAGATCGTTGATGAGGATGGCGTACTTGGTGGAACGTTCACGTGGGTTGAGCAAGCGATCATCGGATCGCTGGCGACGAACGTGTTGGACGTTGCGATGGCCGGGGCGAACGTGAAGTACTACCTGGCCGACAACGGACTGGGCGACTCCGCATCGGGCTTCGGGTTTGACCTGGGCCTGCTGGTGAGCCTTGGAGACATGTTCGTGATCGGTGTGAACGCGATGGATCTCGCCGGCAGCTCGGTAGCGTGGGACGGCGGGACAACGGATGTTATCTCCGGTCTCTACAAGGCGGGGCTTGCTATGAAGCTCGCCGACGACCGACTCATCCTGGCGGCGGACGTCGACTTCGACGGAACCGACCTCGGCAACACACATGTCGGTGTAGAGTTCCAGGTGATCGACGAGCTGGCGCTGCGCGGTGGCGTGGTGCTGACCGACAACTTCCAGGACTACTACTTCGCCGTCGGTGCAGGGATCAACGTTGCGGGTCTGTATGTGGACGCTGCGTACATCCTTGAGGAGACGTTGGGTAACACATTGGTTCTTTCGGCCGAGTTCTCGCTGGGTGGCCTCCTAGGCGGGGACGAGGAAGATACTTCAACCGTAGGAACCGAGTAGGGTACGGGTTCTAGATTCCTGCTTGTGGCGGGGTGGAAGGCTTCGGCCTTTCACCCCGCTCACCTTTCTCGGCCGGTACTCCGCTCCGATCTCTCCCATCTACGGTCGCCCGTGACGATACGCCTGTCACGCGTCGTGGGGACACGTGTCGTTTTCGCGGGTTCCCGATACGGATTGACGTAGGCGGGGATTGAAGCTACCTTATCTTGCGGGAGATACGTGATTGGATTCCCGTGGCCATTCGAAGGAGGCCCAAGGTGATCGCTATGAGGAGAGGAAGAGTCTGGTGGAGCAGGGGACTGGGGGTTGCGCTCCTCGTTCCGTTCCTCCTTTGGCTTGGCGGCTGCTGGCTGTTCAACATGGCGCCGACCGCGGTGTTCACGGTGAGCGTCCCGGTGGTCGAGGTCGGCGGCACGATCGACTTCAGCGCGATTCGGTCGGAGGACGAGGACGGCGTAATCGTCAGCTACGAATGGGACTTCGGCGACGGAACCGACGGGACCGGACGAGCGGTCTCGCATACGTATGCCCAGATCGGGGCCTTCACGGTCGTTCTCCGCGTTACGGACGACGGCGGTGAAACGGGGACGACGCAGAGGATTCTCTACGTGGAAGCGGGAGAGCCGCCCGGGCCGGCCGCGAGTTTCACTGCGTCGCCGAGCTCCGGTGGATCACCGCTCTCCGTCTGGTTCGACGCGTCGGCGACGACGTACGGCACGGGCCCGGGCCCGCTGATGTTCAGCTGGGACTTCGGTGACGGGTCGACCGGATACGGGAAGACGACGAGCCATCTGTACGTTACGTCATACGGGCGGACCTACACGGCGACGCTGACGGTCACCGGACCGGACAGCAAGACCGGGACGGCGACGGCGACGATCTCCGTTGCCGGTCCAGGGGGGACTCCCGCACCGTCGGGGTCTCCATCGGCGCGGTTCGACATCACGTTCCCGGACACGAACGATGACGTGGCGCCGGTTCGCGCGCGCCTCGACCCGGAGGACTCCGAGGCGGACACGGGCCGGGTGCTGGCCACGTACACGTGGAGCTTCGGGGACGGCAATGCCGCCAACTCGATCACGGCCGACGTCCAGACGCACACGTTCATCACCGACTCGGCCTCCGAGATCTTCTCGGTGACGCTGGTCGTGATCGACGACCACGGGGCGAACGGCAGCATCACCAAGACCGTCCGCGCGAAGAACTACCAGCCCGTCGCGGGATTCGAGATTCTCGACATGGTGGAACAGAGTAACAGCTCGGTCTTGGATCCCGAGGTCGATCCGGATGACGTCTTCGCCGGTTTGACGGACGCAGATTGGGAGGCGGATGACGTGCAGATCACCGGTCTGGGCGCCGGCAACTATCGCGCATGGATCCGCTCCCAGGACCTCGATGAGCACGAAGACACCGACTGGGAGTGGGACCGGGATTCGGACAACCCAGTTCCGAACGCCAGCAGCGCGAAGCCCGCCGGCTACGACGACAACAACTTCAGTTTCGATCCGGAGGGGCAGACCTGGGCCCCCACCGCGGCCGGTCCGGACTGGTTCCCGAACCGGGCGTGGGGGATCCGCCGGCTGTGGGTCGATTGGGACGATGGCAACATCGACATCGTCGACTTCGTGGACGGCGACGACACGACGGCGAGCCACGTCTACGCGTTCCCGGGCACCGTCTCGACGTACACGATCACGGTCACCGCGGAGGACTGGTTCGGCGCCCAGGACCTGTTCCAGCGAGACCTCATCCTGTCGCCGTAGCCCGGGTCGATCGCTTGTCGATCGGCTCGGCTGACCGTTGAGGGAGGGAGACGATGAAGGATCGAGAACATGCCGTGCGGAGATGGGGAATCCCGATTCTCGGGGTCGCCCTCCTCGGGCTGCTCGCGGGCTGCGTCCTGTTCAACCAGGCGCCGGTGGCGCGGATCACGGCGAGCGTCCTCTCCGGTACTTCACCGCTCGCCGTCGTCTTCGACGCGTCCGACTCGACCGACGCGGACGGGGCCCTCGTCGGCTTCCTGTGGGACTTTGGCGACGGGGATACCGAGACGGGTGAGTCGATTGTCCACACCTTCCTCGCTACGACCGAGACCCGGCGGTTCACGGTGACGCTGACCGTCACCGACAATCGAGGCGCCCGGTCCGAGACATCGCAGACGATCGAGGTCCTCGCCGGCGGGGGCGGGGATCCGACGGGAGAAGGGCTTCCGGTCGCCTTCATCACGACCGACAAGCTGGTGGGGCTGATCCCGCTGACGGTCGCGTTCGACGCGGTCGGATCGATCGGCGGAGTAGGGAACATCATCGAATACGATTGGGATTTCGGAGACGGCGACATCGCGATCGGATCCCGCGTCACCCACACCTTCGAGCCGGAAGAGACCGACGAGTTCACGGTGACGTTGCTCGTCTGGAACGATCAAGGGGCGGTCGGCACCGCGCAAGTCGAGATCGTCGCGATTGTGCCGGGGCAACAGACGGGCGACGACGAGCCGGAGGCGTCGATCACCGTCTCGGACCCGAACATGATTCTGGAGTCCGAGGGCCGTCCGACGATCCCGTCGTTGTTCGAGGTGGACTTCGATCCGCGCGGGTCGTCGCCAGACGCGGGGCACCAGATCGAGTACTACGTGTGGGACTTCGGCGACGGCGAATTTCTCGTACTGGACAACGGCCTCGAAGTGACCCACATCTACGAGCTGCGCTCACTGACGCACACGTACGCTGCGCGGTTGACCGTGTACGACGACCAGGGTCTCGAAGGGACCGCGACCGTCAACATCACGCTCACCGACGCCTTTGGAGTTGATGAAGAGGAAGAGAACTGAATTCCTGAAGGAACTCAGTTCTGAGGGACAAGCGGGCCACGGCGTGGCCCGTTTGTCTTGCCGGCCGCCGCTCTCTGGCTGATCGCCGAACCCAGCCGAGAGAAGGCAAACCATCCTTCCGTGCCTTCTCCCTAGCGACTGCCTGCGGCAGTCGCCATCAGCCACCGCAGCTGTCGCAGCCGACGACGAGGATCTGGCGCGTTCGTGTGCTCTGCCCGCCGTCGTCGTCGATGACGGTGAGCGTGATCTGAGGGCGCCAGCCGCTTCCGCCGGCGGTGGCGTACTCGTGCTCGACGAAGATCCCCTCTCCGACGTCTCCGTCACCGAATGCCCACAGGTAGTCGACGATCTCGCCGTCGGGGTCGTAGGAGTCCGATGCGTCGAATCGGACGGGCTGGTGTACGGGCGTTGTGTAGATGGACGGCTTGAAGTCGGCCACGGGAACGCGGTTGAGGGCCTCGACGGTGCGCGATCGTGCCCCGCTCTTCCCGGCGGAGTCGGTCACGGTGAGCGTGACCGCGTAGACGCCCTTCTCAGGGTACGTGTGGGAGACGGTGACCCCGCCTGCCGTTTCTCCGTCGCCGAAGTCCCATGCGTACGAAACGATTGCGCCGTTGGGACTGGAGGACTCGCCGGCGTCGAACGTGACGACGAGCGGGGGGTAGTCGAAGCGCGGTGTCGCCTCGAACGCGGCGCGCGGAAGACTCGAGATGCATCCGGCCAGCGCGAGCAGGCTCAGGACGATCGCCACCGCAACCGCTTTCTTCTCACGCATCAGGAGGCTCCTCTCGCTGCGGTCTCCGGAATGGGCGGCGGGCCGCCGGCTTCCGGCTCGTCATTCTCATCCTCGTTGAGCTTCTTCTTGTTCGTCTCCTCGTCCTTGTCGTCCTTCTTCTCTTGGGCCTTGCGCATTCGCTCGAGGCGCTCAGTGATCAGGGCGAAGACGCTGTCTGCGGGGTAGCTTCCATCCTCGCCGCGCGCTCCGGCGGCCACGCCTGTCAGCAGTTCGATTCCTTCCTCGACGGTCGCTACGGCGTAGACGTGGAACTGTCCCGTCTCGACGGCGTCGACGACCTCGTGATCGAGCATCAGGTTGTCGACGTTCGCTGCCGGGATGAGGACGCCTTGATCGCCCGTCAGCCCCTTCGCCTTGCAGACCCTGTAGAACCCCTCGATCTTCTCGTTGACGCCGCCGATCGGCTGGACCTGCCCCTTCTGGTTGACCGAGCCGGTGACCGCTAGGCCTTGGCGAATCGGCAGGCCGGACAGGGCGGAGAGGATCGCGTAGAGCTCCGTGCTCGACGCGCTGTCTCCGTCGATCATCGAGTAGCTCTGCTCGAAGGCGAGACTGGCGGAGAAGGCGAGCGGTCTCTCTGAGGCAAAGCGCTCGCCGAGGTAGCCGCGGAGGATCATGATCCCCTTGCTGTGGGTCTTCCCGCCGAGCTTGGCCTCCCTTTCGATGTCGATGATGCCGGCCTTGCCCGCCTGGACGGCGGCGGTGATTCGGGACGGCTTGCCGAACGCGTAGTCGCCGATCTGAAGGACGGCGAGACCGTTGACCTGGCCGGCTTCGGCGCCCTCGGTGTCGACGAAGAGTTGGCCGCGCTCGATCATCTCGCGGATTCGTTCATCGATCCGGTCGCGGCGATAGTCCTTCTGCGCAAGGGCTTGCGTCACGTGCTCGCCGGTAACGACGGGCGAGCCGTCGGTCCGCGCCCAGTACGCGCCCTCCTTCACGAGGGAGATGAGGGTGCCGAATTGGCAGGAGAGCTTCGTTCGGTCCCCCGTCAGTTCCGTCGCATACTCGACGATCCGGGCGACCCCGGATGGATCGAACGGGAGAACGCTCGGATCTTCCGTGCAACAGCTGCGCAGAAACTGGGCGAACTCCTGCTCGCGCTCGGGTGTCCGATCCATCTGCATCCCGAAGTCGGCCTTGACGTTGAACAGCTTGCCGAAATCCTCGTCGTAGAAGTGAAGAAGCTCGTAGATGTACGGGTTCCCGATAATGATCAGCTTGATCCGGAACGGGACCGATTCGGGACGCAGTCCTTCGGTCGTCGAGTAGCCGAGCATCTGCCACGGATCCTCGATTCGGATTTCGCGGCGCTTGATGGCGATCTTCAGCGCCTCCCAGCTGATCCCGAGGCGGAACAGGTTGTTCGCGTCCAACACCAGGTACCCGCCGTTCGCGCGGTGAAGCGATCCCGGCTTGATCATCGTGAAATCCGTGATGGCGACGCCCATCTGGACCTTCCGCTCGATGGAGCCGAACAGATTCGGGTAGGTGGCGTTCTGCTCGACGATCACCGGTGCGCCCTCCGTCTCCGTGTTCTCCACGAGGAGGTTCACGGTGTACTTCTTGAACGGGTCGGCCTGGGGCATCGGGAACGGGAACTGCGGCTTCTTCGCGGCCGCCGAGTTCTGGAAGATCTCGAGGTTGTCGACGATGTCCGACTTCAACGCGTCGAGGTGGGCGATCACCTTGGCCAGATCTTCGTACCGCCCCTTCAGCTGAACGAAGTGCGGCTCGATCATGAACAGGACGGCCTCTTTGGCCAGCTCCTTGACCTCCGCCTCGCGCTCCTCGTCGAGCCGTGCTACGTCACCCAGCTGCTCCTGGACGAGCGACTGCACCTCGCCCTGGTGCTTGCGGATTTGGTCGCGCTTCTTCTCGGGGAGTGCCTCGTACTCTTCCTGGCTGAGGGGCTCGCCGTTCTCATGGAGCGGGAGCGTGTTGATGCCGATCGGCGTTCGTTGAATCGCGAAGCCGAGCTCGCGTGCCTTCGTCTCCATCTCGTCGAGAAGCGACGTTCTGCGCTCCCCGTAGCGGTCGGCGATCTTCTTGTTGCGTGCCTTGAACTCGTCGGACTCGAACACTTTGGGGATTTCGCGCCGCAGGCGCTTGATCTGCTGTTCGAGGTCCGTTCTCAGCTGACACCCCATGCCTGCGGGGAGCTCGAGATACTTCGGGCTGTATGGGTTTTCGAAGTTGTGGACGTAGCAGACATCGGGCGGTGGCGGCTCGTCTGCGCTGGCTTGACTCAGGAAGTGCTCGACGGCCGACATCTTCCCCGTTCCCGGCCCGCCTGCAACGTAGATGTTATAGCGGTTCTTGACGTCCTTGATGCCCAAGCCCAACTTGAGGGCTTCGATCGCCCGTTCCTGGCCGATGATCCGGTTCAGGGGTTCGAGCTGCGCCGTCGTCTCGAAATCGAAGTTGGTTGGATTGCACGTGTACCGGAGGTCGCGGCTTGCTAGCTCTTTGACCATGAGGCCTCCTTTGGACTAGGATTCTATCGCAGATGCTCCGAGTGATTCAATCCTGGACTGGGAAGGCGTGCCTCCTCTGCCTCCTCTGCGCCTCGGGCGCGAGCGGGGCACCGACGGTCGTTCAGCCGGTCATCGATCGGCCGGGGGCGTGCGCGTACTGCGATGTGGTCGAGATCGCCTTCTCCGAGGCGGTGGAGTCGATCGACCTGTTGCTGGGGAATGCACAGTTGGAGGGCAACCCGCTCTTGGCGCCACTGATCGCCGCGCACGAGCGGGGCGTCCGCGTGCGCGTCCTCCTCGACGAGAGCGATTGGGCCGCGTCGATCACCGAGAAGAACAGGCCGACGCTCGATTACCTCGTCGATTGCGGAATCGAAGCAGCGTTCGACGATCCGTCGGTGACGACGCACGCCAAGCTCGTCATCGTCGATCGGACGGTCGTCATCCTGGGTTCGACCAACTGGAATCGATACGCATTCACCGACCAGGAACAGGCGAACGTTCGCATTGTCGATGATCGGGTCGCCGGCGCCTTCGCCGAGTGGTTCGATCGCCTGTGGACCGAGGAGGATGCGGAGACGGTGCGGGTCGCGGTGGACGCGGCGCGGCCCGCCGCCGACGGGCCGCTCATCGTAGCGCTACCCGACGGGGACGGCTCGACGACGTACGCATCGTCGGTCCTCTCCTGGATGAGCGGCGCGAGGGAGTCGATCCACGTGGCGCTCTACCGCATGTCGGTGTACACGAGCTACGCGGACAGCGTCGCCAACAAACTCCTCGATGCGATGGTTCGGGCGGCCGGGCGTGGGGTTGACGTGCGCGTACTGATCGACGATTGCAGCTTCTACGCAGAATCGGCCGAAGCGAACCTGAGCAGCGCCCTGTTCCTGTTCGAGCACGGGATCCCGGTACGCTTCGATCGGCCGGAGGAGACGATGCACGCCAAGCTTCTCATCATCGATGGAGAGCACGTGATCCTCGGATCGACGAACTGGAACTACTACGCCCTCGAGCGCAACGTGGAGGCGAACGTCGCGCTCGTTGGGATGCCGGAGGTCGCGGGGGTGTTTGACGAGTATTTCGAGACGCTGTGGAGGGAAGGGCGGGCGATCGGTCCCTAACTCGGACGGTCGTCGGCAGGGCCTGCGCTCACTTCGTGGGTCACGGCGGGGAGGCGGTCACGGCCTCGCCACACTGGGGGCAGATCCAGTCCAACTCTCCGGTCCATAGGTTCCAGCGTACCGGGACCATGGTCCCGTCACACGTCGGACAGGGGAGGAAGGACAAATCGGTGTGGATCGGGCCTCCCTCGGGACCGGTCGTGATCAAACGGGCGGGTTCGGGCATCCGGAGGGTGATCGGCTCGATCATCCGAAGCGGAAGGGCATCGAGCGCGCCGCCGAGGGAGACCACTCCGGTGTGTTCGACCCTGACGCCGCGCCAGGCAATCGTGATGAGCGTCGCAAGGATCGCGACGAGGAGCAGCGCGATCATTCCCAGAGCCGTCGACTGCAGCGTCCTGTTCATCGGTCCGTGGTTCCTCCGATCGTCGGTCGGCATTATGATACACGGCGGACCAGAAGGGTGCTCCCTTCCATCTCCTCGACGCGGATGTCCGTACCGGGTGGCAGCGTGCCCTCGAGGGACCGCGCCGACCAGTACTCGCCTTTGACGAACACGGTCCCCTCGGGATGGAGTTCGCTTCGAGCGGTCCCCGTTTCGCCGATGAGGGCTCTCTGACCCATCGCGGGGCGCTTTGCTTGAATCAGAAGGCCCTTTCCAAGAACGAACACGGAGAGGCAGGTCATCACGCCGACGACGGCGAGGATCGTGGCCCAGGAGAGGCCGAACCGGCGGTCGGCGATGTCGAACAACGTGAGCGAACCGACGAGGAGAGCGATGACGCCGCCGGCGGTCAGGATGCCGTTGGTCGGCGTGAACGCGTCGAGAACGATCAGCCCGATCCCGAACAGGACGAGGACGACGCCGACGATGTTGACCGGAAGAACCTGAAGACCGAACAGGGCGAGCAGCAAGCAGACGCCACCCGCCGCGAGGCCGAACCCGATTCCGGGATGGAAGAACTCGTAGATCAGGCCGTACAGGCCGAGGATGAACAAGACGTAGACGAGGTTGGGGTCGGCGAGCAAGCCGAGGAGTTTCTCTCGCAGCGTCGGACGGAGCGTCTCGATCGGAACGTGCGCGGTTGCGAGGACGCGGCCGTCGGCAAGGACATACCCGTCGAGCGCGACGAGAAGATCGTCGAGATCGTCGACGACGAGGTCGATCACGCCCATTGCCAACGCCTCCGTTGCCGTGATCGAACTCGATTCAAGGACGGCGGCCTGTGCCCATTCGACGTTTCGTCCGCGGTACTCGGCGATCGACCGAGCGAAGGCCGCGGCATCCTGCGCCGCTTTGTCCATGGATGTGGTTTGGTCTTCGTCCTCTGCTCCGGGCGCCCCGATCAGGCCGACAGGGTGTGCGGCGCCGATGTTTGTGCCGGGCGCCATGGCCGCGACGTCCGCGGCGAGGGTGATGAACGCGCCGGCTGAGGCGGCGCGCGCACCGGCCGGCCCGACGAAGACGACGACTGGGACAGGCGATGCGAGTTCGGCGGCGACGATGTCACGCGTCGAGTCGACCAAACCGCCCGGCGTGTCGAGTTCGATGATGACCAGCGAGGCTCCTTGATTCGCCGCCTGTTCGAGGCCGCGGACGACGAAGTCACGGCTGATCGGGTTGATCGAGCCGTCGAGGGGTACGCGAAGAATCGTGGCGGTACACAGCGTTCCCGCGAACAGAACCACGAGAACCGCGACGGTTACGTGACGAAGCGGCTTGGTCATTGCAGTTGAACCCTCCACGAGGAGGCGGACCCCGCTTCGAGCGAAGCGGGGTCCGCGCACCGCCTATCGGCAGCAGAGGCTCGTCGAGTCCTCGTTGTTGCCTTCGTCGCACTCATCGACGCACTTGGGGGAGACATCGACCTCCACCTCGAGACCCTCCGGGCAGTTGGGTGGGTTCTTCGGGTCGAACGTCCACGTGGCCACCGCTTCTTCGGAATCGCCGATGCCGAGCGGGCCGACGGTGTCCACTCGCAGGCCGCCCGAGTCGCTGCGCATGTAGACGCGGATGTGCGAGCACGTTGCGTCGGCGTCTCCGATGTTGGTCACCAGTGCGGTCAAGGTGATTTTCCATCCGACTGCTCCGACCACACCGGTCGTCTCGCAGTACGTCTTGTTGGCGAGAATCTCGACGATGAGATCCGGGCACGTGTCGTCGCCGGGGCACTCTGTCGTGGCGCAAGACGTTCCGACGCCCTCGAAGATACCGCCCGTTGACGTACAGTCGGACTCGCTCGTATCGGAGCAGCTTCCGTCCCGGTAGCAGCAAGCGCCGAGTTCGTCATCCGGCTCGCCCTTGCAGCACACGTCTCCGAAGGCGACGTTGTTGTCCTCCAGGCACTCCGTGATCTCGCCTCCGGCATCGACCGTGACGGTGAACGTCTCCGGGCAGGGAGGCGTTGGAGATGAGATGGTGTATTCCATCACGCCGTCCACGAAACCTCCGCTGCCGGGGATCGGCACAGCCGGACCCCAGCTGGTGACTGCGGGGTGCATGTCGCTCTCCAGGAGGACCGCGAACGGCGCCGTGACGGGCAGCGTTTCGATGTTGTGGACTCTCACGTCCACGGAAATCACCCACAGCCCGCTGGCCGGGCTGAGAACGCAGCTCATGTCCAGAATCTCAACCGTCAGGTCCGGGCAGTTGTCGAGGTCGAGTTCGCCGGGTCCGGTCGTTCGCACGGGAATGAACGGCGGCCGATCGCCGTTGAAGATCAGGGTCCCTGGAGCAGGCGGCGGCGGTGGGCAAGCCTTGACTGCGGCGGGAACCCACATATCCACCGTCGGGCCGGGCACGGTGATCGAGAAGACGGCGCTCTGCCCCTTCTGGATGCCGCAGCTGCCAAGGGGCGCCTGCCAGGACCACGCCCACGGCAGTTCGGTGAACGGCCACAGCGGAGGCCCGCTGTGAGCGACCGACGTGAACCCGGAGTTGGAGACTCCGAAGTAGCACAGACCGCAGCCCATCCACAGGAAGTCGATGTTGGTGACGATCCACTCGTAGGTGTCGAATCCACCCTCGCGGGTCACGCACTCCTCGATCCGTATCGAGCCGAAGGGCGTTGGGGTCACCGTCACGTGATAGGCGAGCGCGTCCTCCGGGCAGATGTACGCCATGCTGGAGAATTCAGGTGTATCGACAGGGGAGAGGGCGAGCATGAACTCGACCGGCGTCCAGCCCATCCGATAGTCGAGATAGAGGCGATCGTCGGTCATCGCCACCGTCTCGAGAACCCTGCCCTGGTGGCCGGGCTCGAAGCGATCCTCTTCCGCCCACGCGAGGTCGACCGGCGTGTAGCCATCTGAGGTTTCCTCGAACAAGTACGAGCGACCGGAGAAGTACGTGTTTCGCTCTTCGGATTCCACGAGCCCGACGATGACGCCCTCGGACGTCTCCAGCTCGTACTCGTAGGCCGCCAGCGTCGGCTCGCCTTCCAGACGAAGCTCGATGCCCGGAATCGCATCGGGGGCAAACTGGGCAGACCCTGCGGCTGCGAATTCCTCAGGGAAGCCTGCGTCGTAGATCTTGAGGACGAACTCGTCCGGGTACAGGTCCGCGACGTACTGGGCCAGTCCGATGACGAGTCTCGCGTCGGTCGTGCCGATCAGCGAATCCGTCCGCATGACGCCTCTGCCGAGGATGTTGGCGAGTTCGATGGTGTCGAGTTCGTCGATCTCGCCGTCGCCATTGAGGTCGCGCAAGAATCGCGCGTAACCGTGCTCGTTGAACCAGGCGAGGATCGTCGCCGCCTCGATCGGGCCGGTCCACGCCGGCGACCAAGAATCTTTGCTCTCCTGACTGATCAGCTGCAGGTCGCTCCGAATGTAGCCGGTCGGCGGTTCGAGTTCTTCTACCTGCGAAGAGATCGACCAGCCGATCGCGGCCAGCAGGAGTGCCGCACCGAGTAGTGTGAGTACGTTGCGCTTCATCTTGACTACCTCCTCTGCGGATGATGCCATGTGTGCCGTCGGAAAGGAGATGGGCGCTCCGGTGGAATCCTCCTCGTCAATGGCGTCATCTTTCCCAGTATAGGCTGCGAGGCACCTCCGACAAGATGTACCCGCGTGGCAGACCGGGTGTGTCGATGCAGGGCGAAGGCGTGTAGGATGATGTAGGGTCGCTGGTCCTCAGTCCGCGACGCGGGATTGTGCACACGTCCGGACGGGCTGAATCCAACAAGGAGGTCGTCAGACGATGCAGAAAACCGGATTCGAGTTCATGGAGAAGACGAGATACCGCCACCTGGGCCCTTCGGCGCAGGAGCGAGGCGAGGCGCAACCTCCGCTTGAGGCGATCCTCGCCGATGGAGCGTCGACGGCGCTTCCCGCGGCGGCCGACATCGGGTTCGGGGAGATCGGGCTGCGAGACGCGATCGAGCGACGCAGAAGCCTGCGGGAATACGACGACCGGCCGGTCACGCTCGAGGAACTCTCGTTTCTGCTGTGGTGCACGCAGGGGGTTCGCAACGTCGTGTCCGAGAAAGCGACCTTCCGAACCGTGCCGTCGGCAGGCGCGCGTCATCCGTTCGAAACTGTGATCCTGGCCAACCGCGTCAGCGGCTTGAGCCCCGGACTCTATCAGTACGGAGCCCTCGAGCATCATCTGATCGAGTTGCCGTCGAGGCCGAACGTCGCTGAACGTCTGACCGCGGCGTGTCTCGGTCAAGGGATGGTGCGCGTGTGTGCCGCCGCCTTCATCTGGGTCGCCGATTCGGCCCGGATGACGTGGCGCTACGGCGAGCGAGGCTTTCGGTACCTGCATCTCGACGCGGGCCACGTCTGTCAAAACCTGTACCTTGCGGCCGAGTCAATCGGCGCGGGGGCATGCGCCATTGGCGCGTTCGATGACGACCAAGTGAACGAGCTTCTCGGACTAAGCGGGCAAGAGCGATTCGCCGTCTACGCCGCTACCGTCGGGAAGCGCGCGCCCGGCGGCTAAGTCTCCGCTGGAGCGCCGGACCTCTTGGCGGAGCGAATCCACGGATTCCCCGGCGCACTCGGGTTGGGGTTCGCACGCTGGCTAGATAGGAAGCAGGCTCATCGCGCTTCTGCAGCCGCCGTTGGTGTCCCCGCCACGGTGAACGGTGACCGTGTGCACGGTGGATGCCGTGCCCCCGGTGTCGTCCTCGATCGTGAGGCGCAACGAGCGGACGGCCGGCTCCGTGTAGACGTGGCTGACGCGCGCTCCGCGCGCGGTCTCACCGTCTCCGAATTCCCACGTGAAGTCGATCAGATTCCCGTCCGGATCGAACGAGCCGGACGCATCGAACTGAACGTGTTCGCCGACGACGGGCGCGTCGTTCGAGAGCAGACAACTCGGAACAGGTGGCCTGTTCTCAACGATGATCGCCACCGACTCCGAGCTTGTCATCCCGTCCTCGTCGGTCACGCTCAGGCGGACCGCGTAGTCGCCCGGCCGTTCGTATCGGTGATCGGCGAAGATGGCGTCCGGAGACGTCTCGGTCGTCCCGTCACCGAAGTTCCACGCGTACACGACGATCCGGTGGTCATCGTCGGACCGGCTTGCATCGAACTGAACGATGAGCGGCGTGGGGCCGCTCGTCGGCGAAGCCGTGACGACGGCCGTCGGCGGCTGTCCGGTCAGGATCCCGGTCAGAGCTGCGCAGCCTGCGAGCAAAAACAGGCAGGCGATCGTGATGAGCGCGGTGATCGTTCGCACGGACTCCCTCCCGTTTACGTGGAAAGCCCTCCTGAAGGATTCTGACCGCCCGACGGCGTTCTGCCGCGTTCACTCGACCGGGCGGTATGCGAAACGTCTCCCGTTCCAGGAGGGGACACAGGCGACCTGCCGAGGTCCGTGATGGGCGGCGGTCGAATCGGGTGCGGAGGGTCCGATCGGGATTGCGCAGGCGAGCGGCCGTGATGAGCGATACGGACAGGCCATTGCCGAGCATCGGGACGGGTCGAGGAAGCCTGGCTAGAGTGCGGCGGCGATGCCCCGGGCGAGCAGCGCGATGATGAGGGCGGTCGTGGTGGTTGCTCCGATGACGAGGGCGGTCTGCCGCCATCCCAGTTCCCTCCGCAAGACGGCGATCGTAGCGATGCAAGGGACGTAGAATATGACGAACAGCGTGAAGGTCATCATCTGCCCGGCCGTGAGAACGGTCAGCACCTGGGTCGTTCCCAACGCCTGGAAGAGCATGACGAGCGAGAGCTCCTTCCGGAAGACGCCGAAGATCAGGGTGACGCCGAGTGCCGCGGGAAGGCCGAGGGCCCAGGTGATCGGGGAGACGATAAGGTTCAGCACGTCGGTGGCGCGAACGACCTCGAGAAGCGCGAGGATGATGCTGCCCACGACGAGGACGGGAAGGGCATGGCGCAGGAAGTCGTGGACTCGCAGCCAGACTTTGGCTCCGATCACGTGTGCCGAGGGGATCTTGTAGGACGGGATCTCGAGAATCAGCCCCGGGGTAACGGTCGGAGCGAGACGTGTCAGAACCTTCCCCACGATGGCGATCACGACGATGTTGATCACGTAGAGCAGGAACGCCAAGTGAGGGCCGAGGAAGTAGCCGATTAATCCGAAGATGATCGTCGTACGAGCGACGCAGGGAACCATGATGGCCAGCGTGGCTGTGACGAATCGGTCACGCTTTGATTCGAGAATGCGGGTTGCCATCACCGCAGGAACGCTGCATCCGTACCCGAGGATGAACGGGATGATCGATTTGCCGTGAAGGCCGATGCGATGCATCAACCCGTCCACCAGATAGCCTGCGCGTGGGAGATAGCCGACGTCCTCCAGAAGGGCAAGCCCGATCAGGAAGGGAACGAGGTAGGGGAGGACGATCCCAAGCGCGCCGCCGATGCCCTGGATCAATCCCGACACGGCGGCGAAGGCGACGGTGCCCTCGGGCAACGCGGTCCCCAGTAGCGCGATGGCGCGATCGAACAGGCCGATCAGTGGCCTTTCGGCGAGCGATCCGACCTTGAACACGAACAGAAAGAGCCCGTAGAGGATCGCTCCGAGGGCGAGGAGGCCGATCACGCGATGCATGAGGATCGTGTCGATCCGATCGCGCAATCCGACGATCGGTTTTCCGACGGTCGAGACGCGTTCGAAGATTTCCATCGCCTGTGCGTGCCGCTCGGCGGCGATGACACCGTCGGAGGTTCTCCCTCGCCGTGCCGCGAAATCCTCGGATAGGTCCAAAGCGCGCTCTGCGAGACTACTTCCGCTCGATTCGGCGATAGCGATGAAGTGCGGATCGCGTTCGATGAGCTTCACGGCGATCAGCCGCGGCGTGTGTGGGAGGGTATCCGAGATCGTTTGCCGAACCTCCGCTTCGAGCGTGCTGATCGTCTCCTCGATGTCGGGACCGTACTGCGGGGGCGGCGCGTGCTGGCCTTCACGTGCCGTCTTGACGCAGGCGGCCGCGGCGCCCCTCACGCCGATTCCGCGAGTGGCGATCGCGGGTACGACGGGAACGCCGAGGATCTCGCCGAGCGCGTCGGCGTCGATCTGGATCCCTTTCCGTCTCGCCTCGTCCTCCATGTTCAGACAGACGACGAGCGGGATCCCGAGTTCGAGGAGTTGAAGCGTCAATTCGAGGCTTCGCGACAGAAGCGAGGCGTCGACGATGTTGAAGACGACGTCGATCGATTCGTTCAGCAGGTAGTCGCGCGCGTGTGCCTCGGCCTCGTCGAGCGAGGTGAGCGAGTATACGCCGGGCAGGTCGATCACCTGCGCGTGTGCGCCGTTGACCAGCGCTTCGCTCTCCAGGTACTCGACTGTCGTGCCGGGGAGGTTCGACGTGTGCGCCTTGTAGCCCACGAGGTGATTGAAGATCGTGCTCTTTCCGCAGTTGGGCTGGCCGACGAGAGCGATGCGGATCATGGCTACTTGCCTTCGGGTCGGTGCGGTTGGCGCGACAGTTCGGAATCCCGTTGGCAGGCCGGGCAGTAGCCGATCAGCTCCAGACGGGCCTGGAGGACCTGGAAGTCCTCGGCCTCGACGAGCGATCGCGGGTCGCCAAGGGGCGACGCCTCCTGGACGGCGCCGCAGCGGAGGCAGATCATGTGGATGTGGTCGTCACCGCGGATCTCGTAGTGCCCGTGAGTTTGCCCGAGGGCGCTGACGTCCACCAGATCGAGCTCTGCGAGGAGACTGAGGGTGCGGTAGACCGTTGCAAGGCCGATCTTCGGGTTCACGTCGGTCGCCAAGCGGTGGATGGCCGATGCGTCGAGATGGGGGTTTCGGGCGATGATGTCGAACAGAAGCCTTCGCTCCGCGGTGATGCGCTTTCCGGCTTCCCGAAGACGATCTGTGATCCGAGATGAGGTTCGAGAGGTCATCGGCCGCCTCGTTTGTCGGAGGGTCCGACCGCGACCGGCTCGATTTCGATCTTCCTCGCGATCCCACGCCCAATGGCGATTCGCGATCCGTGGAAGCTTACGAGAAGCGGACCGCGAAACGCACCACGCGAGGAGACGAGGACGACGTCTCCCGGATGAAGGCCCATCTGCTGAAGGTGCCGTTGAAGCCCGTGGCCGCCCCCTATGGCGACGATCTTCGCTGTCTGGCCGAAATGTAGCTGATCGAGTGTCATGAGTGGACCGATAATGATAACGATTCTCATTATCGAATCAACAGCGCTCCGCCGAATGGACGGATCCACGTTCGCGGTTATCCTTGATCGACCCGATGAGACAGGAACGGCTTCTCACACTCTTTCGCGTCCTGAGCGACGCCTACGGTCGGCAGGATTGGTGGCCGGCCGAGGGGCCGCTTGAGGTGGCCGTCGGCGCGATCCTCACTCAGCGAACGTCTTGGACGAACGCGGAGCGAGCGATCCTCGCATTGCGAAACGAAGGTCTGCTGTCTCTTCGGAAGATGCACGCCGTGTCCGCGGAGACGATTGCGCAGGCGATCCGTCCGGCAGGCTGCTACAACATGAAAGCGACCAAGCTGAAGGCATTCAGCCATTGGATGTTCGCGCATCACCGAGGAGACCTTTCGCTGTTGCTTGCATTGCCGCAGGAGGATCTTCGGCGGGAGCTGTTGGCGATCTACGGGATCGGTCCGGAGACGGCGGACGCCATCATCCTCTACGCGACGGGAAAGCCGAGTTTCGTCGTCGACGCGTACACGCGTCGCCTCTTCGAGCGACTCGGGCTTCTCTCCGGCAACGAGAGCTACGATGCCGTCCGTCTCGCCTTCATGCGCGCGCTCCCGCGGGATGTCTCCCTTTTCAGCGAATTTCACGCGTTGATCGTTCGTCACGGCAAGGTTCACTGCCGACCGGTCGCGAAGTGCGATGGGTGTCCGCTGCACGCGCTCTGTCCGTACCCGGCGGGAGGCGGCGAATCAACGCGATGACGGTGCGTTTCGACCGAGCGAGACTACGGCTCGGCGATGGTCGCAACCTGATGCTCTCGTTGCTCGAGGACGGTTTCCTCGCGGTCGATCCTGATCGGCTCGTTCGCTCGGCGCTGTCGCTTGAGGCGGACGTGCTCGGCGCAGAGCGGGTGTGGGTTCTTGCCCTCGGGAAGGCGAGTCTCCCGATGGCGAGGGCGGCGGCCGCGAGTCTCGGTTCTCGCCTTGCCGGAGGCATCGCGATCGCGCCGACGGGCTACGGCGGAGAGGCGGAGTGGATTCGTGTCTTCGAGGCAAGGCATCCGGTCCCGGACGAGGGCGGCCGTGTCGCGGCCGCCGCCGTCGAGCATCTGGCGGCCGCCGTCGGGGAGCGCGACGTCGTCCTCTGCCTCCTCTCCGGCGGAGGCTCGGCCCTTCTCGCGAGCCCGCCGCCCGACGTTTCGCTCGAGGACCTGGCTTCGATGACCCGACTGTTGCTTGCGAGCGGAGCGACAATCGACGAGGTCAACACGGTCAGGCGGCACGTCTCGGCGCTGCAAGGCGGAGGGCTGGCCCGCCTCCTTCATCCGACGTCGGTGCGGACGCTGATTCTTTCCGACGTGGTCGCAGGACGACGGGAGTCGATTGCATCGGGGCCGACGGTGCCGGATCCGACCACGTTCGGCGACGCGGCCAAGGTTCTCCGGCAGTATCGATTGTGGGAGGCCGTCCCGCGCTCGATCCGTGCCCACATCCGTCGCGGATTGCGGGGTGACGAGCGGGAGACGGCGAAGCCGGGAGACGTGGTCTTCCGGACGGCGTCGGCGCGCCTGCTTGCCGACAACGGGACGTTCGTCGATGCGGTCTGTGCAGCGGGTGCGAACAGCGGACTGGCCGTTGTCCGGATCGAGAAACCGATCACGGGGGAAGCGCGCGATGCGGGGAGGTGTCTCGGAGAGCGGGTCGTCGAGTTGGCACGCACGGCGAGCGGGTCATCGATTCTGGTCGGCGGGGGAGAGACCACGGTGACCGTGCGGGGCGACGGACGAGGCGGGCGGAACCAGGAGACTGCCTTGGCGGCGGCGACCGTGATCGATGGACGGACTGGAGTCGCCCTGGCCTCGTTGGCGACCGACGGAGTCGACGGCCCGACGGACGCCGCCGGTGGGATCGTCGATGGGGAGACGATCGCTCTCGCGGGGGACAGGGGATTCGAGCCGGGCGCCTCCCTCGAGGAGAACGACGCGTACCCGTTGCTGGCTGCAACGGACGATCTGCTCTTCACCGGGCCGACGCGGACGAACGTTGCCGACATCTTCGCCGCCCTTGTCGATCCGGCTAGACGATGATCCGCTTCCACCCTCCGCGAGCGAACTTCCAGCTCATGATGGCGGCGAGCGCCGTCCAGTAGATGAACTCACCGGCCCAGGCGCCGATGAGTCCGAGCTTTGTCCTCAGACCGAGCACGTAGACGACGGGGAGGTAGAGGGTGCTGCAGGTCACGAGTTCGGCGGCCATGACGAAGCGCGTGTTGCCCGCTCCCTGGAGGGCCTGGGAGAGGACGAGCGCGATCCCAGCGAAGGCCTGAATGAACCCGAGGAAGAAGAGCGGCGTTCGCCCGGCATCGATGACGCTTGGGTCATTCGTGTAGATCTGAAGGATCAAGCGAGGGACGAGGAGGAAGAGGAGGCCGGCCACGCTCATCGAGATGGCGGCGAGCTTGGCCGCCTCCCATCCGAGGCGCTCCGCCCGTTCCGGGTCCTTGGCTCCGAGCTTCTGCCCGACGAGCGCTGCCGCCGCCGTACCGAGGCCGACGCCCAGCATGATGGTGAGATGGTAGACAGACCGTATGACGTTGGTCGCTGCGAGTTCGATCGTCCCGATACGTGACACAACCGCGAAAAAGGCGAACCAGCTTCCGTTGGCCAGCACGCGTTGCGCAGTGATCGGAAGTCCGAGGCGCAGGATCGGCGCCACCCACCGCCGAACCGATAGCGGACGTTGCAGGAGGGCGAATCGATCGCGATGGCGGACGGAGAGCGCGACGCAAACTAGATAGAGCGTCCCCATTGCGATGGCGAGGCTCGATGCCACCGCCGCTCCCTGGACTCCCATTCGCGGGAATCCGGCACGTCCGAAGATGAGAACGTAGTCGAGGATGATGTTCACGCCGGTCGTCACGATCGAGGCGACCATCTGATGTCGCGTCTCCCCGATGCCGGCGAAGAAGCCCCGCAGGACCCAGTTGGCGATCATGAACGCGGATCCGAACAGCCGATAGTGAAGATAGACACCGCCGAGCGAGACGACCTCAGGGTCACCCGAGAGAATCGGGGCGAGGAGCCTGGCGAGCCACGGCGCGGCGATCGAAAGCGGGATCCCGAGCAGGAGTGCGAGTGCAACGCCCGAGTTGACGACCGGGCCACAGCTCGAGAGGTTTCCCTCCCCGAAACGGCGCGCCGTCAGCGTCTGGACGCCCACGCCGATACCGGCGAGTGAGAAGACGATTCCGAAGTACAGAACGCCGGCGATTCCGCTTGCCGCGAGCGGGGGCGCTCCGAGCCGGCCCAGCATCGCGGTGTCGACGACGCTCAACAGCGTGAACGAGGTCATGCCGATGACGACGGGCGTGGCGAGGCGGATGACCTGGCGGGAATCGTCATGGTGGAGGGCGAGGCGCCCCAAAGCCGCTCGCACATCCATCTCAGCCGGTTCGCTCCGATACGCGGTGAGGTTCGAGGGAGGCCGGTCGAAGCTGCGTAAGAACGACGCCAAGGATCGTGAGTAGTCCGCCGAGAGCCTTGATCGGAGTCAGAAGAACACCGAGAAGCAGAGCCTCCGCGAGGAGCGTGACGACCGGCACGACGTTGGCCGAGACGGCGACGCGCGTCGCCGAGATGTGCGACAGCGCGTAGTGCATGGCCAGGAATGCTGCGGCGGAGCAGATGACGCCGAGAAACGCTACCTCGCCCCACAACAGGGGCGTCATCTGTACGACCCACGCGAATCCGCTCGTCGCCGCAAGCGGGCCGAAGATCACCAGCGAGAACAGGAACTGATAGAACGTCAGCTGCAGCGGAGTGACCCGGCGGAGGGCGTCCTTGATCAACGTTGTCCGCGCTGCGGCGCAGAGAACGGCGCCGAGGACGAGGAGGTCTCCGACGAGGCTTGCGCCACGTTCTCCGGACGCCGAGACCACGATCGTGAGCACGCCTCCAAAGGCGAGGAGGATTCCGGCCGTCTTCCTCCACGTCGCGGGCTCCTGTTTTCGGGTGAAGGCGATCATGTAGACGGCGATCGGGATCGCCGCGATCAGAATCGACGCGTGGCTCGCTTGTGTCAGGGAGATACCGTAGGTTTCGAACAGAAAGTAGCCGACAGGGCTGAGAAGAGCGAGCCCCGCGAGCGTTAGGAGCTGGCGCCTTGGGACGACGAGCTGGCCGCGGGCGAGGGCGAGCAGGCCGAGGAGCACCACCGAAATGGCGAACCGGACGAGAAGGAGGGAGAAGACCGGGATCGTGGCGACGGCGTCCTTGACGGCGAGGAACGAGAATCCCCAAACGAGCATCGCAAAGAGAAGCGCGCCGTACACTCGGATTGACGTTCGCAGGTCCATCGAGTGCATCCCTCCTTTTTCCTCCAGCCGGGTTGGTCCGGCGATTGTGCGGCGAAGGGTAAAGCCGATCAACCGATCGTACGTCGACCCTCGACCGCAAGCGGTCGGCGGGTTCTGATATCATCCTCGGCGTGTGACCAGGGAGGGAAGAGCGGATCGAGATGTCAGAAGCGATGAGCGTCGCGAACGAGAAGGCCCTGCGCGATCTGGAGTTCGAGCGTATGCGGGAGATTGTGCGGACCTACGCGTCGTCGTCCCTCGGCGAGGAGGCGGTGGACGGGTTGGCCCCGACCGCCGAGCGCTCCGACATCGAGGCGAGCATCGCGGAAGTGGGCGAGGCGATTGGTTTCCTGGAAGGACACGGTCGCTTCTCGCTCGGCGCGGTGAGGGATCTTGCTCCGCTGCTTCGGCGGGCGCGAGAGAGCGCGCTTCTCGATGGCGAAGAGTTCCTCGTGGTGCTTCACACGATCGATGGAACGCGCCAGATCCGCGATCAGTTCGCGGAAGCCGAAGATCATCCGCTGCTGCGCGGGTACGCCGCACGCCTGACCGGTGGAGGGGATGCGTTCCGGAAGCAAATCTCGCGGGTCCTCGACGAGCGAGGAAGCGTTCGAGATGACGCGACGCCCGAGCTGAAGCAGCTGAAGCGGAGGTCGAGAACGCTCGAGAGCCGCGTGGAAGCAAAACTGCGCGCGCTGATCGACGGCAGTCCGGAGCTGATCAGTGAGGCCGTGATCACGCGCAGGCGCGGGCGTCTCGTCGTCCCGATTCGAAGCGGCGCCACCGGCGCGATGGAGTTCGTCGTCCACGACCGCTCGTCGAGCGGTCAGACCTTGTATGCTGAGCCGACGAGCCTCGTTGGCGAAAACAACCTTCTTGCGGAGCTTTCCGGCGAGATACGCGACGAGATCCGCCGGATTCTGCGCGATCTGACGGAGACGTTCGTCGGCGCGGAAGCGACCTTCTTGCGGGACCGCGCGGTGCTCTCACATCTTGACTCGCTGTTCGCCCGAGCCTCGTTCGCCGGCGCGTATCGGTGCGCCTTCCCTCGGCTCGGGAGTTGCGTGTCGCTTCGCGATGCGAGGCATCCGCTGTTGCGGGCGGAGTCCGTTGTGCCGATCACGCTCTCGTTGGGCGACAGGCAGCGAATGGCGGTGATCACCGGCCCGAACACGGGGGGGAAGACGGTGACGCTCAAGACGCTGGGCCTGTTGACGCTGATGGTGCAGTCGGGGATCCCGATTCCGGCCTCTCCGGACTCAGAGATCGCCGTCGTATCCCGGGTTCGC
Organism: uncultured Thermotogae bacterium; assembly: GCA_964570515.1. Lineage (GTDB taxonomy): Bacteria > Bipolaricaulota > Bipolaricaulia > UBA7950 > UBA9294 > CAZMYM01. Next base: position 36,970 of record CAZMYM010000012.1, on the reverse strand, counting down.
ACCGACATCGGAGACGAGCAGTCCATCGAGCAGAGCCTGTCGACGTTCTCCGCTCACATGATGAACTTGATCTCGGTCCTCCGCGAAGCGGACGGCGACTCCCTCATCCTTCTCGATGAACTCGGAGCGGGGACCGATCCCGAAGAGGGCGCGGCCCTCGGTTTGGGGATCCTCGAGGCGCTGCTGGAGAGTGACGCACTCGCCGCAGCTTCGACGCATCTTACGCCGCTGAAGTTCTTTGCGATTCGGCATCCGGAGATTCGCACCGCATCGATGGAGTTTGACCTGGAGACTCTCTCGCCCACGTTTCGAGTCATCGAGGGGCTTCCGGGGAAGAGCAACGCGTTCGTCATCGCGCAGCGGCTCGGCCTCGATGAGGGGTTGGTGCAGCGAGCTCGAACGTACCTGTCGCACGGCGAGATCCGAGCCGAGGACATCATCGACGAGCTACATCGGGAGCGCCAAGCCCTCGCGAAGCATCGAGAGCAGGCCGATCGCGACAGGCAGGAGATGCGACGCCTCAGGAGCGAATACGAGCTGAAGCTGGGCGCGTTCGAGGAGGAGAGGGAAGCGGGGCTCTCCGAGCGCCTGCGATCCCTTGAGACCTCCCTTCGTGACGGTCAGCGCCGTCTCGAGCAGATCCTGGCGGAGGCGAACGCGGCCGCGCCTCCGGAACTCGTTCGCAAAGGCCTTCACGAGGTTTCGTCGCTTCGTCGTGAGGTGAGCGGCTTTCGCGAGGATCTTGCGCGATCGGACGAAGACACGCGTCTCAGCACTGACGCGCTCGAAGCCGGACAGATCGTCCACGTTCGGAGCGTCGCGGCCGATGGAAGAATCGTCCATATCGACGCTGGCGGGAGGGTGTCCGTCGATCTCGACGGCATTCGCGTGTCGACCGAGATCGACGATCTCGGCCCTGCTGCGCGCGGCGCGAGGCGCGAAGATCCACGAGAGCGACGGCGAACACGGGTCCGCCGCCCTCGGCCGAGTCAGGTTCCCCTGCAGATCAACGTCCGCGGGAAGACGGTGTCCGAAGCGCTTCGCGGCGTTGAGGAGTACCTCGATCAGCTTCTTCTTGCCGACATCCGGAGCGCAAGCATCCTGCACGGCAAGGGGACGGGCGCTCTGCGAGGAGCGATTCACGCCTATCTTGGATCGTGCTCGTTCGTCGACTCGTACGGGTTCGCCCCGCCGAATCTGGGTGGCGATGGGGTCACCGTGTTGGAGCTTGCCGGCAACGGAAACCACGATTGAAAGGCCTTCGCCCTTTCGCTACCATCACTCGGGTCACGACTGACCGAGAGAGGTTCAGTGGTGGAGATCACGAAGGTAGAGATTCGACTGATGCGGGACGAAGGGAATCTCAAGGCGTTCTGCTCGGTTGTGTTTGACGATGTCTTCATTGTGCACAGCGTGAAGGTCATTCAGGGGAAAGAAGACCTTTTCGTCGCGATGCCGAGTCGGGAGGTTCGAAGCGGCGAGTTTCGCGACACGGCACACCCGATTGACAACGGCTTCCGGTTGGCGTTGGAGCGTACGATCCTTGAGAAATACCGGGACGTCGTCGGTGGGGACGGGCAGCGGCCGGAACCGAGCGTCCCGACCGAAGACGTGACGTTCTAGGGCGTAGCCAAGCGGTAAGGCAGCGGCCTTTGGAGCCGTGATCGAAGGTTCGAATCCTTCCGCCCTAAGTAGAGGCCTGAGGAGCTTCCGGCTCCTCAGGCTTCTACTTAGGAGGGGTGAGATCCTTCGTAAGCGAGTGGAGCGAGCGCCGAGGACGGAGTTCGCGTGAGCGAACTCCCAAGCAACTGGAGAGCCAAGGAATTGCTCCAGTTGCCATCCTTCCGCCCTAACAAGGTTTCATCTCGTTTTCGTGGGCCAGGATCAGTTCGGACATCCACCCTCGTACTTCTCGTCGCGGAATCCAATCGTTGTCGTGTCCTTCGGCGGAGGCACGTCGCGTTGTTTGACGCTCTGTTGCGCTTCGGCCCGGCAGTGGACGAGTGCGGCACGACTCGTGGGTATCGATCCGTTTTGGTATCATGCCGCAGGGACTGAAATCACTGGGCAGTGTGGTTGGTCGATGAGATGCCCATCAGGGGACACGCCGCATGAAGTACAAACACAAGCCGATCGAGGAGCTGGCGAGACGGCTCCATCTTCGTATCGCTCCTGATGCGCTCGAGAGAGCCTTTTTGCACAGCTCCTACGTGAACGAGATCGGCGATTCTCGCGGATCGAACGAACGGCTCGAGTTCCTCGGGGACGCGGTGATCGATCTTGCGGTTACGTCTCACCTCTACACTGAATACCCCGGTGCAGACGAGGGACGACTGACGAAGGCGAAGTCGGTCGCTGTCAGTCGGCCGATCCTTGCGGAGAAGGCGGCCGATTTGGGTTTCGATGAGTTCATCTTTCTTGGGCGAGGTGAAGAAGTGAACGGTGGGCGGAACCGCCCAACGAATCTTGGAAACGCGTTCGAAGCGCTGATCGCCGTCATCTACCTTGAGAGAGGCTACGCCTACGCGGCGAAGTTCATCATCCGTCACCTGCACGAGGACATGCAGCGCTACCTCGCCGAGCAGTCGGCGACTGGAGACTACAAGAGTCTGTTACAGGAGACCGCGCAGCGGTTGTTCGATTGCCGCCCGGCCTACAACGTGATGAACTCGGCGGGGAAAGAGCACAAGAAGGAGTTCACCATCAACGTCGGTGTCGCCGGCCATCGAGGTGTGGGGCGAGGCCGGAGCAAAAAAGAGGCCGAGCAGGCGGCGGCGAAACAGCTGTACTTGATCCTCGAGGAGTTCTAGCCTACGGGGGCGGTGCCTGCGAAACACGTTGCGGGATTCAGTTGGGGTGCATGCTGGCGATGCCGAGAAACGCAGCCAGCATATTGATCGCAGACTTCGTGTTATCTATACTGAACGCATGGATGCAGTCGGCCAACACATTCGAGATCTGAGGCAGGAACGCAGTTGGACGCTCAAGGAGCTTGCGGACCGATGCGAGCTCTCGACGAGTTTCATCTCTCAAGTCGAACGGAGTCTGTGCTCGATCTCGATCGCGTCGCTTCACACCATTTGCCAGGCACTCGACGTGAAGCTGGCCGACTTCTTTGCGCAAGTCGACGCGCCTGTCGGTACGTTGTTGCGGCGCAATCGAATGACGGAAGTCATGAAGGCGCAGGATCAGACGGCGATCATCGTTTCCGATGCGGCGATCAAGTACCGGTTCCTCAGTCGTGACTTCCCAGGGCGGGAATTCGAGATCCTGATCGGCGAGATCTCTCCCGGATACTGCTACCCGCCGGCGCCGCACAAGGGGGAGGAGTTCGGTTATGTCCTCGAGGGGCGGCTTCGTCTTGCGATCGGCGACGCGACGTACGTGCTCGGCCCCGGAGACAGCTACCACTTCAATGCGATGACTCCGCATGGGTACGAGGCGGAGAGCGGCGATCCTGTGAAGGTCCTGTGGGTGGGAACGCTCCAGTACTTCCAGCTTCGCGACGGGCTGCCGGCAGAGCCTAGCGGCGAGAAGAAGGCGTCCGAGGGCTAGAAGCTTCGAGGAGACGACTCAAGTCTCCAGGGCCAAGCGTTACGTCGCGGTTCGCGTGGACTGCCAAGCGGTCATCCTCCACTGATCACCGTCGCGCACGTAGACGCTGGTGAATCGAATCGGGATCTTCAGGAGTTCGCCCGTGTCGGTCCGCACTCCAAGATCCGCGGTTCCTGTGACGATGGCAGCGCCTTCCGAAAGGGCTTTGACGAGAACGTTGCCGGTCTCGATCGACGCGTACCTGTAGACGCCCGTTCGGATCTTGTCAATTAGCGTGGCCTTGGAGTCGAGCGCTCCGTTCGTGTGCGCGTACGTGAGATCTTCGGTGAAGCAGCGCTCGAGGGCGTTCTCCTCCCCCGCGACCATCGCTCGGATGCGGGCACGGTCGGTCTCCATGAGCTGGTGGGCTGTGTTCACTGACGCCGTCCTTTCGTTTCGGATCTTGCTGCGCTTCAGATCAGTCCTTCGAGTGCTCCCTGCAAATCGAGTGCTGCGATGACGTCGCAGATCTCCTTCCTCGTCTTGGGCTCGGCCGGCGTGATGGGGAGCCGATGCGCGCCGACAGGGAAGCCCATTGACTCCAGGGCCGCCTTGGTCGTCGCGTGCTCGTAGGCGACGAGCGCGCAGAGCGGCATCACGTCTGACTGGAGTTTGCGCGCGGTCATCAGATCCCCCCGCTGGAACGCATCCCAGATCGCGACGAAGTGTTTCGGCGCCACGTTTGCGGCGGTTCCGATGAGGCCGATCCCGCCCATGACGAGGATGGGGAGAAACTTCGCATCCATTCCCGTGAAGACGGCGATCTGGTCGCCAACCTCTCGGATGATGTTGACGGTGTGATCGGTGTCGTCGATCGAGTCCTTGATGCCAGCGATCGCTCCGTCGTGGGTCAGTCGGCAGATGGTGTCGAGGTCGATGTCGATTCCCATGCCCGCAGGATAGTTGTACACCATCACCGGGATCGAGAGCGCCTTGCCCAGTGTGCGGAAGTGCTCGTACAGGCCTTGCTGTGTCGGGCGTGGGTAGTGTGGGAGCGACACCAGCACGCCGTCTGCTCCGACGGAGGCCGCGTACTGGCTCAGCTCGAGCGCAATGTGCGTGGCGTTGTGCCCGCTTCCCGCGAGAACAGGAACGCGCCCAGCCGCGGTCTCGACTGCCAACCGGATCAGATCGCGCCGCTCGTCGAGGGAGACGAGCGTGTAATCGCCGGTGCTCCCGGGGCAGAAGATTCCGTGCACGCCACAGTCTGAAATCAAGTAGTCGATGAAGCGGCCTGTGCGCGTTGCGCAGATTGAGCCGTCCTCATTGTAGATGGTCACCACAGGCACAAAGACCCCGTGGAACTTCTTTATGTCAGTCATCCCTCTTTCTCTCCTCTCTTTCTCGCTTTCATGGTCCCGCCTCTAGTCCATCCGCAGGCCGCCGGTGACGTTCAGCGTGTGTCCGGTCGTGTAGCTCGCGTACTCTGACAGGAGGAAGACGACGGCACGGCCGACCTCTTCCGGGGTCGCAAGTCTGCGCAGTGGGATCGAGTCGACTATTTCCTGCTCGATCTCGCGCGGGCTGCGTCCAAGAAGATCAGCCTCCCAAGCCCACTCCCTCCTCAACATCGGCGTGTCCACCTTGCCCGGCGCAATCGCGTTGACCGTGATCCCGTAGGGCGCTAGCTCCAATGCCAGCGACTGGGTGAACCCGATGACGGCGAACTTCGAGGCGCTGTAGTGCGAATACATCTCCCCTCCGACCAAGCCGAGTCGAGAGGCAATGTTGACGATCCGCCCCCGACTTCGCTCGATCATCCGACGGGCGCAGATTCGGGCGCAGATGAACGTCCCTTTCGTGTTTACCGCGAAGTGCTGGTCCCACTCCTTCTCGGTGAGATCGACGGCGAGCGCCGTCGAGGAGACCCCGGCGTTGTTCACCAGGAAGTCGATCTCGCCCAGTTCCGTCTCGATCTGGCTGAACGCTTCTTCCATCTGCGCGTGATCGGACACGTCGCCACGGATGGCGATCGAGGCGACTCCCCGCTCGCGGATCTGGTCTCGTGTTTGCTCGGCGAGTTCCAGATCGAGATCAATGATCGCCACTGCGGCGCCGTGCTCGGCGAGGACGTGCGCGATCGTCTTGCCGATCCCCGCACCACCTCCCGTGATCACACCGTTCTGTCCGGTCAGATCGATCATCCGCTCTCCCCTGTGAGTACATCGACGACATGCCCGATCGCAATCTCGTGCATTTCGTCCATCGACGCTTCCGAATAGCAGGCCATGTGTGGCGTGAGGATGACGGAGTCGATGTCGAACAGCGGGTTGCCCGGTCTTGGGGGTTCGTCGGCGAAGACGTCGAGCCCTGCGCCGGCGAGGCTCCCGGATTGCAGCGCAGCGATGACCGATGGCTCGTCGACGACCCCTCCGCGTGCGGTGTTGATCAGGAACGCGCCCGGCTTCATCCGAGCGAATTCGTCTGAGCCGAGAAGCCCTGCCGTTGCGTCGTTCAGCGGCACGTGAACGGAGATGAAGTCAGCGCTCGGCAGCAGTTGCTCCATGGTTACGGGCTCGACCCCCGCTGCCTTGAACACGCATGGGTCGACGAACGGGTCGTGGGCGACAACGTCCATTCGGAGTGCATTCGCCTTCGCGGCTACTCGCCGCGCGATCGCTCCGAACCCGATCAAGCCAATCCGCTTGCCTGCGATCCGCTGGGTCTCTTGCTCTCCCGCATATCCCCAGTTGCCGCTACGTACCCAGCGGTCGAGTGGGAGAAGCTTGCGCGCCAACGCGAAGACGAAGGCAATGGCGTGGTCGGAGACCTCCTCCGCCGACCAGCCCGGAAGGTAGCGAACCTCGATCCCCTTGGCCACGGCCGCGTCGAGATCGATCCGATCGAGACCGACGCCGTAGCGGACGATCACTTGGCATCGCTCGAGTTCGGAGATGACTCGCCCCGTGATCGGCGCGTAGTCGTAGAGAATCGCATCGGCGTCCCTCGCCAGATCGAGGACGTCCTCCTCGCTCCGACAGCTTCCGACGAGCAGGCGTCCGCCGATCTTCGTCACTTCTCGCTCTTCGATTGGCAGCGTCGTCGCTTCGGCGTCGGTCACGACGACTTTCCACTTTCGATCCATCCGATGCTCCTTTCCCCAGGTGGCTACCGATTTGGTCTGTGCGGAAGCGACAGAACGTCCTTGCGGAACGCGGGGAGCCGCCGGCAGCCGTCGTCGGTGACGACGACGAGATCCTCGTTTCCGAACGGGCCCAGGTTCTTGGCGCTCTGGACCGAATCACCGTAGGCGAATCCCGCGACGTCGTATTTCCAGATCTCTACGGCGAGAACCATCCCTTCCTCCAAGACAGTCGGTTCGCGGGCCGTCAGCATCGGCGGCTCGTGTCCGGTCAGGCCCATGCCGTGACCGATCATCTCGATCTCGATCGGGGACCCTTCGTCCTCGAAGACTTCCTCGACGACGCGGATCAGCTCGGCCGTGTTGACGCCTGGGCGAATCGCGTCGATCGCGGCGGCTTGGGATCGTTCGATGATTCGCACCGATCGCTCTGACTCGGGGCTGAGCGGACCTACCTGGAACGTTCGGCAGCAGCTGCCGCAATACCCCTTGACCATCGGAAGGGGCTCGATGACCATTCGGTCCCCTTCGGCAATTGACACGTTCTCGTAGAATGGCGGCGTGTCCGGCATCGGGTAGCGATGCTCGGTGCAGCGCACGTTGAGCGCGTCGATCTCGTGGGCGTGTTGAACGAGAACCTCCTGCAGGAGCACGCCGACGTCACGCTCGGTCATTCCAAGGCGGAACGAAGCGACGAGCTTGTCGAGCGACTTCACGACCGCCTCGGTCGCCAGACTGACCGCCTCGACCTCGAGCTCGCTCTTGAGCATCCGTGCCCCCCAGATCAGATCGGTCGCTTCGACGAACGATGCGTCGGGGAGGCCGGCGCGGAACCGGTCGATGTCGTTGATCGGTCGGGGAACCGTCATTCCACCGAGTCGGCCGGCTTCGATGCCAATCCGGCTGGCTCCGCAACCCAGGTCACGCACGGCGCCTGCGACGTCGTCGGGCAGCTCGCGAATCTTCTCGGTGGAGTGCGGGTCGTCCTGTCCGCGGATGTCGGCGACGTGGGTGAGCCCCTCGGCGACCCCTCGGAAGAACTCGGGGACGATCAGCACTGGGTCGCGGTCGACCGGGAGGATCAGCACGGCCGGTTGGATGCTGAGGGCGGACCAGTGAATCGAGTGAAACCCGGTGTAGTAGCGGATGTTCGACTTGTCCCACAGCACGAGCGCATCGACGTCATCCTGCTGCATGAGCCGGTGTGTTCGCTCGATGCGATCCTTGTACTCCGCGGCGGGAAAATCCGCATAGGGCGGCGACGGATACGATGTCCGGCTCGTCTTCTCGATCAGCATGGTAGCTCTTTCTCCTTCCCGTTTTCGTAGAGGATGTCCTTGGAGCGCAGGCAGGCCGCGTAGTGCTCCGCGCCGACCTCAATCAGCTCCGGTCTCGTCGTGCAACAGGCGTCGATCGCGTACTTGCAGCGCGGATGAAAGCGACAACCGGAGGGCGGATTGAGCGGGTTTGGCACCTCTCCGCGGATGTGCTCCAATCGAGATACGTTCTTCACGAACGCCGGGATGGAGCTGATCAGTCCGTTGACGTAGGGGTGTTTTGGATGCTCGATGATCGCCTCGGTTGGGCCATGCTCGACGATACGACTTGCGTACATCACGTAGATCCGATCGCAGGTGCTACCGATGACCCCCATATCGTGTGAAATAATCAGAGTTGACATCTTCGTGTCATTCATGGTTTGCTGAAGTAGTTTGAGGATCTGTAGCTGTACCGATACGTCCAACGCCGTCGTAGGTTCATCGGCAATCAGGAGCTGAGAGCCACAGCTGAGCGCCATGGCGATCATTGCCCGCTGTTGTTGGCCCCCGCTTAGCTCATGCGGGTAACGCTTCAGCATAGTCCTTGGGTCGGGAAGCGCAACCGTACCCAAGGCACGCTCCGCCTCACGAAGGGCTTCGTTCCGGCAGATATGTTTGTGGAGACGAAGGACGTCAGCGAACTGCTCTCCGAGCGTGAACACCGGATTCATCGAGGACATCGGTTTCTGGAAGATCATCGCGATTTCGCGACCTCGAACCTTGCTCATCTCTGTTTCGCTCAACAGCATCAAGTCGCGCCCATTGAGAATCACTTCACCAGACTTGATCCGCCCCGGGTAACCAATCAGTCGCATGATTGCATGCACCGTGATCGTCTTCCCGCACCCGGTCTCGCCTACCATCCCCACGACTTCGTTGCGCTTCACGTGCAGAGACACGCCGTCCACTGCACAGATCACGCCGTCCTGAACGTGGAAGTCCACCGATAGCTTCCGCACTCGCAGTAGGTCCTGCGTCTCAACCGGGGTGTTGCACCCCTTGCGATACCCTGCTCTTCCTGTTGGCTTGTCCATCATGCGGTCGTCCAACGAGCTGCCACCATCCGGTGATGTAACCACGCGGAAGGCCTCACCCCACATTCGGAAGACAACACCCTGGCATCTACCAAATGCGACGGCCTTGGCATCTGTGGGCCTTGTTGTTTCGGATTGCTCATGCTTCCCCATCCGTCGTCGCACCGGCAGTCGGTTGCTTCATCGCCGTTCGTCGCGCACAGCGAACGAAGTGCCCTGGCTCAAGCTCGACTTGGGCGATTGGCGCTTCGTCACAGAGAGGGGCATGCTCGTTGCAGCGGGGACCAAATGCACACCCAGCGGGAAGGTCCACCGGACTTGGGGGGGATCCGTGCAGTACGATTTCGCGGTCAACAATGCGACCGCTCGGTGTCAAGACCGCATCGCAGAGCGCTCGCGTATACGGATGCGAGGGATTCGCGAAAACCTGCTCCGTTAGACCGATCTCGACGATCTCGCCGAGGTACATCACTGCCACTGTCTCGGACAGGTAGCGCGCCACGGCAGCGTCGTGAGAGATGAACATGTACGTCAGATGAAACTCGCTTCGCAACTCGACTAACAGGTCAAGGACACGGGCTTGCACGGAGACATCGAGGGCTGATGTGGGCTCATCCAGCACGAGGAAGTTGGGCCGCAGGATGAGTGCGCGGGAAAGACAGACCCGCTGCTGCAGACCGCCGCTGAGCTCGCCCGGATAGCGCCGGATGTAATTGCGCGGAAAGCCCACTCTGTCAAGCACGGTGCCGAGCCGCTTCTTCCCTTCTCGGAGCCGACCGTGGATTCGCATTGGCTCAAGAATTGCCGAGCGTACGTTCATTCGAGGATCGAGCGGCTCCTGCGGGTCCTGGAAAATCATCTGCGCGTCCTGCCGGAACGCCTTCATTTGGCTTGGTCTCAGGGCTGTAACGTCATATGCGCCGATCCGGACGCGACCTGCAGACGGCTCAGTCAACCGCAGTATAGCGAGTCCACAGGTTGTCTTCCCGCACCCGCTCTCCCCCATCAGGGCAACAGTCTCTCCTCGTTTGGCGCAGAACGTGACGCTACGCACCGCCTTGACATCTCCCACCTTCTTGCCGAGAAGACCACGCTGGATCGGGAAGAACTTCCGCAGACCATCAACTACTAAGAACGGCGTTGTACCATCTGACGGCTCCGTGGGCAGACGAGTCTCCTTCAGGTCTGGACTCATCCAGGCTCCCTTTGTTCTTGGGACGCGGAAGCATTTTCCACACTCGACGTACTGCGAAGATGCGCCACCACACTGTCTAGAGCCGTTCGGAGCATGCGCCCTCTGTAGTCGCCAGCCAGGGCAGCGCAGTGCGGCGTCATGAGAACGTTCTGCAGTTCGTGGAACGGCTTTTCGTACGGGCGATTTCGGAAGTACCAGACCTCGTTGTCGACCGACGGGTAGTCCCACCAGACGTCGAGACAGGCGGTGAACCGTGGATGCCCTCGGAGGTGATCGAACAAGTCTTCCTGAACGACGAGGCCACCCCGGCCGATGTTGATCAGGCAACCATCGTTCTTCATCTGGTGAAGCTCCTTCGCGGCGATGACGTGTCGCGTTTCCTCGGTCAGGGGAAGGACGAGGACGAGGAAGTCGGACTCCGAGAGGACGAACGCGAGATCGTCGAGCGTTCCCATGAAGTCGACGGGGACCGAAGACGCCTTCCGACGGTTGATGCCGAGGATCCGCATATCGAACGCCGCCGCCCTCCGGGCGAACTCCTCACCGATGCTGCCCAAACCGACGATCCCGACCGTGCTCTCGGCGAGACACTCGGCTGGCTGTCTTTGATCGAAGACGCCGTCTCGCATCAGCGCGTCTCGTTCTCGGAGGTGCTTCGCGGCGGCGAGCATCAGGGTGAACGCGTGTTCGGCGACGGCCGCCGAATTGGCTCCGATTGCTCCACTGGCATCGACGCAATCCGGAATTGTCTCCGTCCGGCGGATCGCATCGGTCCCCGCGCAGAGCAGTTGAACGTGCTTGAGAGCGGACATCTTCGCGAAGACGGCGTCGGGGAATGGCTTGTAGCCGCCGTAGCGCAATACCACGTGGATTGAAGGAGCCTCCTCGTCGAGTTTGCCCTCCGCCATCTCGTCGAGGAAGAGGACCTCTGCAAGTCCAGAGAGTCTCCGGCGGGTGAGCGCCTTTTGCTCCTCCGCCAGTTCGGTCGCAATCAGGACCTTCTGGGTTGGCATCGTTCGAGTTCGCATTGGGGCTACTTCACCTCCCTAGCGGTGTAGTCGCGCAAGTAGTCGCCTAGCAGCATGAACCCCATCGACAGCACCAGGATAGCGATCCCTGGGAATGTGCTCATCCACCAATGAGCCGGCAGATACGTCCGCCCGTTCGCGATCATGTATCCCCAATCCGGTGACGGCGGGGGGGGGCCCAATCCGAGGAAACTCAATCCTGCAGCAGCCAGAACGACAAGACCGGCCTGCGTCGTCGTTTGAACCATGATTGGGCCGGCGCAGTTTGGAATGAGGTGGCGGAAAAGAATCCTCACGGGCGACGCACCCATTGCCTGTAGTGCTAGGACCATGCGTGTCTCCTTCAGGCGAAGGACCTCCCCTCGCACGATGCGCGCGTGCCACGTCCACCAGCTAAGACCAAGGCCCAGCATGACGTTGTAGAGCGACGTTCCTAGGGCAGCGACGGTAACAATCGCTAGCAGCACAGGCGGGATCGCAAGGAAGACATCGACGATGCGCATCACGGTCATGTCCGTCCGGCGGCCGAAGTAGCCTGAGACGGCGCCAATAAACGTCCCGAATAGCGTTGCCGTCGCGACGACGACCGCGGTGATCGCCAGAGACGTACGTGAGCCGTACGCGATTCTGGAGAACACGTCCCGTCCTACGTTGTCCGTCCCCATGATGTGAGCAGGTGAGGGAGCTTGCAGGCGGTCCTTCATGACGACGCGGTACGGATCGTACGGTGCAATTTGGGGAGCGAAGATCGCCACCACAACAACCAACAAGAGCATGAGAATCGACACAATGGCTAATGGGGACTTCAGCAAGGAGTAGAGGGCGTAACGAAGCGCCTTCGCCGCGCCAGACTCGGCGACTTCCTCACGTGCGACCTGGTCCATCGTCTCTCCTCTGTTTCCCGTTTCCCGCTTACTCAATTGTACCGAACCCTCGGGTCAAGCCATGCGTACATGATGTCGACCAGGACGTTTATCACCCCATAGATCAGAGAGAATAGCACGGCGCACGCGACCGCGGGCTGGTAGTCCCGATAAACGATCGCCGTCATGGCGTAGAGGCCGATTCCGGGGAACGAGAACACCGTCTCAATAAGGAAAGTGCTGGCGAACAGCCCTCCCGTCATCAGTCCTAACACGGAGAGAATGGGCGAAAACGCGTTCTTCAATCCGTACCGTAGGATCAGCGCCTTCCTCCGGAAACCGTACGCGCGATGCGTCAGCATGTAATCCTGCGAGAGCACGTCGAGGAACGAGGTGCGGGTCATCCGCGTAATCGCAGCGAGCCGCGTCACGGTCAGACTGATCACCGGCAGAATCATGTGAAGAATCGAGCTGCCAAGTGCTTTCCAGTTCCCAGCGAGAAGACTGTCCAGCATGTACATCCCGGTGATTCTCTTTGGAGCACCAATCAATGGAGCGATTCGTCCGGATGCTGGAAGGAGACGCCATGCGAAGAAGAACAAGAGCGAAAGCATGAGGCCGAACCAGAACTCCGGCATCGAGTTCCCCAGAACTGCGAATCCTCTCGCAAGGAAGTCGGGCCACCGGTTCTTGTAGATAGCGCTTACAATTCCCAACGCAACGCCAACGACAACAATGCAGACAATGGACACTAGAACCAGCTCCAGCGATGCGGGAAGGTATTGAGCTAATTCCTGCGTCACCGGGTGCCCTTGCGCCATAGACTCCCCGAGGTCGCCACGGACAACGCGGCCCAGATAGTTAAAGTAACGATACCAGATTGGCTTATCGAGGTGGTACCGCTCAGTCAGCGCCACGATTTCCTCTGCCGTGCCACTCAACCCGAGGCGAAGATAAATGGCCCGACTTGGAGTTAGATTAGTCAAGAGGAACACTAACGTCAACACTCCAATAACAAGTACTGGGATCACAAGAATCCGGCGAATGATGTAGGTCCTCATCAGAGGCTAACCCTAATCCTTCTTATCACTCGTTCTTTGATTCCTCACAACAACGTAGCACCATGCGGCAGGCCGCCAAGAAGTCACCGAGCCTGCCGCACGGGCAGTTTACCCTAATCCGGTGGGCTCCAAGTCGCAGCTATTCCTGATGTAGCATATGGAAGAGGACTAGGGCCCGATTGATCGGGATGCCTTGGTACCCGGTGATGTCGTTCCGCATTACGACTACGTAGGGCACCGTGAACAGCCACACAAACCCAGCATCTTCAACAAGGATCTCGGAAGCTCGGAATGCAAGCTCCGCCCGGGCCACGCGGTCCGGTTCCTTCGCCAATTGGTCGATCCAGCCGGAGACAAGTGGGTTGACATACCCGTTGTTAAAACCGTAGTTCGGGTCAAGCGCCGACTTGTCACCGTAGTTCAAGAGCATGACATCGTACGGCTCCGCGCCTTGCGCCGCGCCGTACTGCGTAGACATCACGTTCGAGATGTCCGCGTTCTTACTCTCAGCGAAGAAGTCCGGCCAGCCCTTCGGCTCCAGGTTGACCTTGATTCCAATATCGCCGAGGTTCTGCTGGACGATGAGACCCAAGCACTCGTGGAAATCTGTCTCAAGGACGATCGAGAAGGCAATCTCGAGCTCCCCAGGCGCGACTCCAGCTAGATCCATGTAGTACCGCGCCATCTCCAGGTCTTGGTCCTGGATACAACCGCAGTCCGTGGAGGCTCCAGGCAACCAGCTCGCCAACGGTCCACACGGTTCGACGGAGTAACGCATGCACTGACGGACCGCATCGTAATCCACAGCGTACGCGATGGCCTTTCGCAGCATCTTGTTCGCTAACGGACCCTGATGGCACTGGAGGTAGATGGTCTGAATCGACGACGATTCGGTGACGTACACCGTGTAATTGGGATTCGCCTCGATCGTTGGATACAGGCTATTCGACACGCTCGTGCTGGATGTCACTTCTCCGGCAAGAAGGGCCGTTCCGCGAGCGGCAGGCTCGGTCATGATCCGGAGCACCACCTTGTCGAACTGGTCGTCCTCCCATCCGCCCCAGTAGTCGGCGAATGCATCCAATATGACGTATTGTCCCAGGACGTGCTCGGTCATCATGTACGGACCCGTCCCAACGACGTTCTCGGCGAGCCATGCCTGGGCCCAGGGATCATCCGCCGTCTTATGCGCATTGGCGGCCGCCGGTGAGACAATCCTGAACCCGTCGAATCCGGCGAATGCGTTCTCCCAAAAGGCGAATGTGCTGTCAGACGTGAACCTGACTGTGTACTGGTCAATCACTTCCAGCCCCGCCACACGCAGGAACATCTGCGCAGGTCCGGCATTGATCCCATTCATTCGCTCCCACGAATACTGCACGGCCGCGCTATCGAAGTTGGTCCCGTCGTGGAACTTCACGCCGCGGCGGAGATAGAATGTGCACGCCGTTCCGTCTACCGAAATCTCCCAGTCTTCCGCTAGCGCGCTCTTGGCCAACATGGCTGGAAGGTCCCAGGTCAATAGACCCTCATACGTGTTGCCGGTGACGATCGTATTATCGACCATCTGACCCGAGCTGGGATCAATATCGAAGACTCGATACTCGATTGCGTGTGTGAAAGTCCTCTCTGCCAACGCCAGCGGCGCGACTGAGAGCATGAGCAGCGAAACACTTAGAAGGCACCATAACACTTTCCTATGCATATTCCACTTCCCTCCCTTTGCCGAACAGACCAAGCGAAGTTGCTTACCTCCAAACGGACTGCTGTTCTCGATCACCTCCAGACCTCTTCGGGCTCTCTCGAGTCGGTGCTCAACCATTCACTATAGTGGAAAACTGCAGTGGTGTCAACGTCTCATCTGCGTGCAGGAACCGCGCATGCTATGGCCATTACACTCATCTAGAGCATCCTCCCGAATGTCGCCTGTGCAGGATTACTTAACGCGTGCTACATCCAGGGAGGCATTCTGCGTTTCCTCGAGGCGCCGCGCTAGCAGGGCTTCTTGACGAAGCAAGACGGACGGAAGATAGTATTGGAGAACTCGATTCGCCGGGGAGCAATATGCGTTAATCAATCAAAGAAGGGAGAATGATGGAATTCGACCATGTAGCGATTCACGTACGTGATTTGGAACGAAGCATCGTGTTCTATCGGGACATCCTGGGACTGGAACTCATCGAGGCGGAGCCGGGCGAGGAGTTGTGTACCGGAACGTCGATTGCCCCGTGGCGACACAGGGGCAACATCACGTTCTGCTACTTGCGAGGGAAAGGTGATCGCTGTACAATAGAGCTTATCTATGAACATGAGCGCACAGAACCTTATAATGTCAAGGATATGAAGGTTCCTCATATCTGTTATCGTGTGACTGGCTTGGATGCGATGGCGGAGAGGCTGAAACGGCACGGAGTCACGTTCCTTGTCGAAAACGCGCGGCCGAAGTACAGCAACACTATCAAGAGAATCGACTACATCGAAGATCCCGAAGGGTATCGGATCGAACTGATGGAATTCGAAGAGCAGTCGCCGTCGGCGTGATGCCTAAGGTCCTCGTGCGGGCGTGTCCTACGATCCGATGTAAGCGACGGCCTGCATCTCAACGCGTATTCCGGGAGCCAGGGACGCGACTTCGACGCATGCTCTGGATGGCGGTTCGGTTGGGAAGAACGAGAGGTAGGATTTGTTGACGTCCAGACCGTCTGCTAGATCGATTAGGTAGATTGTCAACTGGACGACGTCCGCGAGAGATCCCCCTCCAGATTCCAGCACTGCCTGGATGTTCTTCAGGCATTCGGCCGTCTGAGTCCCCACATCTGCAGAGGGTGAACCACCGGAGGGACTTATCCCCACCTGAGTTGTGTAGATAAACCCGCCTGCGCGAATCCCTTGGGAGAACAGGGGAGACGCGATAGGTGCATCCTTCGTCCGAACCACGGTCTTGGACATGATGTGTACCCCCTCTATCGACGCCCTGGGCAAGGCCGAAGACGTCCTATTGAAGTTCTGAACCACTGTGCGGCCAGTTGTCCTCCCAGCATGCCTGGGGCCAGTCCTTGGCGAACAGAACGCCCGTTCGCCTGGCGCGATCCGGCGATGCCTGGAACGCGGCGCAAGCCGCTTCGTCGAACTCGATCCCCAGCCCCGGCCGATTGGGAAGAGGGAGCTGACCGTCGACCAGTCTGGGCAGCTCACCGAATAGATCTCTCCGCAAGGTCGGGTGGTCGTAGTCATCGAACGTCTCCTGAATGAGCGCGTTTGGAGTGCAGCCGTCGAGATGCAGAGACGCGGCGGTGATGATGGGGCTGTTTCCGGTGTGCGGCGCGACACGTGTGCCGAAGGCCTCGGCGGTCGCCGCCAGCCGCGCTCCCTCCAAGAGGCCGCCCATGTGGCTGAGATCCGGCTGGATCACGTCCGCGCGGCCTCGCTTCATGAGCTCGGCTCCTCGATCCAGTAGGGCCGTAGCGGCTCGATCGCGCGCAGGAAGTCTCTCCCCGCCGAAGGCGAGAGCCGACCGTGCAGGTCGAGGAGGATGTCGATGTCGTCTCCAACCGCTTCGCGAATTGACTCCACGACGGCGACCGCGTTGCGGAACCCGGCCGGCGTGAATTCCCCTCACGTTCTGCCGAGAGGCTCGAGTTTCAACGCCGTGTAGCCGTCCTCGACGATTGCGCGGGCCTCGTCCGCGAACTGGTCAGGTCGATTGATGGAGCGATACCAACCGTTGGCGTACGCGCGGACCGATGATCGACAACGCCCGCCGAACAGGCGATGAACCGGTTGTTCGAGGAGCCTCCCGGCGACGTCCCACATCGCGATCTCCAGTCCGCTGATCGCGCTCATCAAGACGGGGCGGCCTCGCCAGAACGTCGCTCTCAGCGCCGACGCGACGAAGCCGGAAATATCGAACGCGCTCCAGCCGATCACGTGTGTGTCACGCAACCCCTCGATCACGGTCCGCACAGCAGCCGATTGCCTCTTGAGCGTGGCGTCGCCGATGCCCGTGATCCCCGCGTCGATCGTCAGCTTGACGAGAAGCCAGTTCGAGATGCCGCCGCGGACCGAGCACGTCTGAACCTCTGTGATGATGGCGTCTCGGCCAAATGCCACTCGGCTACTCCCAGTCCGGGAACTGCATCGTGGCGAACGGGAAGACGGCGATCGAGGGGTCGCCGTAGCGATCGGACAGGATGGCGATGATCTCGCTCCACGTGCGAGCGAGCTGAGTCTGCGGCGGGTAGATCTCGTGTAGATCTCGCTCGCTCAGGTTGGGGGAGAAGACGATCGTGTGATACTGCTCGAACAGCGCGCGGTGAGCCGGAAACTCATGAGCCGGTGTGTACAAGGACATTCCGCGATCGTAGAGATAGTGCAGCCCTCGACCCTCCGTGGACGCGGTCATGACGACGGCCGTTCCCCCCTCGTTCAGGATCGCCGATTCTTCGTTTTTGCCGAAGGCGTTGAACGCATTCGGCGACTGGATCAGCTCGGTGTCCTTCGGGTACGCGTTGAGGATTGCCACGTCGTATTTCCGGTCCGGCATCGGCGTGGCGTACGTCTTCCGTGCAAGATCGACCGCGGCCCGGTGCGCGTCCACGACGTCTCCCACGAAAACGCCGGCCATCTCGCGCTCGGAATTGACGACGGCGTTGACGATCGCGGTCAGTCCGATCCGACGTGCAAATTCCTCCATGTCGAGGCGGGTTGCATTCCCATCAATGACGCCGATCCCGCCCGTCGCGTCGCCTTCACCGCGGGAGACGGAGTAGTGATTCGCGCGGATCGTGTCGATCCCGGCCACGCCGGGGAGGACGATCTTGGCGCCGCCGCTGAAACCGGAGTGCCCATGGGGAAAGACGGTCCCAACGCCGATCTTGACGTCGGCTTCGTAGAAGGTTCGGTTGACCATCGCCGGACCGGTTCTCGTCTCTCCGGCGTCGACGAGGTCATCGAACGGATAGTGGTTCATCGTGAGGACCGCATCGACGACATCCTCACCGTACTTCGCCACAAACTCTGGCCGCGTCATCGGACGGTGGGCACCGAGAGCGGCAATCAACGTGATGTCGTCCTCGTCGATCCCTCCGCGTTTCAGTCGCTTCAAGAGCGGCCGAAGGAGCCGCTCGGCCTTCGTCGGCCGACTGATGTCGTCGGCCGCGATCGCAACGGTCCTGAAGCCGGCGACCAGCTCCTCGATCGGCTTCGAGCCGATTGGGCGGTCGAACGCCGCCTCGATCTCCGCGTCGTCCAAGGTCGGCGCGTCGTTCATCCGGAGGACTTTGACCTCCCACCGATCGGGAAAGGCCAGTTCGACAACCTCGTCGCCGTGCCACGCCTTCCAGAGCATCTCTATGTTCATCGGCCTGCGCTCCTCATTCCGGATCGTCTCTTCCGAAGCGCTATTCGAGAATCGCGCCCCGGCTCGCAGAGCCTACGTTGCGCGAGTAGCGAGCGAAATAGCCCGTTCCCTCGATCGTCTTCGGCGCCCACTCGGCACGCCGCTCGGCCAACGCCTCGTCCGGCACGTGAAGGTTCAGTTGCCGCGACGGGATGTCGATCTCGACAACGTCGCCGTCCCGCACCAGGGCAATCGGTCCGCCGGACTGCGCCTCGGGGCAGACGTGGCCGATGGCCGGTCCGCGCGTGTACCCGGAGAACCGTCCGTCGGTGACTAGAGCAACGCTCTCGTCGAGGCCGCGGACGCAGAGGGCGGCTGTCGCATCGAGCATCTCGCGCATCCCGCGTCCGCCGGCCGGCCCTTCGTATTGGATGACGATCACGTCGCCGGGGCGGATGCGCTCCGCCTCGATCTCGGCGAGCGCCGCCTCCATCCCGTCGAAGACCCTCGCCGGGCCGGTGTGTCGATGCATCTTCTCGGAGACGGCCGACTGCTTGACGACCGCCCCATCGGGAGCGAGCGAACCCCACAAGACGGCGTGACTCCCCTCCGGATGCACCGGATCTTCGACCGATCGAATCACGTTCTCATCGTAGATCGCAGCGTCTTCCAGCCGCTCGCCGACCGTCCGGCCGTCTACCGTCAGCAGACCGGTGTGCAGGACGTCGCGCAGTCTGCTCATGACGGCGGGCACGCCGCCCGCGTTCTGCAAGTCCTCCATCGTGTACGGCCCCGAAGGGATCACCGGGCACAGGTGAGGGGTCTCACGCGAGACCCGGTCGAACTCCTCGAGCGGCAGTTCGAATCCGAGCTCGTGGCAGAGCGCGGACAGGTGGAGGAGGGTGTTCGTCGAACCGCCGATCGCCGCGTTCACTCGCATTGCGTTCTCGATCGCTTCGCGGGACATAATCTGCGATGGGCGGAGATCCTTCTTCAGGAGCGCCATGATCGCCTTCCCCGACTCGCGTGCGATCCGCAGTTTCTCGGCATCGGTTGCGTGAACACAGGCGCAATGCGGCAGGGACATCCCGAGCGCTTCGATCAGACAGGCCATCGTGTTGGCTGTCCCCATCCCGAAGCAACCGCCGGGGCCGAGATGGAAAGAGTTCTTGAGCGTTCGCTGCTCGTCTTCGGGGATCCGTTGCCCGTCACGCATCCCGGTGAGCAGGGCTTCTTGATCCGCCGCCGTGCAACGCCGCCCGGCGTAGCGGCCGAGGTACATCGGGCCTCCGGTGACGAAGATCGCGGGAATGTCGATCCGAGCGGCCGCCATCAGCTGAGCCGGCTCAATTTTGTCGCAGGTCGAGATCAGGACCATTGCGTCGAATTGTGGCGCCTCGACCGCCGTTTCGATGGCGTCGGCGATGATCTCGCGGCTCGGCAGCACGTAGTGGTGGGCCGGCGCGATCCCGTCGCAGAGGGCGATCGTGTTCAGCTCGAACGGACTCCCCCCGGCGATGCGAACGCCGATCTTGACGGCCTCCGCCAGTCCGCGCAGATGGACGTGGCCCGGGTGCAGCTCGCTCCATGAGTTCACGACGGCGATGAACGGGCGGTCTAACTCGTCGTCGCAGACGCCGCACGCTCGGATCAACGTCTCGGTCATCACGCGCTCGCGGAGGCTGTCTGATCGCATCTTCCTGGAGCGTCCCTTCAGCGTTGTCACGTTGGTTTTGCCTCCTTGGCTCGGACCGTGCCTCGACCGTTGTCGAGGCACGTTGGCCTGCTGATCGCAGACTATACCAACAGCGACGCTGAAAAGGAAGTCGTCTCGGCATGACCGGGGTAAGATGCGGAAAGTGGCTGACATAAAGCCTTCTGGTTCGATTCGCGCATCCTCACAGCGCGCAATTTGTTGAAACCGCGTTCACTCCCACTATAATCCTGGCAGGACAATAATGTACCGAGACATGAGGAGGCTAGCATCGATGGCCGGACACAATGACTGGTTGACGAAGGAGGCCGAAGGGCCGTGCCCGAGGTTCGACGATCCGCGGGACTGCTTCCTGCGTGGAGTACACATCCTGACGGTGAAGACGGGCGCGAGGACGAACGGGATGTCCGTCGCTTCCGTGACCCAGGCCTCGCATGAGCCGCCGCTGATCTCCGTCGCGGTTGCGGTGCCGCAGACCACGCACGAGCTGCTCTACCAGGCGACGCACTTCGCCATCTGTTCTCTGCGGGTGGATCAACACGATTTGGCAAGCCACTTTGGAGAGGTTCACGGG
Source organism: uncultured Thermotogae bacterium (assembly GCA_964570515.1). Taxonomy (GTDB): domain Bacteria; phylum Bipolaricaulota; class Bipolaricaulia; order UBA7950; family UBA9294; genus CAZMYM01. The sequence continues at coordinate 16,168 of CAZMYM010000012.1, read as the reverse complement.
CGAGACGTCGACAAGCTGAAGATGGTCCCCCATCATCCGGGAAAGAGCGGCGTGCCGATTCTCGACGACTGCCTCGTCTTCTACGAATGCAAGAAGTACGCGACCCTCCCCGCTGGGGACCACACGATCTTCCTCGGCGAGATCATCAGCAAGGGAATCGTCAATCCGGGCAAGCAACTTCCGTACAGCCGGTTTGACTACGAGAGCCAGAGCGTGATCAAGTACGTCGAAAGGGAGGGTGCGGACGCGTAGGCCGTCGCCGACGAGCGAAGGGGGCGGACAGTCGTGGGAGCAGATCACTCGAACCAAGAGCAAACGGCGATCCTCCTTCACCCGGACGACAACGTCCTGATGCTGCTTTGAGACCGATCGAACGGCGAAGCGGTCGTCGCGACATTGGCCGGCCGGAACGTGAGCGTCGTGCTGACCGAAGGCGTCCGTTTCGGCCACGAGGTCGCCGTCTGGCCGATCGAGGCGAGCGCTACGGTCACGAAGTACGGAATGCTGATTGGCGAGGCGCTCTTGGAGATCGAGCCGGTCACATGGGTCCACGTTCAGAATCGCCGAAGCCATCGCTACGGATTCCGCCAGGAGAAGTACGGGGTCCGCGCCTGAAGGGGTCATGAGTGACTGACACGGTGGGATTCTCGGATTCCGAAGGCCGGATCGGCATCCGCAACCACGTCGCCATCGTCTACACGACGAACTGCGCCGAGGTCGTCGCCCGTTCGATTCGCGAGCGGTTTTCGGGTGGCACACAGCTGTTCGGGTATCCGAAAGGCTGCTCCTATCAGGACGCACTGGTCGCCAGGATCGTCGCCATGGCTCAGCTCGCGAACTACGTTGCGGTGGTGCGCGACGTCCGCGAGGCGATCGGGCATGCGGAGCGCGAAAGCTTCAAGGCAGGCCTGTTCCACATCGGTTTCGGGAACATCGAGGGCGGCCTGACGACGATCGAGGAGAAGTCGTACGGTTGTGCCTGGCCAAGTCAGGCTCTCGCCCTCTACAGGGCGTACTGCGCGAGTACGGTCCGCCGCCGGGCGGCATTCTCCCCCATGATCAAGGTGATGGCGAATCCGCATCGGATGCAGCTGATTCGGGACAACGTCGATTTCGACGCCACGTCAATCACGCGGGGGGGAACGCTCAACGAGATGACCGACGAGCTGTACGCAGAAGTGACCGCCGTCGCCGCTGGCAAGCTGACGAAGTCCGAGAACCGCGAGCACTTCGAGGGGTAGGCGAACACGCTTCCCGGCAACTGCCTAGTCCGACTAGCTTTTCAGGTACTCGATCAGGTTCTCTAATACGACGTTTAGCATCCGTTCCCGAGCCCGCCCTGCGTACGCGGCCACGTGCGGTGTCATGGTCACGTTGTCCAGAAGGTGAAACGGGTAGTCAAATGGGTAGTCCCAATGGGACTCGATCAGCTCGGTGGGATACGTCGCCGGGTACTTCCACCAAACGTCGAGCCCGGCACAGAATCTCGGATGTGCAACCAGGTGCTCGTACAGCGCACCCTGGTGGACCAGCGCACCGCGTCCGACATTGATGAGGCAGCCCGTCTCCTTCATCAGCGACAACTCGCGCGATCCGATGATCCCATTCGTCTTATCCGTGAGCGGTAGGGAGAGAACAAGGAAATCGATCTCCGGAAGGACGCGGTCGATGTCCTCCATTCCGCCGAGGAATGACACAGGCAGCGGCGTGCTTTTCACCATATCAATCGCGAGAACCTCCATCTCGAACGCGAGCGCTCGCTTGGCGATCTCCGCTCCGATGCTGCCCAACCCGAAGATGCCGATCTTACTTTCCGCGAGGCACTGTGTCGTCCCGCGCTGATCGAACAGCTTGCTCCGAATCATTCGATCGTGTTGCGAAAGCGTCTTGGCCGATGCAAGCAAATGGGCCATCGCCTGCTCAGCGACCGCAGCGGAGTTCGCTCCACGCGCGCCCTGGATCTTCACGGTGTCGGGGATTGCCGGATCGACCTCGAGAAACTGCGTCCCTGCGGACATCACCTGGATCAGGCGGAGCTTCTTCATCCTCGAGAGAACCTCATCGGGATACGGCTTGTGGATCCCATATCGAACGAGGATCTCCACCTCAGGAACCAACTCATGAAATTCCTGCTCCGGCAGTTCGTCGAAGTAATGCACCGAAGCCAATGTTTCAAGTTTCTCTCTCCCCAGCGCCTTGTGTCTGGGCTCAAGTTCAAGTGCCATCAGTACGATCGGCTTCGACATGGATCCTCCCTGCAATCGGAGCCGGAGAGACTCCGCATTGCGTACGCTGCACGACGCCCACGCGAAATATAGTAACACTGAAACGATAGGTGCACAACTGATGTCACGACTCTGCTGGCGGAGGACTGATGATATGGCTGTACCATCGAACAGGAAAGAACTTCGGAGGACAGACGATACGGGCGCGATGGCTTGCCATCTCGTTTCTTGGTATGCTGCTGCGTCTGAGTCACTCAATAAGCACCACTGCACGAAAACAGCAAGGAGGCACTCGATGGGGGCAGGTTCAGCATCAGCTGCGGAAAACGATCACTCATGTCTTGGCGCATCGAAAACTGCACCTAACGTGATCGAGAAGGTCACCGGCGCCCCGATCTATGTCGATGATCTCACCTTTCCGGAAGCGGCGGTTGGCAAGATCGTTTGGCCGACGGTTGACCATGCCGAGCTTCGACGCATCGATGCGGAGGCCGCCCGGAAACTTCCTGGTGTTGTCGCGGTCTTGACTGCTGTCGACGTACCTGCACTCAATGGTTTCGGCCCTGCCATAGCGGATCAGCCGGTGCTCGCGGAAGATCGAATCCGATACCGCGGCGATCCGATCGCCCTCGTTATCGCAGAGGACAAACGTACTGCCGAAGCCGCCGCCCGGTTGGTGCAAGTGGACTACCAACCGCTCGCATCGATCCACGCCGCGGAAGACGCCCTGCTGGAGAACGCGCCGAAGCTCTTTCCCGCGGGGAATCTGGCGATTGAGCATAGCCTCGCGTATGGAGACATTGCCGAGGGAGAGCGAGAAGCCGAGGTCATTGTCGAGGGCGTGTTCTCCACGCCGGCGATCGAACACGGGTACTTGGAACCTGAGTCTGGTGTTGCCGAATGGGAAGACGGTCGGCTAACGGTCTACTCCGGCTGTCAGAATCCGGAGGCGATCCACCCGCTGCTTGCATCCGTGCTTGGCATTCCCCAGGAGAAGATCCGCCTCATCGTTCCTCCGGTTGGTGGCGGGTTCGGCGGCAAGCTGGGCATATCGATCCAGGCACTGCTTGCCGTCGCCGCATGCGTCACGAAACGGCGAGTGAAGATCACGCTGACCCGCGAGGAATCGCTTCAGTTCACCGCGAAACGGCACCCAATGCAACTGTCCTATCGAATGGGGTTCGACCACAACGGCCAATTGCGTTTCATCGATGGCGACATACTGGCAAATTGCGGTGCGTATCAAACGTTGAGCAGTGTGCTCGTGACGCACACGGTCAACTTCTCGACGGGGCCGTACCGGGTCCCCCACGTACGGGTCACCGGCCAAGGCGTTTTCACGAACACGCCTCCGTCGGGCGCAATGCGCGGATTCGGCGTCCCGCAGCCGACGTTCGCGGTGGAATGTCTGATGGACGAGGCAGCGCACCAGCTGGGGCTTTCGCCAATCGAGATCCGAAGACGCAATGCGCTTCGCCCAGGCGACCGCGCTCCGCTGGGCGAGGTCATGACGAACGACTGCTACTTGCTTGACACGATCGACACCGTTGAGCCGAAGTACCAACAGGCGTTGAAACTGACACGCGACAAACCTGGCTGGGGCGTCGGGTTCGCCTCCGGGTGGAAGAACTACGGTGAGGGGCTTGGCCGTCACGACTTTGCCGAAGCCGAGGTCGAGATCTTGTCCTCTGGGACCGTCGAGGTTCGCGTCGGATCTATCGATATCGGACAGGGCGTGACAACGATCATGGCGCAAATCGCGGCCCACCGGCTGGGCATCCCGTACGAATCTGTTCGCGTACGGCTCGGCGATTCGGATCTTCACATTCAAGGTGGAACGACCGCCGGCTCCAGACAGACAGCGCTTTCGGGGAACGCGGTCCTTCAGGCGATCGATGATCTGCTCCGACAAGTCTCAGATCGATCCGATTTCACTGATACAATCGGTGGTGTCGAGCTGATCCGTCGAGTCCAAATGACTGGAAAGCAATTCGTTGGGCGCGGTGTATTCGAATCTCACCCGACGTATCCAGCGAGATCTGGGCTGGGAGACAACATCTACTTCGGATACGGCTTTTTCTCCACCGTGGCTGTTGTCCACGCCGACGCTATCACCGGCGAAGTTCGCGTGGAAGCACTGCACTCTTGCTTCGACGTCGGTCGCGCGATCAATCGCTGTACGATCGAAGGCCAACTGGAGGGCGGTGCGATGATGGGCATCGGCTATACGCTGTCCGAAGCGTACTACTCTGATGAAGCGGCCCGTACGACAAGGTTTCATGATTGTGGACTGCCGCATTTCGCCTCGCTGCCGCCCGACATGTCGTTCCAACTGATCGAGCGCGGCGATTCGCTCGGTCCGTACGGTGCAAAAGGAATCGGTGAGGCTCCGGTGGTTCCCGTCGCGCCCGCCATTTCGAACGCGATTTTCGATGCGCTGGGCGTCCGGATGTGGGATCTTCCAGCAACTCCATCGAAGGTGGGGCAGGCACTGGCCTAGCAGAAACGAAGCTACCCATTCGCTTGGTTGAGCCATTCAGTCGGGCGCGTTAGTCCTCCATGTCAATGACGCGACGGTACTGCCAGCCGAATCTCTGTCGCAGTTCTACTAGCAGCTCGGCGAACTTCAGTGACGTGATGATCGGATCCAGCACGGGGACGCCGACCGCTTCCTGAATCCGCTCGTACAGCCCGAAGTAGTTAGTGCATCCGAGAAGGAGAACGTCGGCGCGATCGGCCTCGACGACATGGCGTGCGACATCGATGAGGCGACGCGCGGTTTCGTCTGGATCTTGCTGGAGGTTCTCAGTTGAGATACCGATCGCTCGAAACGACGCCAGCCGATCAGCGAAGCCATAGCGGGTGATGTTCTCCTCCATCTGGGGGATGTGGTCATTTCGCACAACCAGTATGCCAAACCGCCTGCCTAGCGTCGTTGCGATATGTAACGACGCTTCGCACGGCGCGACAACAACCATTTTCGACACCACCTCGCGAGCCTCGACCAGCGCCGGATCGTTGAAGCATCCGATCACCGTAGCATCGTACCCGGCTTTTTCGGCCTTTCGGACCATAGAAAGCGTGTCCGCTAGCGTCAAGCTTTCATAGCGATGAAGCTTCACTTGGTGAAGATAGTCACCTTCGGAGCCGTCCTTGCTTTGAGGAAACGACCAGACATCGACCACCGTCCCATCCGCCTTGGCTGCGTCGACGACCGCCTGGTAGTCGGCGTCGTACAGATGCCCCCGGAAAATATTCAGAAACATGATTCGCTTAGACATCGCACCTCCTCTTGAACCTTCCTGCAAAGGGAGCACCGGACGAGCTATGGCGCACCCTCGCTCAACCACCCCAGGCCGAGTTCGAGCAGTTTCGCTCGCGTTACGCGTCCAGCTTCATCCCATCCGGCCATCGCGTAGTACAGGGAGCGGGCGCTCTCGAACTCGTCACGATCGACGGCGACTCCGTCGCTCGGCCCGCCACGAAGCGGCTCGAAGACCTTCGGTGGGAGCACGTCGGCATCCTTCCCGACCCCCTCGCGCTGATTGAACACACGCATCATGTTCAACCGCCGCTCCCCAACCTTCATCAGATTCCACACGCTGAAGCTCCAGCCGGTCGTCATCGCGACCGCCTCGGCGAGCTGCCCGGTGCTGTAGAGATGGAACGAGGGGCCGAAGATGAACTGGCAGGCGCAGACGCTGTCCAGACATCCGTAGAGCCATTGGGTGTAGAGCGCGAAGCGAACCTTCTCCGAATTGAGGCTTTCCGAAGGTCGCGGATCGATCAGATCGAGTTCGGCGAGCCGCTCCTCGTAGCCGCCCTCGTACGCCGGATCGTGCTCGTGCGATTGATGGTCGGCCCCGAACGGATTCACCGCATAGATCAAGGCGAGGCTCCGCTTCACTTCGGGCATGTGGGCCGGGAAATCGTGTCCCTTGGCAGCGACAACGAGCTCTTCCCCGACGCCCAGGCTCTGGGCGGCGCGCGCGCTCCCTTCGGCAAGAACCTCTCCGAATCCCGTTCGCTCGCCGATTGCTTCGACGGCGCGGACCATCGCTTCGGCGTTTCCAAACCGCAGGTCCAGGCCGCCGGTCTGTTCCTCTGTCAGGAGGCCCCGTTCGGTGCAGTCCATCGCCCAGGCGATCGCCGCACCGCACGAGATCGTGTCCATGCCGTACATGTTGCAGAGCTGATTCGCTCGGGCAACGGCCGCGAGATCCGAGACGCCGCAGTAGGAGCCGAGCGCGGCCAGGGTTTCGTACTCCGGGCCGCCGTAACGGCCGTCGACGACGAACGGTCCGTCCGACACCTCGACGACGCGCTTGCAGCGCACGATGCACCCGAAGCAAGTGTCGTTCCCCGTCAGGATCGTCTCGTTCATCCGTTCGGCGCTGAGCGCCTCCGCCCCCTCGAAGACCCCGCTCGACCAGTTTCGGGTCGGCAGGCCGCCGGACTCATTCTGGGGAAGGAGAACACTCGGCGTTCCGTAGGTCTTCAGGTCGGCGACCCCCGACTCGGCGAAGTGAGCCGCACCCCACTGAGCGAGACGACGCACGGCTTCGGCGTCGGCCGCCTGATACGGCTGCCCGCCGCGCACGGCCACCGCACGAAGATTCTTCGAGGCCATGACGGTCCCCATTCCAGTTCGACCGTTAGCGCGGTTTGCGTGGTGGATCAGCGCGCCGAACCGCACGCCGCGTTCGCCGGCCGGCCCGCACTGAAGGATCTGGATCTTCGAGTCGCCGAGCTCCTCGCGAATTGCGTCCTCGACGTCGGCGGTGAATCGGCCTTGAAGCGACGCGGCGTCACGGAGCTCAGCCTCGCCGTTGTGGATCCAGAGGTAGACGGGCCGGGAGGACTTCCCGTGCACGACGATCCCGTCGTAACCGGCGAACTTCAATTCCGCCGGCCAGAACCCGCCGGATTGGGAATCCCCGACGAGGCCGGTCACCGGCGACTTGGCGACGGCCGTAACGCGCGATTGCCCGGGAAACGGTGCCCCGGTGATGACGCCCACCATCAAGGAGAGCGTGTTCTCCGGACCGAGAGGATCGGCTCCCGGTGGCGTATGCTTGAGGAGATAGTAGAGGCCCATCGCGCTGCCGCCCAGGTAGCGACGGTAGAAAGAGTCGTTCGGTTCTTCGTTGCTGATCGTCTCTTCCGTCAAGTCAACGTGGAGGATTCGTCCGCGATAGGCATTCGGCATGGATGGCTCCTTTCGATCCGGCTCCGGACCGCCGATGACAGAGTGTTGGAGGTCGGCTGCTTGCGCTCGCTATCAAGTGCAGCTTAACGTATTGTACACGTCACTGTACAGCCCGCGATCGGTGCGCCTTCCCGGATGGGCGAAAGGACGGTAGAGATGATGGATGGGGCGATCTGCTACGTCGAGTTCTTCACCTCCGACCTGAAGCGGAGCGAACGGTTCTACGCGCACGCCTTCGGATGGAGGTTCCATGCGCGCGAGGGTTGGGACGCGTTCCTTTTCTTCGAAACTCCGGAAGGAATCGGCGGAATGTTCAAGGAGAAGGCGGAGGCGATCACGCAGCTTGGGTCCATCGTCCACGTCAAGACCTCGGACATCGACGCGACCCTTGACGGGGTCGTGCAAGCCGGAGGCACAATCATCATGTCGAAAACGGAGAAATCGCCGCGAGACCCTACGGCAGGTCATTTCGCACTCGTTGAAGACGACGTCGGAAATCGGATTGGCCTCTCGACGTAGGCCGCGGGATCCGTCGGCTGTGCAGACATACTTAACGGACCTTCGTCCGATCCGCAACGCGAGTCCGCCGCAAAGGAGAGAGAATGGAGAACCAAACGCCGGGGCGACCGATAATCGTCGGATTGGCGGCCAGTACGAGGCGCGGTGGCAACTCCGACACGCTCCTCGCCGAGATGCTCAACGGGGCAGAAGCGCGGGGAGCGAAAACGGAGACGGTCTTCCTGTCGACGCTTGACATTGCCCCGTGCATCGGCTGCCAGAGCTGTCAGACCACCGGGGAATGCGTGTTCGAGGACGACTTCCAGAAGGTCCGCGATCTGCTCCTCAACGCAGACGGGGTCGTCCTCGCCACGCCGGTCTACTTCTGGAATCTCCCGTCGCCGGCGAAGGCGTTCGTCGACCGGAATCAGGCGACCGGAGCGCGCAAGGCGCTCGCCAGGGCGCGAGGAGCGTCCGTTCGTCCGTCGGGCGAGCCGGCTCGCGGCGTGCTGGTGGCGGTCGCCGCCGACCCGACCCCGAAATTTGCCGGGCTGAAAGGGACGGTCGAGGCGCTCTTCCGCGCCTACGAGATCATCCCGTGGGACGAACTGCTCGTCACCGGCCTGTTCAAGCCAGGCGACGCGCGTAACCGACGAGACTACTTGGATGCGGCGTTCGCGTTGGGCGAGCGGCTGGCACAACCGGATTCGAGCTGACGACCGAAGCGAGGAGGCCGCCGCTTACTGAATCCGCGTGGAGCCGTAGCGGTTGCTGTACGCCTCCTCGACGTGCAGCAGGACGGCCGCGTGTCCGGGGAACTTCTCCGGGTCGGGCAGCCACGTCTTCATCTCATCGAACGCCGGTCCGCTCGTCAGTCGCTCCAAACGTCCCTTCACCTGATACGACCGACCCTCGGCGGTGAGGAAGACCACGGCGCCTCGGCTTCCCGAATCGATGTTCGCCTTCGTCTTGTCGAAATAGTTGTCGGCAAGGAGCAACGCGTCGCCGAACTGCTTTACCCAACTGACGTAGATGACGTTCGGCATCGCGGCCGGGTCCACGGTTCCGAAAACTACGGGGCCCTTCCGTTGTTCCCATGCGCCGGCCAGTTCCTCGATCCATTCGGCCATGTCGAATCGTTTCTCCTTAGGGAAGCGTCTGTCGCAAGAATCGCTCGAGCAAGTCGCCGACCACTTGTCGGCGATAGCTCGCGGTCGCCCGAATGTCGTCAATCGGAGAGACCGATCGTGCAGCGGCCTTCACCGCGTCTCGGATCCGGGCATCGGTCAACGGGCCTTCAATGAGCGCCTCCTCCGCGGCGCGAAGCCGAATCGGCGTCGGGGCGACCGACCCTGCCGCGAGCCGGACCAGCCGGACCGATGATCCGTCGACCTTGATGAGCGCTCCCAGAGAAGCGATGGCGATGATCAGCGCCCGTCGTTGCCCGATCTTGTGGAAGAACCCCGAGCACCCGACCGGGGGCTCAGGCACGGCGATCGTCTGTACAAACTCGCCCCGGGCGAGCGTCGTCTTCCCCGGCGAGAGGAAGAAGTCATGCACCGGAAGCCAGCGATCGCCTTCCGGTCCAACAAGGCGTAGACGCGCTTCGTAGAGGAGAAGAGGAATGGCGCTGTCCGCCGCTGGCGAGGCGTTGACCAGGTTTCCGCCAAGCGACCCCCGGCTTCGAATCTCGACGGCGGCCAACCTCTTCAGCACATCCGACAGGAGCGGCAGTCGCTCGACCACGATCGGATCGCTCAGGACATCGTTCTCGCTGACAGCGGCTCCGATGTGGATCTCGCCGTCGACTTCGGCGATCCCTCGAAGCTCCTCGAGACGAGACACATCGACGAGCGTCTTCGGAGAGACGAGACCGTGTCGCATCTTCACCAGGATGTCCGTCCCTCCGCAGATGATGGCCGATCCATCCTCTTGCAGATGCGAGAGAAGCTCGGCGACCCCCGTCGGGCGAACGTAGTTCATGGCTTCGTCTCCTGCGCGTTTGGCCCGTCTGACCCGATCAACTTGCTGGCGCGGCGGACGGCGTCCATGATCTTCTGGTAGCCGGTGCACCGGCAAAGATGACCGGCGAGCGCCAGCTTGATCTCGTCGTCGCTCGGATCCGCATTCCGGCGAAGGAGCGCGACCGTCGACAGGATGAACCCCGGCGTGCAGAATCCGCACTGGACTGCGCCCGTCTCGGCGAACGCCTGTTGCACAGGATGCAACTCTCCGTTCGCCGAAAGGCCTTCGACCGTCGTGATCTGAGCCCCTTCAACCTGTGCGGCCAACACCAAGCAAGAGTTGGCCGGATTCCCGTCGATGAGGACGGTGCAAGCACCGCACTCCCCCTCGCCGCACCCTTCCTTGACGCCCTTTGCCCCCAACGTGTCACGAAGAAGGTCAATCAGACGGACGCACGGATCCACGTCGCACGATACGGGCTCGTGGTTCAACACCAGCTGCAGCTGCACGGTCAACCTCACTTCGCCGGAGAGCTCGAATTCCGTATCACTTCACACGGCGACCTTCGACTAATTCATTTTCGCCCCTCGCAAGCCGATTGACAAGCCGGAGACCCGCGGCGAGCAGGACAGCGATTCGCCATTTCGATCAATGGATATGGATTCACACGCGGGGCGGCGTACGCGCGGAGGACTATCGCACGAGACCGCAAGAGATTAACTGATGCTGAAATCGGCCGTTGGACCGTCAAAGGCTGCAAGATCGGACGCCTCGCCTGCACGCGGCCCGGGGAGAGCATCAGCGCAAGCTGATCCGAAGCGGCCGACTCCGTATACTGATTCTGGATTAGCTTGCCCCCGTAGCTCAGTTAGGATAGAGCAACGGTTTCCTAAACCGTAGGTCACAGGTTCGAATCCTGTCGGGGGTACAGACGGGACGGGCTTTGTGCCCGTCCCGTCTGTACTTCCGGACGCTTCGAGCCTGCCGAGCTTGGCGAAGGCAAACTCACAAGCCGTCCGAAGGACGGCCGAGGTTACGAATCCTGTCGGGGCATAGAAGCGGAGCGGGGCAGAACCGAAGCAGCTGCCCCGCTTCGCTTTTGACTCCTGGGAGCGGTGATCGTCAGGAGTTTGCATTGGGCCAAGCGTTCGCGAACTCTGAGGAACTCAATGCCCAGCAGTGAGTTGCCATCCTCATCGGGGGTGGATCGCCCGAAACCGCCTTCGGAAAGGCCTTTCAGGAGCAGCTTCTGTGCAGGTTTGGAACTCTGTCAGGCGCGAGGTCGCATTTGGTGGTGGAGCCTGGAGGACTGATTGTAGAACGCGTTCGTTGGCTGTTTCGTGGTGATGGATGCCCACAGGGGCTAACCACCGAGTTGTGGAACGCTTTTCGGGACGGGCTTTCAACCAGTGGTTATCACATGGAGTCAGGCGCTTGTCCGTCGCCGGGTACCAGCTCCACGCTTGGACCAGTCTTCGGGGGTCAGGTCAAAGGTCATGAAGGAATCGTGGTTGCGGAGGTCATGAGCGTCTGATTACAATCGCGGCCAGCGATTGAGTGCCTAGGGACTCGTTCACGGCAACCGCGTTTTTCACAGGGACAAGGTTTTGCCCGAGCGGATATTGGGTTGGCTCGCAGTGCCAATGGCTGATAGCTGGGAGACAGAGGAGAGATCGCCATGAGCACCATGATCATCACGTCTGGTGGTGGCAGGAAGGTGAACGCCGAATACCGCGGGTTCACCATTGGAACTGATCAGTCCGCAGACAATGGCGGAGAAGGGGCCGCGCCCGAACCGTTCATGTTGTTCCTCGCGTCACTGGGTACTTGCGCTGGTATCTATGTGTATTCCTTCTGCCAGAGACGCGGGATTCCGACAGACGAGATAAGAATTGTCCAGAAGCATCATAAGAGAGAGGATGGCAAAGGAATCGGCAAGATCACTCTCGAGATCGAGGTGCCTGCGGATTTCCCCGCGAAGTACCGTCATGCCCTTGCCGAAGCGGCGAACCTTTGCGCGGTCAAGAAGCAGATTCAGAATGCTCCGGAGTTCGAGGTGCAAACAAAAGCTGCCGGCGATTAGCGTTCCTCGGGAGTCTATGATGGAGACATGAGATAAATGAATAGCAATGAGGTGCCGTCTGAAGCTGGCAAGGCTCTTCGATTGCGGAACTTCCACATCACGTTCTTCGCCGTCGTTCTTGGCATGGCTGGCTTCTCCCTCGCAGTCCAGAAGATCGCGGGAACGGGCGGGTCCGCTATCTTGCCCGCGCTTTCAGCTCCGGCGACAGTGCTGGTCTATGTCACTCTCGCGATGTTCGCCCTCACTGGGCTCATCTACATGGCCAAACTAGTTCTCTATCCCGGAAGCCTGAGAGAAGAGATCAATCATCCGGTGAAGGTCAACTTCTTCCCTCTGGTTGCGAAGATCCTTCTTGTTCTGAGTGTTACATTCCTCGATCGTGATGTTCGGGTATCCTACTACCTGTGGACGGCCGGAGCCGCCCTGCAGTTCGCAGCGTCGATCGGGATCATCTCAACCTGGATCCGCCACACACACTTCACGATCGAGCACATGACACCAGCATGGTTCATTCCCATTATTGGTTGTCTCATCGTGCCCATTGCAGGCGTTCCACATGGCTTCATCGAGATTTCGTGGTTCTTCTTTGCCGTCGGGCTGATCTTCTGGATCGTACTGTTCACGATTGTTATGTACCGGCTGTTCTTCCATCCCCCCATTCCCGACAAGTTGCTTCCGACTCTGTTCATTCTCTTTGCCCCGCCAGCGATTGCATTCATCGCCTATACAAAGCTTGCAGGGCTATCAGAGCTTGGCGCTAGGGCTGGCGCATTCCCTCGGATCCTGTACTTCTTCTCGCTCTTCATGTTCATGCTGATCCTTTTTAGGATCCGGATGTTCGCAAGGATCAAGTTCTTTCTCTCATGGTGGGCGTATTCGTTCCCGCTTGCTGCGCAAACCTTGGCAACGGTGTTGATGCTTCACTTGACGCACAACGCCTTCTACAGGTACCTGGCGTTGTTCGAAGTAGGGCTCCTGACCCTGCTCATCGTCATGTTGCTCGTTCGAACCGCCAATGCTGTCCGAAGGGCTGAGATCTGCGTCGAGGAGTGAACGTAGCGTGCTCGATGCCGTGACACTTGACCTTCGCTTCCGAAGTGACCAGCTCCCATGGCCGCTCAATGCCAGTCAGCGTCTCCGTTTCGTAAGAGGTGTGCGATGACTTACGCGACATTCATCTGGTATGGGGTCTCTTCCTGTCACGCTGGCGATGTGACCTGACCCACGAAGTTGGTCCAGAAGCAGAACTAGGATCTGGATCAAGTGACCTCCACCCCGGAATCCGGCCCAAACATGATGTCAGAATCGCCATGGACTGACGTTTCGGGGACGACAAGAAGGATGCGAACGACCAGGTTCTCCGAGACCGAGATCGTCCACGTCGTCAAGCAGCTTCAGATGCGCGTACCGGTCGACTAGGCCAACACAAAGGAGGCGTGCGACGTGATGTGTATCACGTTTATCGGGCACTAGAAAGTCGAGTTTAGAGCGAGGCGCTGAGCGTGATGTACATCACGCTCAGCCGAGGGAGCATTAATGGCCGATAGCGCGAAATCGGGCTTCGCGGCTTGTGGAAAACTCCCTTGTCAAGGGGCTTTTCAACGGTTTGGGTCTACTGATGCAGCTATGGGCTTCTCACGTATTGTAAGATTCGTGCGGAGGTTGATCCTGCGGCCGCTGCTGGCCGAAAACGCGATGGACGAACGCACCGGAAGCCGTAGGACTCGCGTCATGTCTACTTGTCTGAGTCCCGAAGCACTCAAGAAGGCTGCCATTCTCTCGGCTATCGACCAATACGATGACGCTGCCTATGGGCTGAAGCGATTACAGAAGGTCATCTATCGCGCCTCGAAGGAAGCATCCGTCAAGCCGTTTTCCTATTGTGTGTGGCGTTTCGGACAACACTCCAGGGATATGACAGCCATGCTGAGCGACATGGTGCGGGATGGACTGGTGATCGCGGAAGACCTTCCACGCAAGACGGGGAAGTCGTATCGGTTGTCTCCTGTTGGTCTTGCCGTGAAGGAGTGTCTTGAGCCCGTAGACCGTGTATTGCCTGGCTTCGGCAAGGGATTGCACGTTGCTATGCGAGAGGTCGGTCTCCAAAAGGACTCGGCGATTGATCGCTGGGCGAAAGGAAGCCCAGAGGTGAAGGGGCGGCCACAAGGTACGCCCCTAATGGCAGAGGACCTTCCTCGCTCAACAGACAACTTGGGCCTAAACGATGGCCAGATTGAGGACCTAGAGTTGGCGCTGAACACCGGGTTCGTGTCGTCTGTCTGCAAGGTAATGGATGCCATGAAGGAGTCAGACTTAAACCTGTCTGCTATACATGAGTGGAATGGCGAGCCGTCCGTTTCGGCATCTGGTTCATGAAGGATTCCTAGAAGACGCGGAGACCCTGGCGAAACGCGGGGCGGATTACGAAGCCTCCCTGTCGAAGCAGTTGGAGAAGCTTCAAGTCGACCCGTTTGGGGCGTGTGACAGATACGACTGTGATGCCCTCCCTGAGGAGTACGAGGACTGCGTTCGGAAGTGTGACATCAAGGGAACGCGTGGCCCGAAAGTCTTCTGCCTGATCTGGCGAGAGCAGGGAATCGTCTTGCCGTTCTTCATTACGCCTGAACTGCGGAATAGCATTGACTATAGGCGGTTGCAGCCACGGATTGAGACGCATGCCAAGACAGTAATTCAGGTCATTGAAACCTGGCCGGACAAAGCGAGTGAGTGCGAGGTTTGGATAATCCAGGACGGAGCCAAACTCACAATCAACGCAGCTGAGGCGTTGGAGCGATTCGGCCATATCTGATGTCAGCAACTAGCCAGCACAAGATCCATCAACGCACACTTCTCATGCCTGTGACTGTATCTGAATGCGAACTCATCGAGGTAAGCCTGCAAGTACTTCGCCGAAACGTGATGGAAAATCCCGACCAATCCGCGCTTGAACAAGCTCCAGGCGTTCTCGATGAAGTTGATGTGCACATCGCCGTCCGCATAGGTCAAGTAGTGAGCCACGACGTTGTGAGGGGCGATTCGACCGACGAAGTCATACCGGCTCGTGGCGTCTGAGATGATGGCCTGGACGGTTTCTAGGTTCTCTGCAATGACTCGCTTGACGTGTACATTGCGTAGGCTCTCCACGATCACCATTCGGAGCAACCCGGTCTCTCGGGAAGTCATGCCGACGACATGCTGTGCTCCATAGGTGACGTTTGCGAAGGCGCGTCCGCCGTCAGCCTTGATGATGGCATCATCGATCTCGACCGTCCCGGAGAACGTCTGTAGGTAGCCCTCAGTAGCCATCGCCTTGCGGAGCCTGTGCGCCATCGACCATGCGGTCTCGTAGTGAACGCCAAGGATGCGCTCTAGCTGTTTGGCCGAACAGCCTTTCGGGGAGTGACAGAGAAACCAGAGGGCGACCATCCATTTCGTCAGAGGGAGCTTGGTGCCGTGGAAGATTGTGCCCGCCGTGACGCTGTACTGATAGTCGCAGTGTTTGCAGTACCACTTGCGGTATCGCGGCATGTAGTGCTGATGCTTGCGGCCGCATCGAGGGCAGGTGACGCCGTTCGGCCATCGTCGGCGAGCTAGGTACTCCTCGCACTTGTGTTGAGTAGAGAACTCTCGCTGTGCTTCGGTCAGGCTTCGGATTTCGTGCATTCCGGCTCACCTCAAGAGCCATTATATACATCACTAACTAACGTGTCAAGGGGGAGGGGGGACTCTCATGGAACGCATTTACAGCCTTGTCGTCGACGCTCTTGCTGAGATCATTTCAGACAGCTGCGTTCAGGCAGAGACGCGAGTCGGTGCGGCCGATACGCTGTTGCTACTGCTTCGTTCTAGCTTTCTTGCTCGGAGATGTACGGACGCTTTGGGCCGAAGTAGCCGTCCGGGCCAATAGGCTTCTTGCTTTGGAGAATCAGCGCTTCTGGCGTAAATTCGTCGGTATGCCTCTCGTCCTTCTTGTCGAACCACGTGCATTCAATGAGGCCACCACTCAGTACGGCGATTACGGTCATTGCCGGACCGGCTGTCCGGGGCTCCACAACGTCACCCTTCTTGAACTCCTGTTCGCTCATTCTTCCTCCTTCTCCAGATACTTCTCAATGGTCTTGAGGACTAGGTAGTTGAACCGCCCCGGGATTGCCGGAGACCGAATTCCTTGAGAGGATGGGGTCATGG
>CAZMYM010000011.1:63208-64526 GCA_964570515.1 uncultured Thermotogae bacterium | reverse complement strand
AGCGTCGCACTGCGGCTGCGAAGGTCGGAGGTTCGAGTCCTCTCGGGCGTACCAGATTGCACGCGCAACGCGCTACAGAAGGCCTGTTTCGGCCATGGAGAGCGAAGCGATCTCGTCAATGATCCGAGGCGGAAGAGTTCTAAGAGCGTCCTCCACTCCCAGCAAGTAGCGGAATCCCCTTTTTTGTCAGGGTTTGCGCATTCCAATCCTCTGGCCCCCCGGGAGGGGGCAGTGCAGCACTTCCTCACCTTATAGGAAGCCGCGAAAGGCAAACGGGCACACAGCTGACAGAGGCAACCTACTGCAGCCGCTTGCGCGCTCCTTCCGGCCCTACACGCATCAGCCTAGGACCCGGGCCGGCTTCCGGGGAGCCGGTTGCATGTTCACGAAGAGGATGACGCGGTTGACGCCTTTGGCTGTCAGACAGTACACTTCTGTGGTCACCTGCTGTCAATGGAGGATTCCCGGTATGAAGCATTTGAGGGGCCGTACTTGGAGGGTTCTAGCTGTTGTGTCCAGTCTGCTGCTGTTCTCCGGGGCAACGTGTTCGGGTATTGCCGAATCGGGCGAGCTGTTGCTTCTCGACACCTACCAGCGGGTCTATCGCCCGGATTTCGAGCAGGAGTTCGGGTGGGTGGATCTGCCGAACTGGCGGGTGAGAGCCAACGTGCCGTACAACGAGGATGTCGACCTTGCGCTGAGGGTCGAGGTGACAGACAGCGGAGTCCACATCGGCGATCGCGCCAGCCTCGATCCAGAGAACGCCTTCTACCTCACCGGCATCGAGTCGAGCAGCTTCGCGGTATCGAGCGGCTTCGAGGCCGTTGCGCTCTTCGACATCCATGAGATCGAGGGGGAAACGGCCCTGATCCTCGGCGCGAGGTTGATGGCCACGAATGGCGAGAGATACGAGATCGATCTCAAGCTCTCGGCCGATTGGACGGTGGTGTGTTGGGGAGTGAGCTACCAGGTCCACACGTGGGAATGGAAGTGCGATCCAGGTCAGCGATACGTGGGACAAGGGGTCCGCGAGCTGCGGCTGCGGTACACGTCGGAGGACAGGCGTGTGGCTGCGTACGTGGACTTGATTCCGGTAGCCAGCTTCCAGCTGCCGGTGCAGTCCATGACGCCAGTCAGGCGGTGTGCCTTTCAAGTCCATGCCGCAAGCGAGGGTGAATACAGGTTCAGTGTGACTCTTCTTGACATGCTGATCGGATTGGATCCCCTGGGTACTACCTGACCTGGGATGAGATGGGCTCGGCATGGCACGCGAGCACACGGCGTAGCTAACACGCGGGGGTTCTGCAGCCAGTGACCT